>NZ_CABPRH010000004.1:0-311205 GCF_902410085.1 Haloferax sp. KTX1 | reverse complement strand
CGGTAGTAGGGCGGTGGTCGGGCGGTGGTCGGGCGGCCTCAGACGGGAGCAGGCGGCGGTCGTTGGAAGAACCGGAACGCGTTAGGGCCGGCGCGGGAAACGTCGGGGCATGACAGACGCCGCGTCCCTCGCAGACCGCGTTCGGGAGGGCGAACTCCGCCTCCACGAACTCGAAGCGCACGCCGACGCCGACACCGCCGCCGAGGCGCGCCGCTCGCTCGTCGAAGAGCAGTCCGGCGCGTCGCTCGACGCGGTCGGGAACTACGGCTTCCCCGCCGAGGCCGCCGAGTCGGCCATCGAGAACATGGTCGGCGCGATTCAGGTGCCGATGGGCGTCGCCGGCCCCGTCAGCGTCGACGGCGGCTCCGTCTCCGGCGAGAAGTACCTCCCGCTCGCCACGACCGAGGGCGCGCTCCTCGCGTCGGTCAACCGCGGCTGTTCGGTCATCAACAGCGCCGGCGGCGCGACCGCCCGCGTCCTCAAGTCCGGGATGACCCGCGCGCCGGTGTTCCGCGTCGCCGACGTTGCCGAGGCCGAGGCGCTCGTCTCGTGGACCCGAGACAACTTCGCGGCGCTGAAGGAGGCCGCCGAGGAGACGACGAACCACGGCGAACTCCTCGACGTGACGCCGTACGTCGTCGGCAACTCCGTGTACCTACGGTTCCGCTACGACACCAAGGACGCGATGGGGATGAACATGGCGACCATCGCCACCGAGGCGGCCTGCGGCGTCGTCGAAGCGGAGACGACCGCCTCGCTCGTCGCCCTCTCGGGCAACCTCTGTTCCGACAAGAAGCCCGCCGCCATCAACGCCGTCGAGGGCCGCGGGCGGAGCGTCACCGCCGACGTTCGAATCCCGCGCGAGGTGGTCGAAGAGCGCCTGCACACCACGCCCGAAGCGGTCGCCGAACTCAACACCCGCAAGAACCTCGTCGGCTCCGCGAAGGCCGCGAGCCTCGGTTTCAACGCCCACGTCGCCAACGTCGTCGCCGCGATGTTCCTCGCCACCGGGCAGGACGAGGCGCAGGTCGTCGAGGGCGCGAACGCCATCACGACCGCCGAGGTGCAGGACGGCGACCTCTACGTCTCGGTCTCCATCGCCTCCCTCGAAGTCGGCACCGTCGGCGGCGGCACGAAGCTCCCGACGCAGTCCGAGGGCCTCGACGTCCTCGGCGTCAGCGGCGGCGGCGACCCCGCCGGCTCCAACGCCGACGGCCTCGCCGAGTGCATCGCCGTCGGCTCCCTCGCGGGCGAACTCTCGCTGCTCTCCGCGCTCGCCTCGCGGCACCTCTCCAGCGCGCACGCCGAACTCGGCCGATAACGCGAACCGGGTTTCAGTTTCACCGCCGTCGGAGACGACTCATCGGCTTTTCTTCGCGTCCCTTCGGCTTGTACCTCCGAAATCACCACCACCCGTCCACTTTCACTTTCACTCCGCACCCGTGGCTCGCGTTTATTCCGTTTCCGCGGAAACGATGAAAATGCGTCCGTCGGGGAGCACCCGCGGGCGTGTCCACAACCCATCCCCTCCCATGCCACTCCTCACACGCGGTACCGACCCCGAATCGCCCGACGAGTACGACGACGCGCGGCGGGTGGCGCTCGCGCTCAGGCTGGTGAAGTTAGCCCTCGGCGTCGTCGCCTCCGCGCTGACGGTGGCGAAGTTGCTCGGCGCGCTCTGAGCCACGCCCGCGAGGGCGACCCCGGCGCTCAGACCAGTCGGTGTCGGCCCCGGGACTCCGACACCTCGCCGCGCCGCCGGAGCTTATCGAGCAGGTCGCGGGCGCGGTCCTCGGGAACGCCCCGCTCGACCGCCGCCGCGACGATTTCCGCCTCGGTCGGCCGGTCACCGTCCCGAACCGCCTCGCGGACGACCGTCAGGCGGTCGGGCGACCCCGACGACGAGTTCCGACCGCGAGAGGCGGCCTCGCCCGCCTCGAACACCTCGTCGGCGTCGAGCCCCGAGCCTTCGAGGTACTCGCGGTCGTCGACGCCCGACTCCTCGACCCGCCGGTCGAGTTCCGAGACGTGTTCGACCTGCGCGAACGCCTCGCTGTCGCCGTGTTTCTTCGCCAACAGCGCCGAGCGCGCCTGCCGCGCGGCGTCCCTGTCGTCGGACTCGAAGAAGCGCCGGAGCTTCTTCGTCTGGTGTCGCCTGCCGCACCGCGGACACGTCGCCGTCTTCGACCCGTCGGGGTCCGAAAGCAACCACATGTTCGCGCAGTCCGTACACCCCACGACCGCGTACATACGCCGTTGTTCCGCGGCGTCGGATTTGAACGTTCGGGAGCGCGAGCCGCCGCGGGACCGCGGGCCCCCGCAACTCGGCGTGGCTGGACCGCCGTCGGGCGCGAACCGCCGCGCGTTAGAGCCACCGTTACGGAGGTTCCGGCGGGTTGGGGGCCTCTCGAACGAGGCCGTGATACGTTTCAGTCGAAACATATGAGGAGAAAGCATTTATCAACCCGGTGTCACAATCCGATAGACGGTAGTCCCTAACTATGCCCTCCCCCCGCGTACTTCCTCCATGGACAACGCCCGGCGCGTCGAACACTCCGGTCACCGCGACGAGCGACGGGCGACGATGAGTCACTCGAAGCTCGCGCGCGAGCCGTGGCTGTGGGCGTTCGTCGGCGTCTGGTCGGCGGTCGTCACCGCGCTCCACTTCGGCGGGCTCGCGTACGACGTCTACACGCGCATCTGGTGGTGGGACGTGCTCACCCACTCGCTTTCGGGCTTCGGCGTCGCTGGCGTGCTGTTCCTCGTGTTCCCGCGGACGTTCCGGGGCGCTCGCGCCCCCGTGGTCGTCGCCGGCGTCCTCCTCGCCATCGGCGCGGGCTTCGAGGTGTACGAGTACCTGTTCAAGGACTTCTGGTGGGGCTGGTCGATGGCCTACTACGCCGAGGACACCGCGATAGATCTCGTGGTCGACGTGGCGGGTGGCCTCGGCTTTTTCGCCTTCGTCGAGGGTCTCGTCCGGTCTCGGACGCCGACCGACGCGACGCCCGGCGAGTCGTCGCCCCGCGTTGGTCACCTCCGCTCGGACGGCGGCGAGAAAACGGACGACGACCGCCCGGCGGACCGGTAACGTCGGCGTCGGTACGGCCGCGACGAGGGTGACCTCACCCCAAACGTGTTGTTTCGTCGGAAAAAAGATACATATCGATGATGATCGATCTCTCGTCTATGCTTCCGCTCGCAGGAGACCACACACCGCGCCCCGCAACCCGAGTCGACGCGTTCCGGTCACCGACCCGCGCATGTTGAGACGAACCTGGAACGAGACGGTGTTGGCCGGGTGGGAAGAACGCCCCCGAGAGATGGCCGTCGTCGCCGCGTTCGGGAGCGTCGTCACCGCGACGCACTTCACGAGCATGGCGCTGTTTCTCTACACGCGCATCTGGTGGTGGGACATCCTCGTCCACGCCGCCTCCGGGTTCGGCGTCGCGGCGATTCTCTACGTCCTCAACCCTCGCTTGCTCCACTCGCGGGTCGCGCTCCTCGTCGTCCTCCCGATGGCCGTCGCCGCAATCGGGACGTGGTTCGAGGTGTACGAGCGCCTGTTCACCGGCTTCTGGGTCGAGTGGCCGCGTTCGGTCTACTTGGAAGACACCGGCGTCGACATCGTCGCCGACACCGCCGGCGCGGTCGTCTTCGGCGTCGTCAGACCCCTGTGGAACCGGCTTCAGCGCTGGCGGGACCCGAATCGACTGTAGCCGGCGCGAAAAACTGCGGCGTCGGTGCCGCGAGAGAGAAGTGGTGTGTTCGCTTACGCGAGTTCCTGAATATTCTCGACGACCTTGTCGGCGTACTCGCTCGTCGCGAGCTTGTTGCCGCCCTCGATCTGGCGTTCGAGGTCGTAGGTCACGTCGCCGTCCGAGATGGTCTTCTCGACGGCGTCGCGGATGAGCTTGCCGGCGTCCTTCCAGCCCATGTACTCGAACATGAGGCGGCCGGAGAGGATCATCGCGGTCGGGTTGACCTTGTCCTCGCCGGCGTACTTGGGCGCGGAGCCGTGGACGGGCTCTGCGAGACAGAGGCCCTCACCGAAGTTCGCGCCGGGGGCGATGCCGAGGCCGCCGATCTGCGCGCCGGCGGCGTCGGACATGTAGTCGCCGTTGAGGTTCATCGTGGCGATGACGTCGTAGTCGGCCGTGCGGGTCAGGAGTTGCTGGAGCATGTTGTCGGCGATGCGGTCCTTGACGACGACCTTGTCCTCGGGCTTCTCGCCGTCGTACTCCTCCCAGAGCTCGTCTTCCGTGATGGTGACGTCGCCGAACTCCGCTTCTGCGAGTTCGTAGCCCCAGTCGCGGAACGCGCCCTCGGTGAACTTCATGATGTTACCCTTGTGGACGAGGGTGACCGAGTCGCGGTCGTTTTCGAGGGCGTACTCGATGGCCTCGCGGACGAGGCGCTTCGTCCCGAACTCGGTGATGGGCTTGATGCCGATGCCGACGGGGCCGTCGTGGATGACGCCCGTGGCGCCCATCTCCTCTTCGACGAACTCCTTGACCTGCTGGACCTCGTCGGTGCCGGCTTCCCACTCGATGCCGGCGTAGACGTCTTCGGTGTTCTCGCGGAACGTGACCATGTCCATCGCCGAGGGGTTCTTGACGGGCGACGGGACGCCGTCGAGGTGGTAGGTCGGCCGGACGTTCGCGTAGAGGTCGAGCTTCTTGCGGAGCGCGACGTTGAGCGAGCGGAAGCCGGCACCGACGGGCGTCGTGAGCGGGCCCTTGATGGCGACGCGGTGGTTGCGGATGGCGCTTACCGTGTCCTCCGGCAGGTTCTCGTCGTACTTGTCGCGGGCGGACGCGCCGGCGTAGACGCGCATCCAAGAGACAGAGCGGCCGGTCGCCTCGGCGGCGGCGTCGAGGACCTTCTGCGCGGCGGGGCCGACGTCCGTTCCGATTCCGTCGCCGTGGATGATCGGAATAATCGGGTTGTCGGGGACGGAGAGCTCGCCCGTCTCCTCGTCGACCGTGATTTTCTCGCCGTCGTCCGGAACCTCAATCTGGTCGTAACTCATGAACAATCAGAGCTTTCTAGTGCGGTGTAAAAGTCCTGCCGTTATCGACGGCGAGGTGCAAATCCCGCGCCATTCCGCGGTCGATACGTTTACGCCCGCGCTCGGAGGACAACCCGCGTATGCGAGTTATCCTCCACGGCGGTGCGGGCGGCATCCCCGGCGAACCGGAGCCCAGACAGGCCGTCATGGACGACGCGGCCGACGCGGGCGCGAGCGAGTCGGACCCGCTTTCGGCGGTCGAGACCGCGGTCCGCGTCCTCGAATCGGACCGGCGGTTCAACGCCGGCGTCGGCGGCGCGGTCCAGTCCGACGGCGTCGTCCGCACCGACGCGGGCGTCATGCTCAGCGACCGCCGCGCCGGCGCGGCCTCGGGCATGGCGGGCGTCGAACACGCCGTCTCCGTCGCGCGCGCGGTCCTCGAAGACACCCCGCACGTCCTCCTGGCGGGCGACCCCGCGGTCGAGTTCGCCGCCGACGCGGGCGTCGAGACCGGCGTCGACCTCTTCACCGACGAGACCCGCGAGCGCTGGGCGAACGCGGACGCCCCCGAGGGGTCGCCGACGGAACACCTCGCGTGGCTCGCCGACCGCTTCGGCGAGAGCACGAGCGACCCGACGGCCGAAGCGAGTGACGGCTATCTGCCGGCGAACGAGGGAACCTCAGCAAGCAGTGACCGCTCGGCTCGCAACGCTCGCCTTCCCGGCCACGACAATTCCGAGGAGACCTCGGCAAGCAGTGGCCGCTCGGCTCACGATGTTCGCCTTCCCGGCCACGACACGGTCGGGGCGGTCGCCACCGACGGCGAGACGTTCGCCTCCGCGACCTCGACCGGCGGCCGCTGGTTCGCCCTCGCCGGCCGCGTCGGCGACGTGCCGCAGATCGGCTCGGGCTTCTACGCTTCCCCGGCCGGCGGCGCGTCGACCACGGGAGCAGGTGAAGACATCGCGCGCGTGACGCTCGCGCGTCGCGCCGTCGGCCACCTCGAACGCGGCTGTGACGCCCAGACCGCGGCCGACCTCGCCATCGAGGAGTTCGGCGAACTCACCGGGTCGTCGGCGGGCATCATCCTCCTCGACGACGAGGGCTTCGGCTCGGCGTACAACTCCGACGGGATGCAGACCAGCACCGCGTCGAAGTGAGGTCGTCGCGGCCGGCGGTGACCCCGTTCCGGCCGCGCTGACCGTCGCCGCCACGGTTTACTCGATTCGGTCCGTGGAACTCCCCATGAGCGATTGGACCGCGGCCGACGCCCCCGACCTCTCGGGGAAGACCGTCGTCGTCACCGGCGCGAACAGCGGTCTCGGCTTCGAGGCGACGCGCATGTTCGCCGAGAAGGGCGCGCACGTCGTCATGGCCTGCCGCAGCCTCGACCGCGGCGAGGACGCGATGGCCGACATCCGCGAGTCGGTTCCGGCGGCCTCGCTGACGCTCTCGGAGCTCGACCTCGCCGACCTCGACTCGGTTCGGCGGTTCGCCGACGAGTTCGCCGCCGAACACGGGTCGCTGCACGTCCTCTGCAACAACGCCGGCGTGATGGCCGTCCCCCGGCGAGAGACCGCACAGGGCTTCGAGACGCAGTTCGGCGTGAACCACCTCGGCCACTTCGCCCTGAGCGCCAACCTGTTTCCGACGCTCCGGGACACGCCCGGCGAGACGCGGCTCGTCACGATGTCGAGCGGCCTCCACGAGCGCGGTCGGATGGCGTTCGACGACCTGCAGGGCGAACGCGACTACGACGAGTGGGACGCCTACGCCCAGAGCAAGCTCTCGAACCTGCTTTTCGCGTTCGAACTCGACCGCCGGCTGACCGCCGCGGGTATCGACGACGTGCTGAGTGTGGGCGCACATCCCGGCTACGCCGCCACCAACCTCCAGTTCCGCGGGCCCGAGGCGTCCGGGTCGACGCTCCGGTACTGGATGAGCAAACTCGGCAACGCGCTGTTCGCCCAGTCGGCCGAGATGGGCGCGCTCCCGCTCCTGTACGCCGCCACGTCGCCGGCCGTCGAAAGCGGGGAGTACGTCGGCCCGCAGGGGCTGTTCGGCATGCGCGGCACCCCCGGCATCGCGGAGCCGAGCGACCGCGCCGGAGACCCCGAAACCGCCGCCCGGCTCTGGGAGGTCTCGGAGGAACTCACCGACACGCGGTTCCGACTGGCCTGAGTCCCGAACCGTCCCGTGCGGGCGGCGACGGCGGCCCGCTGGTCGAACTCGCGGCGACGAATCACCGCGGCCCCGTCACCGATAGCCGAGCGCTTCGAGCCGCCGTTCGACCGACTCGTCTTCGTACTCGCGCTCTTCAGTCTCGCGGTCGCCGCGCGTGGTGTCGCGGCGCTCGTCAGCCGGGAGTTCGAGCCACGGGACGTCGACCAGCGCCGGGATGTGCAGGTAGTCGTCGTGGCCGTAGACCCTGGTCGGGAACGGGCCGGACCGCTCGCCGAGGGCGTTCCCGTGGTCAGCCGTGACGACGTGCTTCCCCGAGACGTCTTCGACGAGTTCCCGAACGTTGTCGAGCGCGAGGGCGAGGTTGTCCCTGTACGCGCGCCAGACGTCTTCCTCGTCGACGTCGCCCTCGCGGAGGCGCTCCCAGACGAGTTTCACGTCCGGAACGTCCTCGTCGAGCGACTTGGCGACCGCGCCGAGATACCCCCGGTCGCCGTCGAGGCGGTAGTCGCCGACGAACGGGTAGTGCGGTTGCATGAAGTGGACGATGAGGCGTTTGTCGGGGAACCGCTCGTGGGCCTCCTTCGCGTGTTCGACCATCGTCTCCGGTCGGACGGTTTCGAGTTCGTCGTCCCAGTCGTCCATCCAGACGTGGTCCACGTGGTGGAACGGGTCGCCGGGAATCTGGTAGACGAACGGGTTCGCCGTCACGTAGACGGTGTCTTTCAACTCGCGCCCGTGGAAGTTCTCTTCGAGGAACTCGGTCGAGGCGCTCCCCCGCGACGTGACCCGTTCGAGCGTGCCGCCGAACTCCTCCCGATACGACCCGCGGTACACCTCGTCGAACAGGTCGAACCGACAGCCGTCCAAGATGAACAGGTTGTCCCAGTCCCGTTCGACCACGTACGCGCCGTCGTTTGACTTCACCTCCTGGTAGTAGTACCGCGGAACGTACCTGTTGAACACGTCCGCGTACCAGTATCGGTCGTCCCAGTTCCGCCTGAGGCCGTCGGCGATTTTTTGTAACTTCATTGTTAGCGTCCCCCGGATGCGACCGCCGGTCGGTTTCGAAGACCGACCACAGTAATATCAAAACTTTGCTACTTGATGGCTGAAAAGAACGATATTCGAGACTGTTCGCTTCGGAGGGCGCTCGCGCCGACCGCACGCGACAGAGCAATCCGCTTTTGTAACCGGGAGAGATACGAGTGTGTATGAGCGAACCCGACGCGGAGCCGGACCACATCACCGTCTACTCGGACTACGTCTGTCCGTTCTGTTATCTCGGCCGCGAGTCGCTGCGGCAGTATCAGGCGACCCGCGACGAGGAACTCGACATCGACTGGCACCCCTTCGACCTGCGGAGCCACAAGCGCCGCCCCGACGGGAGCATCGACTTCTCCGTCGAGGACGGGAAAGACGACGACTACTACGAGCAGGCCAAGGAGGGCGTCCGCCGTCTGCAAGACAAGTACGGCGTCGAGATGGACCTCGACATCGCGACCGACATCGACTCGCTTCCGGCGCAGGTCGCCTCGTTCTACGTGAAAGGGCAGTACGACAACGACACGTGGCTCGAATTCGACGTGGCGATCTTCGACGCGCTCTGGCAGGAGGGCAAAGATATCGGCGACGAGGACCTGCTCGTCGAACTCGCCGAGGACGCCGGCGTCGAGGGCGACGAAGTCCGCTCGGCGCTGTCGGACGACGCGCTGTTCGCGGAGGTGCGCGAGCAGTTCGCCGAGGCCCAGCGCCACGGCGTGACCGGCGTGCCCACCTTCGCCTACGACGGCTACGCGGCCCGCGGCGCGGTCCCGCCGGAACAGCTCGAACGCCTCGTCGACGGGGTCTGAACCCGCGCCCGCCGGGCGCCCCGGCGCGAGCTACATTCATTTTGTAAGCGGTCGTAGCTCTGCACATGGCCAACAGACACCACCGTTGCAACCTCTGCGGTCGAGATTTCGACAGCGGCGAGCGACTCGACGAGCACGTCGAGCGCCGGCACCCCAAGGAGGACGTCCGCTGGTGGGTCGTCGTCGAAGACCCCGCGAAGGACCTCAAGTTCTCGCGCTGAGCCGCCCGACCCATCCCGGTCGCCCTGAACTTGGCTCCGCGGTCGCCCCGCAGTCGCCCCGCACTCGGCTCCGCGCTCGCCCTGCGGTCGGTTCCCCGAGCGACGCCCTCAGCCGAGGTGCGTTTCGAACCAGTCAGCGGCGAGGTCCGCCACCTCGTCCAGTTCGCCCGGCCTCTCGAACAGGTGACCCGCGCCGGCGACGACCTCCAGCGACTTCTCGCAGTCGAGCCGCGCGAATGCGTCGCGGTTCAGACTCAAAACCGGCTCGTCGGCGCCGCCGACGACGAACAGCGTCGGTGCCGTCACGTCGCCGAGCCGCGACTCCGCGAGGTCGACGCGGCCGCCGCGAGAGACGACCGCGCCCGCGTCGTCGCCGAGGTCGGCCGCCGCGAGGAGCGCCGCCGCCGCGCCGGTGCTCGACCCGAAGTAGCCGTAGTCGAGGCCGGCGGTGTCGTCGCGGCCCCGGAGCCACTCGGTCGCGCCGAGCAGTCGCTCGGTCAGAAGCGGGATGTCGAACCGCGTCTCGTACTGTTCGTCTTCTTCCTCGGTGAGCAGGTCGAAAAGGAGCGTCCCGACCCCGCGGTCGCGGATGGCCTCGGCGACGAAGTTGTTTCGCGGGCTCTTTCGACTGCTGCCGCTGCCGTGGGCGAACACCACGAGTCCCGACGCGCCGTCCGGGACCCGGAGGTCGCCCTCCAGCACCGCGTCGCCGACGGGTATCGAGACGAGGTTCGGCGTCGTGTCGTTCATACGAGACGATACGACGGACTGGGGCTTAGGCCTGTCTCGACCCGTCGGTTCGCGTGAATTCGCAGTCCGCTCGTTCTGATGGTCATGACTTACACAATTAATGTTAATATACAATCGAGAGTACACCCGTACGCCAACCATGGTGAGTGTTACCGACCTATGGACGATGTACGAGCAGATGGTGACCGCTCGACAGTACGAGGAGCGACTGGTGGACGAGTACCTCGTCGGCAAACAGCCGGCGTTCGACATCTCGGCGGGACCGATTCCCGGCGAACTCCACCTCGCGGCCGGCCACGAGGCGTCCGGGGCGGGCGTCTGCATCCACCTCCGCGACGACGACACGGTGACCGCGCCGCACCGGCCGCACCACATCGCCATCGCGAAGGGCGTCGACCTCAAGCGCATGACGGCCGAGATTTTCGGCCGGAAGACGGGGCTGTGCCGCGGGAAGGGCGGCCACATGCACCTGTTCGACCCCGACGTGAACTTCGCGTGTTCGGGCATCATCGCGCAGGGCTGCCCGCCGGCGGTCGGCGCGGCGATGGCCGCCAAAAAGCGGAATTCGGACGCCGTGGCCGTCGCCTTCCTCGGCGAGGGCGCTATCGACCAGGGCGGCTTCCTCGAATCGCTGAACCTCGCGGCGGTCCACGACCTCCCGGTCGTCTTCGTCGTCGAGGACAACGACTGGGCCATCAGCATGCCGAAAGACCGCGTGACGGACGTACAGAACGGCGCACAGCGCGCCGACGGCTTCGACCTGCCCGGCGTTCGCGTCGACTCCGACGACGCGATGGCGGTGTACGAGGCGGCGGGCGAGGCCGTGATGCGCGCCCGCGACGGCAACGGGCCGACGCTCATCGAGGTGCAGGTCCACCGCCGGATGGGTCACTTCATGGGCGACGCGGAGGGGTATCGCCCCGAGGCCGACATCGACCGCGCGAAACAGCGCGACTCCATCGAGCGCCTCGCCGAGGACCTCCGCTCGCACGGCGTGACCGACGACGAAATCGACGAGATTCGAGAGCGCGCCCACGAGCGGGTCGAGGAGGCGATTTCGTGGGCGAAAGAACAGCCCGAGCCCGACCCGGAAGAGGCGTACGAGAACGTGTTCACGAACCCGCCGGCGCAGGCGGCGACGGACGGGGGGAGCGCGGCTGACGAAGCTGGTGACGGCGACGAGACGGGAGGTGACAACTGATGGCGACCGAATCACGAGACTACACCGAAGCGACCGAGACGGACCGCGAACTGACCATGAGCAGGGCGATGGTCGAGGCCATCGCGTGGGAGATGCGCGAGAACGAGGAGGTGTTCTACATGGGCGAGGACGTCGCCGACTACGGCGGCATCTTCTCCAGTACGACCGGGCTCTTGGACGAGTTCGGCCGCGACCGCGTGATGGACGTCCCCATCAGCGAGACGGCCTACCTCGGCGCGGCCGTCGGGGCCGCACAGGCCGGGATGCGCCCGATTGCCGAACTGATGTTCGTCGACTTCTTCGGCGTCGCCATGGACCAGATCTACAACAACATGGCGAAGAACACCTACATGAGCGGGGGGTCGTTCTCCGTCCCGATGGTGCTGACCACGGCCGTCGGCGGCACCTACAACGACGCCGGCCAGCACTCCCAGACGCTCTACGGGACCTTCGCCCACCTGCCGGGGATGAAGGTCGTCGTCCCCTCGACGGCCTACGACGCCAAGGGGCTGATGCACAGCGCCATCCGCGACGACGACCCGGTCGTCTACATGTTCCACAAGCGCCTCATGGGCCTCGGCTGGATGCCGTCGCCCTCGGGCCCGAAGACCGGCGTCCCCGAGGAGGACTACGCGATTCCGTTCGGCGAGGCCGACGTAAAACGCGAGGGAAGCGACGTGACCGTCGTCACCCTCGGCCTGCACGTCCACCGGGCGCTGGAGGCCGCGGAACAGCTCGACGACGACGGCATCGACGCCGAGGTCATCGACCTCCGGACGCTCGTGCCGCTCGACACCGAGACGGTGCTCGATTCGGTTCGGAAGACCGGCAAACTCCTCGTCGTCGACGAGGACTACCAGTCGTTCGGCGTGACGGGCGAAATCGTCGCGCGGGCCGCCGAGGGCGCGCTGGACGACCTCTCGGCCGTCAAGCGCCTCGCCATCCCGGACGTGCCGATTCCCTACGCCCGCTCGCTGGAAGACGAAGTCAACCCCGGCACCGACGACATCGCGGCGGCCGTCCGCGAACTCCACGAATGAGACGAGCGCCCGAAACAGACGGAGACGGAAGCGAGGCCGGACGATGAGCGACACCGTCGACGTGAACTCGGCGGACTCGTGGCCCGACGACGCCGACGACGTGACCGAGGGTTACCTCGCCAACTGGTTCGTCCGCGAGGGGTCGGCGGTCGACGAGGGCGAGACGCTCTGCGAGATACAGGTCGAAAAGGTGAGCATCGACGTGGCCGCGCCGACGACGGGGACGGTCGCGGAGCGACTCGTCGCCGAGGGCGACGACTTCGCTCGCGGCGACGTGCTCGCGCGGGTGCAACCGAGCGCCTGAACCGGTCTTTTTCTTCAGTCGTCGCCCGCCCGGGACGCCGCGCCGAGCGCTCGGTCCATCAGCTCTCGGTGGGCCTCTCGGACCCGCTCGTCGTCGCCGGGGCGACGCTGTTCGTACCGCCCGTCGGCGTCCATCACCCAGCGCCGGCGGTTATCCGACAGGAGCGCGTCGAGGACGGCGTCGAGTTCGGCGCGGTGTTCGGGGTCCTCGACGGGCGCGACGGCCTCGACCCGGCGGTCGAGGTTGCGGGTCATCCAGTCCGCGGAGCCGACGTAGTACTCCGGGTCGCCATCGTTTTCGAAGTAGAAGACACGCGAGTGTTCGAGGAACCGACCGACGACGCTCGATACGGAGATGTTCTCCGACAGGCCCTCGATACCGGGTCGGAGCCGACAGATGCCGCGGACCACGAGGTCGATGTCGACGCCGGCCACCGACGCCTCGTACAGTTCGCGGACCATCGCGGGGTCTTCGAGCGCGTTCATCTTGGCGACGATGCGGGCGTCGCGGCCGGCGCGGGCGTGGTCGGCCTCCCGACGGACGAGTCGGGTCATCTCCTCGCGGAGGTTCGTCGGCGCGACCAGTAGCTTCCGGTACGTCTCCTGCCGCGCGTGGCCGGTGAAGAAGTTGAACAGGCGCACGAGATCGTGGCCGATGTCCGGGTCGGCGGTGAACAGCCCGAGGTCGGTGTAGAGCTTGGCCGTCTGGGAGTGGTAGTTGCCGGTGGCGACGTGGGAGTACAGCCGCACCTCGTCGCCCTCCTCGCGGACGACGAGCGCCGTCTTCGAGTGGGTCTTGAGGCCGATGGTGCCGTAGGCGACGTGGATGCCCTCCTCTTCGAGCCGGCGGACCCACCGGAGGTTGTTCTCCTCGTCGAACCGGGCTTTGAGTTCGACCATCACCGCGACCTGCTTGCCGTTGTTCGCGGCCTCGATGAGCGTCTCGATGACCTCGGAGTCCGGTGCGGTGCGGTAGATGGAGGCCTTGATGGCGAGCACGTCGGGGTCGGCCGCGGCGGCCGCGAGGAACGTTCCGACGGTGCCCGTAAACGAGTGGTACGGATGGTGGACGAGCACGTCCTTCCGGGCGATTTCGGCGAACACCGACGCGGGGTCGTCCGCGGAGCGCCCGGCGAACCGCGGGTGGGGCTGGGGCGTCCACGGCGCGACTTCGAGTTCCGGCCGGTCGAGGTCGAAAAGCGACGCGAGCGCGCCGTAGTCCAGCGGCAGGTCGCGCTCGAACACCTCGGGGTCGTCCACGCCGAGCTGTTCTGTGAGCAGGTCGCGGACGGCCTCGGGCGTGCCCGACTCGACCTCCAAGCGGACCACCGTGGCGAACCGGCGCTGGCGGAGCACGTCCTCTATCATGGCGATGAGGCCCTCTGCGACCTCCTCGTTGCGGCGGACCTCGGCGTTCCGCGTCACCCTGAACGCCGAGGTGTCGAGTATTTCGACGTTCGGGAACAGCAGGTCGATGTTGCGCTCGATGACGGCCACGAGCGGGACGAATCTGACTGGAGTGGCGGAGTCGGCGGCCGACGCGGCGGTGCCGGCATCGGTCGTGTGAGCCGCGTCGCCGACCCGTTCGTCCACGTTGACGAGTCGCGGGCGGTTGCCGGGGACTTTGACCCGCGAGAACTTCGTCGGCTCCTCTGCGCCCTCGGTCGTGCGGACCGCGAGCGACAGCGAGAGGTTCGAGATGAACGGGAACGGATGGGCCGGCTCGAACGTCAGGGGCGTGAGCGTCGGCAGGACCGACGCCTCGAAGTAGTCGCGGAGGGCCGCCCGCTCGTCGGGCGCGAGGTCGTCGTAGCCGACGATTTCGATGCCGGCGTCGGCGAGCGCGGGCCGGACGAGGTCGTGGAAGCAGGCGGACTGCCGGTCGAGCAGGTCGCGGGCGCGGTCGAGAACGAGCGACCACTGCCCGCTCGGGGTCCGACCGTCGGGCGAGAGTTCGCTCACGCCCGCGGCCATCTGCTGTTTCAGGCCGCCGACGCGCTTCATGAAGAACTCGTCGAGGTTCGAGGTGAGAATCGAGAGGAAGTTGACGCGCTCGAAAAGCGGGTTGCGGTCGTCTCTCGCCTCGTGGAGGACGCGCTCGTGGAAGGCGAGTTCGCTGAGTTCGCGGTTGAGATACAGCGCGGGGTCTGCGAGGTCGGCGTCGGCCGGCTCCGTCGCGTCTCCGTCGCGCTCGCGGGCGCGGACCGGCGCGGTCGACTGACCGGCGCGCCGGCCCTGCGAGTCGCCGCCGCGAGGCTCGTCGTCGGACATATGCTGAGAGGAGATGGTTCGGCGGCGACCTTTAGTTCGCCGCCTCGGCCGTCGCTCCCACCGTCGCCGCGGCGGGGCTCAGACCAGCGCGGGCTGGCGGGGTTCGAGAATCTTCGAGTCCTTGCGGGACTCGTGGGTGACCTCGGCCTCGACGGCGACGAGTTCGTCGGCGTGGAGGTCGTAGGCCGTGAGCGCGCCGCCGTAGACCGCGCCCGTGTCGAGGCCCATCGCGTGCTCGAACACGGCGGGGTGGGCCATCACGGTGTGGCCGAAGAAGACGCGCTCGGGACCCTCGTAGTACTCGAACCAGAAGGGGCCGTCGTAGCTGTCGCCGGGGTTCATCGCACGGGTGTTTTCGAGTTCGTCCACGTCGTGTTCGGAAAGCGGTTTTTCGGGGTGGACGCCGCCGTGGACGACGATGGCCCCGTCCCACGTGATGGCGACCGGGAGGTTCGACATCCAGTCGAGGTCGTCGTCGGTCAGCGCGTCTATCTCCTTCGTGCCGCGGATGAGCTTTTCTTCGTTGTTGCCGCGGACGGTCAGGAAGTTGTCGCGCTCGCGGACGTAGTCCACGACGCCCTTGCTGTCGGGGCCCTTCCGCACGAGGTCGCCGACGAAGACGACGAGGTCGTCGTCGGACGGGTCGAGCCGGTCGACGAGGCGTTCGAGCGCCGGCAGACACCCGTGTACGTCGCCGACGACGTACACGTCGTTCCAGTCGTCGATGTCGACTCGAAGGTGGTGCTCGGCGACGTCGGGGTGGAAGGATGGGACACTCATTGGAAACGTGCTCTCCTATTTCAGAACATCCCGGCCTAAGAAAGGGTTGCTAGTTTCGGACTGTTGTGCTATATAGACACGGGAGAGCCTGTCACGCATGCCACGCGAGTCGACGGCGGCGGCCCGCCTCCGACCGCCGGCCATCCCGCAATCGCTTTCCGGCGCGGCCGCGAAGTCGCGGCCATGAGCATCGGACCCCTCGACGACGAGACGGTCGAGAAGTATCGAGAGGCGGGGGAGGTCCTCCGAACGGTGTTGGACGAGTCGGCCGAGATGGTCGAACCCGGCGTCACCCACCTCGAAGTCGCCGAACACGCCGAAGCCCGCATCCGCGAACTCGCCGACGGCTGCGCCTTCCCGGTCAAC
Organism: Haloferax sp. KTX1; assembly: GCF_902410085.1. Taxonomy (NCBI): domain Archaea; kingdom Methanobacteriati; phylum Methanobacteriota; class Halobacteria; order Halobacteriales; family Haloferacaceae; genus Haloferax; species Haloferax sp. KTX1. Next base: position 295,231 of record NZ_CABPRH010000004.1, on the reverse strand, counting down.
ATCAGCGTCAACGAGGAGGCGTCGCACGCCAGCCCCGGCCGCGACGACGACACGGAGTTCGGCGAGGACATGGTCTGTCTCGACGTCGGCGTCCACGTCGACGGCTACATCGCCGACTCCGCCGTGACCGTCGACCTCTCGGGCAACGACGAACTCGTCGAGTCCGCCGAGGAGGCGCTCGACGCCGCCCTCGACATGGTCGAAGCGGGCGCGCACACCGGGAAAATCGGCGCGGAAATCGAGGAGGTGATTCGCGGCTACGGCTACACGCCCGTCCTCAACCTCTCGGGCCACGGCGTCGAACAGTGGGACGCCCACACCGACCCGACCATCCCGAACCGCGGCGCGGAGCGCGGCGTCGAACTCGAAGTCGGCGACGTGGTCGCCATCGAACCGTTCGCCACCGACGGCACCGGCAAGGTCAGCGAGGGGTCGAAAAACGAGATTTACAGCCTCGTCAACGACCGCTCGGTCCGCGACCGGATGTCGCGAAAACTGCTCGACGAGGTGCGCGAGAAGTACAAACTGCTCCCCTTCGCGGCCCGCTGGTTCGAAGGCGGCCGCTCCGAGATGGCCATCCGCCGACTCGAACAGCAGGGCATCCTCCGCGGCTACCCCGTCCTGAAAGAGGAAGACGGCGCGCTGGTCGGACAGGCCGAAGACACCATCATCGTCACCGAAGACGGTTACGAGAACCTCACGAGATAGTGGGACGGTTGCTGTTATTGGCACTTGGAACTGATTTTTGAAGTCGTACGACGCCCGGAGGACGTGCCATTTGGGAAAAATTGGAAACGCGTCTCATGTGGTTCTAAAGTGGTACTACACGGCTCGCTCATTAGCTTTTGAATCCCAAACTGAATTCTCATCTCGGTTAATCCATTGCTACTAGTGTGCCACTGTCTTTTTTGAGGATCATTCCTCCGCAGTTCACGGTGGATTAATTCAATGAAATACTTGTTTGTGAATGTAGAAATTGTCAATTGGAAATGTAGATTTAATTTTAATATCAATTATGCATGGATAAATTATCGGAATATATATATATATATAATTGGTACATGTTTACCAAATTGCATCATGGAAGATAATACAACCCGAAGAAATGTGATGAAAATTGGCGGGATATCTCTGCTTGGAGTAGCCGGTCTTGCAAAAACAGGCTCGGCAAGGGAGAAGAAAAGTTCTCAAACATATAACTTCAACCCAAATAACAGTCAGGAAGTTGGCTCATTTATCGAAGAGAATGATCCATTGAACAATCCAGATATCGCTGACGATTTAACTCCAGAACAGGTTTCTGCAGTACTCGATTTCCATGTAGAAAATGTCGAGTGGTCTGTTGAAAAATTAGATCTGAACGATACTACTGAATTATCCACAGGAACCTCCTCTGTAGCAGCCTCTTCGGGAGAACCGATACATGTCGAAGTAGATACCAAGGGAAAAACTCTCGCCGGAACAGTAGAATATACCTTTGAAGCTAACTTCCAGTGGTATGCACATGGCGAAGGAAATGGCTACTCTGAGCTGAGCCATAGCAGTTTTGGACAGTCAAACGCATTGGCGGGGCATTATGTGAAGGGCTCTAGGATGTCTGGGCAAACAGATATTTACTCAAACTATTTCACAGCATGGGAGTCAGGACAGTTCAAATTAGAACTAGGTGCAGATTGGCGCACAGTTACTGCAAGAATCGAGATTAGAGGAGACGAGACCGGTGATTGGACCTCTGAAGAGAGTTCCCCAGTATAATGAACGAAAGAATAGATAACCAGCGGTCGCGTCGTAGCTTTCTGAAGCGCTCCGCAGTAGCAACAGCTGGCATCAGTGGACTCTCAATAGGCATGATTGGGTCTTCAGCTGCTGCAAGTACAAACAAATATTACGTTGTATATAAATCACAAAAAGGTTCAGGAATCGACAAGAGGTCAAAGCTACAGGCAAGAGTGGAATGGGATGTCAAAGATGGAATTTTCACCTACACAGATTATTCACTTTCTGGAAATGCTGGTGGCGTAGGTGAAGAGTTCAATGGAATTACTTATGAAACAGAATCTGGTGGAGTTGGTGAAGGCTATTACACAGTCTACGCAGAGGGTGATTACTATGGCTTTCAGGGAAGTGCAGGTGACTACAAACATACAATAGAAGTGCAAGTTCAAGATGATGGTAGTTCCCATGCAAATACTAGCCACCGAACGGTGAAAGTGGATGAAGGTACAAGATAAAGCGTAGCTCTAGCTCCACTCTGAGCACCAATGATTTTCAATAAAATTGATGCTATATAAACAACAAAATGAACAGTAGAAAAACGAACCACAAACGGAGTTGGGTAGTCATTCTCGTATCCAGCGCGATAATTGGGTTCCTGTTCTATTTTTACGCGACCAGCATTGGGTACGGGTTATTCGGTGTTGTACTCAGTATTATCGTACTTCGATACCTGCTGATAGTCCGGGGTTGAGAGCGTTCGGCGCTCCGGCACTTCCTCGGGGGTAAAACCGCTCTCGGTCAACCGAAACGTCTTGGCCGTCGCGGTCAGTCCACCCACATGGACCAACTGTTCGCCCCGTGGCGCATCGACTGGGTCGCCCGCGACGACGACCAAGACGCCGACGACCCGGACGACGACCGCTGTCCCTTCTGTGCGCTCCCCGAACGCGACGACGACAGAGAGAGCAAAATCGTCGCTCGCACCCCGCACTCGTTCGTCCTCCTGAACAACTACCCCTACGCGCCGGGCCACGTCATGGTCATCCCGTACCGCCACACCGGCGAGTTCGCCGCCCTCTCGGACGCGGAACTCCTCGACCACGCGCGGCTCAAGTCGAAGACGCTCGCCGCGTTGGACGCCGCCTTCGACCCCGACGGCTGTAACGCGGGCGAGAACCTCGGTGGCTCGGCCGCCGGCGGCTCCATCGACGACCACCTCCACACCCACGTCGTCCCGCGGTGGAGCGGCGACACGAACTTCATGCCGGTCATCTCCGACACGAAAGTGCTCGTGCAGGCGCTCGACGACTCCTACGACCAACTTCACGAGGCGTTCGCCGAACTCGGCGGGGCGGCCGTCGACGGCTCCGACGACGCCGTGTACTTCGAATTAGACTGACTCTAAAACTCACGTGAAGTACGTCTAATAGGCCGCTCCGGCCCGAAGCGCATTTGAACCCCACTCCCGAAAGCCACGGTAATGGAACGGAAACGGGCCATCCGTCGGGTCGGATTCGTCGTCCTCGCGGCGAACGTGCTTCTCGTCGTCGGGAAGGGCGGCGTGTGGTGGACGACCGGGAGTCTGGCCCTCGGCTCCGAGGCGGTCAACAGCCTCGCGGACGCGGTCTACAGCACCATCATCCTCGGCGGGCTCTACCTGACGACGAAGCCGCCGGACTGGGAACACCCCCACGGCCACGAGCGCATCGAGCCGTTCATCTCGCTTTTCGTCGCGGTCGGCATCTTCGCCGCCGGCGGGGCGATTCTCTGGCGGAGCACGTCCAGTATCCTCACGGGGACCTACGGCGGGTCCGCGGGGACGCTCGGCGTCGTCGTCCTCGTCGTCGCGGCGGCGGCCAAGTACGTCCTCTATCGCTACTGCTACTCGGTCGGCCGCGAGCAGAACTCGCCCGCGCTCGTCGCCGCCGGCGTCGACAACCGAAACGACATCCTCACCGCGGGCGCGGCGCTCGTCGGCGTGGTCGGCGGCCAGTTCGGCTACCCCATCTTGGACCCGCTGGCCGCGATGGTCGTCTCCATCGGCATCGTCTACACCGGCTACGAGATCGTCCGCGACAACGTGAACTACCTCGTCGGGGCCGCCCCGCCGGAGTACCTCCGGGCGCTCATCGTCCAGACGGCGCTGTCGCACCCCGACGTTCACGGCGCGCACGACGTGGTCGCCCACTACGTCGGCCCCGAAATCGACGTGAGCCTGCACATCGAAGTCGAAGGCGACATGACGATTACCGAGGCCCACGACATCGAGACGTGGGTGGTACAGGCGATTCGGAACATCGACGAGGTCGACGACGTGTTCGTCCACATCGACCCGCGGGAGCTCGGCGAGTGGAAGGAAGACGACGAGACCGAGCGCTACACCATGTTCTCGCCCGACGGCGGCGACGGTCGCTGACGCGCCGGGGCTCCTCAGAACAGCTTCTGGACTTCCAGCCGGAGCGCTCCGAGATACGGCACGTGGAACTGGCCTTTCGCCCGCACCCAGTCGGGCCGGACCGGCGGGGCGATGCCCCGCGCCTGGTCGTAGTAGTCGTTGTCGTCGCCGCGGGTGACGTAGCCGGCGTGCGGCGCGGGGCAGTTCAGGAGTTCGGCACAGGAGTCCGCGCCGTCCACGTACGAGTCGTCGGCCCGGTCGTACCAGTTCTCGCCGTCCTCGACCCGGAAGACCGCGCGGTGGATGATAGGTGAGCCGTCGCGCGACGGGGCGTCGTAGACGACGACGTCGCCCGGCCCGCCGAGCCGTCCGTAACCCTCGCTCGCGTTCGCCGTGACGACGCCGTACTCGTCGGCCGCGGGGCCGCCGTAGCGACCCTCGGCGGTCACGACGACGAGGTCGCCGCGTTCGAGGGTCGGCTGCATGCTCCCGCTCTCGACGGCGACCATCGGCGGCCACACGCCGCTGACCGCGAACAGCACCGCACCGACCGCGACGACGAGAGCGACCGTCTCCAGTGCGTCTCTCGCGAACGCTCGGGTCTCCGATTGACTGTCGTCGGACACGACTGCTGTCACCCGTCGCGTCGCTATCAATCTTGTTGCCTGCCGCGGCGAAAAACAGGGATACGAACCGGCCGTCCCGGCGCTGAGCCGGCCAGTCAGGCGGCGGTGGGCTCTCGCGGTTCGGGCCGTGCGTCGACCGGCTCGGCGAAGGCGTAGACGGTCTGGTGGGCGGTCACCGTCACGCGGGCGAAGTCGCCGGGTTCGAGGCCGTGTTCGGTGGCGTTCTGGACGATAATCTGGCGGTAGGCCTCGTCGCGGCACTTCACGGAGTCGCCGGTTCCCTCCTCGACGACGAGCACGTCGCGCTCCGTGCCGACCATCTCGTCGTAGGCGGCGGCGACGATGTCCATCTTCGCCTCGGACATCTCCTTGGAGCGCTCTTTTTTGAGCGTCCCGCCGAGGCCCTTCAGGTCGGCGGCGTCGGTGCCGGGGCGCTTCGAGAAGCGCGTGACGTTGACCTTCTCGGGGCGAATCTCGCGGAGCAGTTCCATCGAGCGCTCGTGGTCCTCGTCGGTCTCGGTGGGATAGCCGACGATGAAGTCCGTCGAGAGCGTCCAGTAGTCGAGTACCCGGTCGAACGTCTCGACGATGTCGCGGAACTTGTCGACGCGGTGCTGGCGGCGCATATGTTCGAGCACCTCGTCGGAGCCCGACTGCACCGGCGCGTGGATAAAGTTGTAGAGCTTGTCGTGTTCGGCGAACACCGCGGCGAGTTCCTCGCGGATGCCGTGGACGCCGCCGGGGTTGGCCATGCCGACGCGAACGCGGAATTCGCCGTCGATTTCGGTGCAGATGCGGTCCAGTAGCTCGGGGAGCTTCCGGTCGCCCTTGTCCCAGCCGTAGACGCCGGTGTCCTGTCCCGTGATGCGGAGCTCCTTCGCGCCGGCGTGGACGAGCGCCCGCGCCTTCTCGACGTTCTCGTCGACCGAGGGCGAATCGACCCGGCCGGTGGCGAACTTCGTGATGCAGTACGAGCAGTTCGACATGCAGCCGCGGGCGATGGGCAGGATGCCGACGACGCCGTCCAACACGGGCTCGACGCCGGGACCGGGGGTCGGACACTCGCCGTTGGTGACGGCGGTCGGCACGTCGTCCCAGTGGAGAATCTGGGCGTCGATGCCCTCCTCGCGGAAGTCGTTGCCCTGCGCGAGCGCCATACAGCCCGTGATGATGAGGTCCGCCGTCTCCGCCTCCAGCTCTTTGGCCCGACGGAGCATGTTCCGCTCCGTCTTCTCCACGACCGTACAGGTGTTCATGATGGCGACATCGGCCTCCTCGGGCCCGTCGACGCGGTAATGTCCGGCGTCGCGGAGCGCGCTCTCGATGGCGCGGCTCTCGCCGCGGTTCGAGGTACAGCCGTATGTCTCGATGTGGTATCGGGCCATTCGGTTACCCCACGTACCGGGTCAGCGGGCAAAAACGCCGCGGTCTCCCCCGAGCCTGCCGGCGTCCGCGGGGCGTGATATCGTCTCTCGAACGCCACCGCCCACTCGACGTGGATGCTGACGAACACAGCCGACGGAGCATCGCGCCGGACGGACGCTCCGCCCCCGAGGAGTCTCGCATCCTCCGTATTATCCGCCGAAATGCGAATATAATTCATTATCTCGTGAGTTGTATTTAGACTCGCTATGAAGTTCAACATGCGCGCTATCGCCTACGGGTTCATCGCGACCGTAGTCGTCGGCATCCTCAGCGGTTTCGCGGTTCCCTTCACGAACGTCACCCTTCCCACGGTCGGCTACGTCCTCACGGGCATCATCGGCGGCCTCGTCGCCGGCTACCTCGTCACGACCGGCATGGCCGACGGGGCGCTCAACGGACTCGTCGGCACGACGCTGGGCGCGATTATCGTCGCCCTCGGTCTCGTCGTCATGAACGTCCTGTTCGCGGGCGTGTTCTTCGGCCTGACCGTGTTCTCGGCGGCCGTCGTCATCGTCGCCCTCGCGGGCATCCCCGGCGCTATCGGCGGCGCGCTCGGAAGCATGCTGCACGACCGCTCGGCCGCCCGCCGCACCAGACCCGCGGCCTGAGCCGGCGAGTTCGGCCCCGATTGCCGTTCTCGTCGTCCGTTTTTCAGCCGTCCCGCGTTCGCGCCTCGCTACCGCACCGGCGAAAAGGTACTTATTACGGTGTTGTGCAGTTGTGGTCGATGCGTTCTCGCAGGACACCACCGGACTCGTCCTCCGCCCGCGACTCGGCCGCGACCGACAGCGCCGCTTCGTCGGCCGTCCGCAGTTCCTCCGCCGTCGCTCTGAGCAGCCGCCGCGACGCGCTTCGCCTGCTCGGAGCGGGTGCGGTCGCCGGCCTCGCGGGCTGTCTCGGCGGCGACGGACAGATGGACGACGACTTCCCCGAGGGTGTCCGCTTCGACCGCGGCTGGCGGACCTACGCGCACGACGACGCCAACACCGCGTTCATCCCCGAGGGGACCGCCGTCGCCGAGCCGACCGTCGAGTACGAATCCGACTTCGGAATGGACTCCACGGAACCCGTCGCGGTCGACGGAGTGGGCTACACGTCCGGTGACCCGCTGCGGGCGTTCGACTCGGCCGCCGGCGAGGTGTTGTGGTCCGCACAGGGAAAGAACTGGACCGCGCCGGTCGTCCTCGACGGCGTCGTCTACTCGCTCGGCGTGACGGCCCACGGGCCGAACCGGCTCGTACTCTACCGCGCGCGGACCGGCCGGGAGTTCCGAACTATCGAACTCCCCGGTCGCCCGCAGACGCCGCCGGCGTTCTCCAACGACCGCGAGACGCTGTTTCTCGGCCTCGGTGGCGAGCGCGTCTGCGCCGTCGACATCGACGCCGGCGAGGTCAGGTGGACGCGGTCGCTCTTCGGCGCGGTCCGGCTCCCCCTCGCGGTCAACCTCGGCTCGGTCTTCGTCGTCACCGAGGGCCAGCGGCTCTACTGCCTCGGCGCGGACGGCAGCGCCTACTGGCAGGCCCCGACCGAGACGGTCGAGGCCGTCGCGCCGGTCGTCGGCGAGGAGCGGGTGTACATCGCCGGTTGGGACCGAATCGCCGCGCTCGAACGACAGAACGGCGACGTGGTCTGGGAGGACGACGGCGGCGTCCACAGGCGGCTCGCGTTCGACGGCGAGCGCCTCTACGCCGCCCGCGGGTCGCTCCGGGCGCTCGACAGCGCGACCGGCGAGGAGCGGTGGCGCTACGACCCCCGTGAGAACGTCTCCGCGGCGAGCCTCGTCGCCGACACGGTCTACGTCGGCACCGGGCAGGGCGAACTGGTCGCCCTGAACCGGACCGACGGCGGCGGCCCCCTCGGCGACCGCGAGCGCTGGTCGCTCCCGCTCGGACGCTACGTCGGCCACTCGCTCGCCGCGACCGACCGGCGGGTGTACTGCCCGGTCGTCCGCGACGACGATCAGGCCCAACTGGTCGTCGTCGGCGACGCCGACGCATCCGGTGCGGGCACGACCGCGACCGCGGGGGGGTCGGAGTCGTGACGCGGTCCGGCCCCGACGCGGGGCTGTCGAGACGGAGCTTCGTCGGTGCCCTCGGAACCGGCGCGGCAGTCGGTCTCGCGGGCTGTCTCGGCGGCGACGAGGGTTCGACGGGCGACGGCCGCGCCGACTGGCCGCACCCGTACTTCTCGCCCGAGGGGACCGGCTACAACCCCCGCGCGACCGGGCCGGCGTCGATGCCGAGCGAGTCGTGGGGCGTCGAGGTGGACGGTCTCGAACTGGCCCGCCCGGTCGTGTTCGGCGAGACGGTGTATCTCGCGACCAGCGAGCGCCTCAGAGCGTTTTCCGTCGCCGACGGCACCGAGCGATGGTCGGTCGAAAGCGACTCTCAGAGCGGCTTCCGCTCGTCGGTGACGGTCGATTCGGAGCGCGTCTACGTCGGCCACGTCGGGGCCAGAACCGGCGTGCTCGCGTACACCCACGACGGCGAAGAAGCGTGGCACGCGCCGAGCGAATCGAGCGTCTGGGCACCCGTCGTCCGACCCGAACCGGACCGCGACCGCCTCTACGTCTCCGACACCGCGGGGAACCTCTACCGCGTCCGCGCCAGCGAGGGGACCGTCGAATGGCGCGCGGAGGTGTTCGGTCCGGTGCGTTCCCTCGCGGCCCGGTACGACACCGTCGTCGCGGGCACGGAGGGCGGCGAAGTGGTCACGCTCCGCGACGAGGGCGGCGAGCGCGGCGCGACCGGAGTGTGGCGAACCAAACACCCCGGCGGCGTGCAGTCGCTCGCAGTCGCCCAGTCGGGCGACGTGTTCGCGGGCTTCTTCGGCGCGGGCGTCGCCCGACTCAGAGGCGACCTCCGCGCCGGTGCCGTGGGCTGGCACCGCGAGGAGCCCTCGCCGCACGGCTCGCTCGTCGTCGGTCCCCGTCGCGTCTTTTCGACCGACGGGACCGGCCTCGACGCCTTCGACAAGCGTGCCGGCTCCCCCTCGTGGGCGGCCGGCGACGACTTCTTCGCGCCGCCCGCCGGGGCCGGCGACACCGTCTTCGTCTCGGACACGAGCGACGACGGCGGGGTCGTCGCCTACGACGCCGGGGGCGGCGTCGGCCTCGACGACACCCGCATCGGTGCGGTGCGCTGGCGATACGACCTCGCGGGGCGCGCGCTGACCGGCCCGACGCCGGCGGGCGACGCGCTGTTCGTGGTCGAATCCGGCGGCGACGACGGGGCGCGGCGACTCGTCGCGTTGCGGGCCGAGTAACAGAAGAGAGCGTCGAGAGGGTGTGAAAACGGACCTGCGACCGACGGACGACGGCCGACCTACTCCTCGGGCGCGTCGGAGACGATATCGACGCCCGACGACGCGCCGATGCGCTCCGCGCCGGCTTCGAACATGGCGACCGCCTCGTCGTAGGAGCCGACGCCGCCGGACGCCTTGACGGGCAGGTACTCGGCCATGAGCGCCACGTCTTCGACCGTCGCGCCGCCGTCTGCGAAGCCCGTTGAGGTCTTGACGAAGGCGGCGTCGGCCTCGACGGCCGCCTCGCAGGCGCGCCGTTTCTCCTCCTCGGTGAGGAGCGCCGTCTCGATGATGACCTTCACCGGAACCGGGACGGCCGCGACGACCTCGGAGATGTCCTCGGTCACGAGGTCGTCCTCGCCGGCCTTGAGCCGACCGACGTTGATGACCATGTCCAGTTCGTCCGCGCCGGCCTGCCACGCGTCGACGGCCTCCTCGCGCTTGGCCGTCGTCGTGTGCTGGCCGTGGGGGAAGCCGACGACCGTCGCCAGCAACACGTCCGGGGCGTACTCGCTCGCCTCGGCGACGTAGCACGGCGGGATACAGGCGTTCATCCCCCACTCGTCGGCGTCGTCGAGAACGGCCTCCACGTCGGCCATCGTCGTCTCGGGTCCGAGGACCGTGTGGTCGATGCGGGCGGCGAGGTCGGCTCGGTTCATACCCGGTGGAGGCGACCCGAGGCTAAAGAACGTAAGGCTTTCACGCCGCCCCGCCGCGCCTCCTGCATGGCCATCCTCCCCGAGGGGTTCGCGCTCCCGCCGCTTCCCTACCTCGTCGCCCTCGTCGCGGGACTCGTCGGCGTCGGCGTCGGACTGACTCGCACGCGCCCGACGGTCACCCCCGCGCACGTCCTCGCGCTCGTCCCGTGGATGGTGTCGGGGTCGGCGCTCCACGTGCTCTACGTCGTCGACGCGCTCCCGCCCGCGGTCGAACCGCTCGCCGGCACGCCCTCCGTCTACCTCACCGTGGCCGTCGTCGCCGGCGCGACGTGGCTCGCGCTCGACGCGACCGACCTCGCCTCGCCGACGGCGCTCGCGGCTCCCGGCGCGCTCGTCGCCGCCGGACTCGCCGGCTTCGCGCTGTTCATCGGGCTCGCCGCCGGGACCCTCTCGGTCGTCTGGCCCGGTTTCGCCCTCGTCGCCGCGCTCGTCGTCACCCCCCTGACGTGGCGGGTCGTGACGCGACTCGCGCCCGAGGCGGCCGCCGCGGGGTCGCTCGGGCTCCTCGCCATCTTCGGGCACGCCCTCGACGCGCTGTCGACCGCCGTCGGCGTCGACGTGCTCGGGTTCGGCGAGCGGACGCCGCTGTCGCGCGTCATCCTCGACGCCGCCGCGACGCTCCCGACCGCTGAGGCCGTCGGCGTCGGCTGGCTGTTCGTCCTCGTGAAACTCGCCGTGGCCGGCTTCGTGGTCGCCCTCCTCGCCGACTACGTCCGCGAGGACCCGACCGAGGGGTCGCTCCTGTTGGGCCTCGTCGCCGCCGTCGGCCTCGGCCCCGGCGTCCACAACCTCCTGTTGTTCGCCATCGCCGGCTGAGGCCGCGGCCCCGCTCGGACGCGCCCACACTCCATTTTTCGGCACCGTAGTCGCCCGACCCGAGGGAGTTATGCCATCGGCGGCCCGACCTACGCGGACGCATGTCCCGAGTCATCTGCGCCGGTCACGTGAACTGGGACGTCACCCTCCGCGTGGACGCCCTGCCGGAACCGGACGGCGAGGCGACCGTCGAGTCGCGGGTCGGCGCGGGCGGCGGGAGCGCCGCCAACGTCGCCAGCGGCCTCGTCGGCCTCGACGTGCCCGCCGCGCTCCTCGGGAGCGTCGGCGACGACGAACACGGCCACGCCGCCGTCGCCGAACTCGCCTCGAAGGGCGTCGACTGCCGCCACGTCGTCAGCGTCGAGCGCGGCCCGACCACGGTCAAGTACATCGTCGTCGACGCCGCGGGCGAGGTGTTCGTCCTCGGGTCGCCCGGCGTCAACGAGGCGTTCGAGGCGACCGACCTCCCGGCCGACCCGCTGGCGGCGGCCGACCACCTCCACCTGACGAGCCAGTCGCCCGAGACGGCCGCGACGCTCGCCGGACGGGCCCACGAGGTCGACACGACGGTCAGTTTCGACCCCGGGCGGCGCGTCGGCGACCGGGGCTACGCCGACGCGCTCCGGGAGGTGGACTACGTCTTTCTCAACGACCGCGAGGCCGCCACCGCGCTCGGCGAGGCGGCGGTCGAACGCGGCCGGAGCGCCGGCCCTGAACCCGCCTCCGACGTGGCCGCGGCGCTCGCGCGGACGACGCTCGTCCTCAAACACGGCCCGCGCGGCGCGGAGGTCAGGGACGGCGACGAGCGACACGTCCACCCCGGCTACCCAATCGACGCGGTTGACACGACCGGCGCGGGCGACGCCTTCGCCTCGGGCTTCATCGCGGCCCGCCTCGACGGGGCGACCTACGAGCGGGCGCTGGCGGTCGCCAACGCCTGCGGCGCGCTCACCGCGGCCGAGCCGGGCGCGCGGACGCAACTCAGTTGGCGGCGGCTGGACGACCTCGTCGAGGGCTGAGTCACCTCCGAGCGAGCCGCCGCTCGGCGACGACCCGACCAGTTTTATCCTCACCAGCCATTCGTCGGGACGATGTTCGACCAGCTCCCGGCCGCCGTCGCCGCCTTCGACGCCGCGTCGAGCCTCGGCGCGGTCGCCGGGCGACTGCTCCTCGGCGCGGTCGTCGGCGTCGCGGCCGCGGTCGTGATGGCCATCCCGATGTGGCGGCAGGACGAGGGCTTCACCCCGGCGTACGTCGCCGCGGCGGTCGTCCGCCGGACCTCGCCGGACGAGGTGAGCTTCGGCGACGCCAACGCCGTCCACCACGCCGCCGGGGGACTCGCCGGCGTCCTCTACGCGGTCGCCTACCTCGCGACCGACGCCGTCGCGCCGGACCTCGGGGTCGCCGGCGTCGACCTCCCGTCGCACCTCGTCGCGACCGCGGTCGTCGTGGCGTTCATCTACGTCGCGTTCGCCCGCTTCGTCCTCCCGCGCGCCGGCCGGCGCATCTACGAGGAGCGCGCGACGGCGGTCCGCGGGCAGTGGCTCCGCTCCTCGCTCGTCTTCGGCGCGACGCTGCTGGTCCTCGCGCCGGTGGTCTTCACCGGGGTCGCGTGACGCCGGCGCGGTCGGTCGGCTGGGCAGTCGGCCGCTCGGTCGAGTCGCCCCCGCCCCGGTCGAACCGCGTCGTTTTTGCCCGCGACCCGAGTGGGTCGGTACATGGCGAAACAGCCCCACCTCCTCGTCGAAGAAGGCGACGTGAACGACATCGCGCTCATCCCGGGGGACCCCGGGCGCGTCGACCGCATCGCAACGCAGTGCGACAACGTCGAGGAAGTCGCGCAGAACCGCGAGTACAAGGTCGTCAACGCCGAGTACGAGGGCGTCCCGCTCACCATCTCCTCGACCGGCATCGGCTGTCCCTCCGCCGCCATCGCCATCGAGGAACTCGCCCGCGTCGGCGTGGAGACGTTCATCCGCGTCGGCACCATCGGCGCGCTGCAGGAAGACATCGAAGTCGGCGACATGATCGTCGCCACGGGCGCGGCCAAGGAGGAGGGGACCTCGAAGCGCTACGAGTCCGAGGTCTACCCGGCCGTCCCCGACTACGACGTGCTCACCTCGCTCGTCGACTCGGCCGAGGCCAACGGCGAGGACGTCCACGTCGGCCCCATCGTCTCCGACGACGCGTTCTACAACGAGTCCGACGAGTACGTCGACGACTGGAACGCCGCCGGCCTGCTCGCCATCGAGATGGAGGCCGCGACGGTGTTCTCGCTCGCCCGCCGGAAGGGCCTCCGCGCCGGCGCTATCTGCACGGTCGACGGTAACCTCGTCGCCGGCACCCAGAAGGGTGCCGACTCGGACGAGGAACTCCCCGAGAAGGCGAAGAACAACGTCGAGCGCGCCATCTCCATCACGCTCGACGCGGTCGCCGAACTCGCGTAGACGACAGCCGTGGACGTCCGCCACCTCGCGGCCCGCGCGGTCGCACGCGCCGGGGCGCTCAGCGCCCGAATCCGCCGGATAGAGCGGCGCGAGAAGGTGGCGTTCGGTCGCTGGATAGAGAACACGAACAACCTGCTTCACCTCTCGATTCTCCTCATCATCCCCGTGCTCATCGCCGGGGTGACGCTCATCTCCAACTCGGTCAGCACGCTGTCGTTCCTGCTTTTCCCGCCGCTCGCGTCGGGGTCGTACACGCTGTTTTCGGACCCCGAGGGGCGGTACGCCTCGCCCGTGAAGTTCGTCGTCGCCCTCACGGTCGGCGCGCTCTGCGGCCTCGTCGCGGTCGGCTTCGCCGGGTGGGCCTACGGCCCGACCGGGACCGCGCTCGTCCACCCGTCGGCGGCGGCGCTCGCCATCTTCCTCGCCGGCGTCACGACGTGGGCGCTGGACGTGGAGGTCCCCTCCGCGTTTTCGACGGCGCTTTTGACGCTCGTGACCGGCGACGTGAACCCCGAGGAGTACGTGGTGAGTATCTTCTTCGCCAGCGTCGTCATCGCCATCGCCTTCACCGTCTGGCGCGAGCAGTTCTACGAGCGCCGGGCGGAGTACCTCTACGGGACCGTCCGCGGCGACGACCACGTGCTCGTCCCGATGCGCGGCGAGACGGCGACCCAGACGGCCTTCTTCGCCGCCCGACTCGCCGCCGCCCACAGCGCCGGGAAAGTCGTCCTGCTCGACGTGCTCCCGCCCGAGGCGACCGACGAGAGCGACGCGGACTCGGACGCCGACGCGGACGGCGACCTCGACGCCGACACCGACGCGTCGGTCGACCGCCTCGAATCCTGCGCTCACAAACTGCGGACCCAGTTGGGCGTGCCGGTCGAAATCGCCGTCGCGCGCGGCGACCCGCTGACGGCGACCACCGAGGCCGCGGCGAACACCAACTCCGACCTCGTGGTGACGCCCTACGAGGAGGACCGCGGCCTGCTTTCGGACTACATCCGCGGCCTGTTCGGCGGCTCGTACGACACCGTGGCGTTCCGCTCGACCGGCGAGACCTACCGCTGGCGGCGCATCCTCGTGCTCGTCTCGCGGCCGGGCGACGCCGCCCACGCGATGATAGACTTCGCGACCCGCCTCGCCGGGAAAACGGGGAGCGTGAGCGTCACGACCTGCATCGCCTCGGAGGTCGAGCGCCGCCCCGCGGAGTCGAAGCTCGCCAACCTGGTCGAGACGGCCGACGGGAACATCGAGACGCGGGTCGCCCGCGCCGACGTGACCGGCTTCATCGCCTCCAACGCCGCCACCTACGACCTCGTGGTGCTCGGCTCCAGCGGCGACCGCTCGCCCGCCTCGCGGTTCATCTCGCCGCCGACGTTCGAGCGCATCCGCGAGATAGACTGCGACGTGGCGGTGTTCGACCGCGGGCACTGAGCGGAGAGGGAGCGACGCGGAGCAGTCGAAGTCGGCGTCGGCGTCGGCGTCGGAGTCAGTTTGCGCTTGCGACCGGGGTCGCCGGTTTCGTCAGTTCCGGCCGTCCGGTCCGAATTCGTCTGCCTCGCCCGCCCCGTCAGCCTCGGTCGTCCCGTCGGCGGGCGGGTCGTCGGGTTTCTCGTCGAGCAGCCGCTCCTCGATGGTTTCGAGGCCGCTCCCGCCGACGGCGGACTCGGCGAGGAAGTGGCCGCCGAGCGCCGCCGGGCTGATGACGGTGTTGGCCCCGGCGCGGCGCAGTTTCCGCTCGTTTTCCCGCTGGGTCGCCGCCGCGACGATGTGTACGTCCGGGTTGAGCTGTCGCGCCGTCAGGATGGCCAGCGCGTCCTCGGCGTCGTTGTTGGTGGCGACGACGACAGAGCGGGCGCTGTCGACGCGGGTCCGCTGGAGCGCCTCCTCGTCGCTGGGGTCGTCCGTGACCACGTCGTAGCCGCGGTCGGTGAGGCGCTTGGCGCGGCCCTCGTCGGGCGTGACGATGACGACGCGGGCGCGGTCGCCGAGCTCTTCGAGAATCGGTTCGGTCAGTTCCCCGTAGCCGAGCACGAGGACGTGGTTCTCCAGGATGTCGAGTTGTGATTCGGTCATGCGTCCGAGTGCCTTGGTGAGTCGCGCTTCGATTGCGGGGGTGAGCAGGACACCGAGCGCCACGGCGAACGTCGCCACCGTGATGAGGAGCGCCGATATCCCGAACAGTCTGGCGATGGCGGTCTGCGGGTAGATGTCGCCGTAGCCGACCGTGCTGCCGGTGACGACGCCGAAGTAGAACGCGTCGAACAGCGTGTCGACGCCGTTGAACTGCTCTCTGAGCGCCCACGCGCCGGCGGTCGTGTACGTCTGTGCGCCCGCGATGGCGAGCAGCGCCGACAGCTGCGTCGCCGTCAGGTCGAGGTCGCGGTCGAACGCCCTGTAGTTGAAAACCAAGAGCGCGAGGCTGATAAACGAGAGGCCGACGAGCGGGGCCGCCCGCTCGGGCGACTGCACGAGCCCCTGTCCGGCCGTCACCGGCAGCAGCACCGCGGTCGAGTACCACGCGGCGCGGTAGCGGCGGCGGAGGCCGAAGACGCTCGCGAGGAGCAGAAAGCCCGTCAGCGTCCCGGTGAAGCCGGCGGTGATGCGGACCGCCTCCGGGATGTACGGGGCCAGCACGCCGCCGGTGACCGGGGAGCTGATGTTGAGGACGCCGATGGCGACCGAGAGGACGGCGGCGACGAACACCGTCCCGATGGTCGCGCGGGCACCGACCCACTCGCGTACGGAAGCCATGCTTCTCGCAGTTCTGGCGTCAGAGGGCAAAAACGGTCGGGTATCGGCTCGTTGCGGGCGCGCCGTCACGTCTTTATCTCGTCGGCGAGTGTACCGGCCCATGGCTTCACTCCCCGTCGAAGTCGTCTACGGGCTGTACTTCGGCATTCTCACGGGACTCGTGCCGGCCGCCGTCGCGTGGCTCCTCGGCTTCGGGTTCCGCTACGTCACCGGCGTCACCGTTCCGGGGCTCGCCGTCGTCGTCCTCAGCGTCGCCATCGCGGGCGCGAGCGGCGGCCTCATGGCGCTGGCCGACCCGACGATTACGCAGTCGGACAACCAGGTCAGGCTGACGGTCGCGCTGTTGGTCGTGCTGATGGGGTCGCTGTACGCGCACAACCGCGGCGACGCCTTCGCCAACGACATTCCCCGGAAGATGTCGCTGCGAAAGCTCACCGAGCGGTCGCTGTCGACCGACGTGGTCGAACTCGTCGGCGGCCGCGGGCAGGTCAGCGTCACCGTCACCGGGGAGGTCGGCGACATCGAGGGCTACCCGCCGGTCCCGCTGGACATCCGCACAAACATCCGCAACGGGGAGTGGACGTTCCCCGCCGACATCCCGCTCGTGGAACTCGAATCGCGGTTCGCCGACCGCCTGCAAAACGAGTTCGACCTCGCCGCCGTCGAGGTCAGACTCGACGAGCGGGCCCGCGCCACCGTCACCGCCGCGGCCCCGGTCGGCGGCCTCTCGAAGCGCCTCCCGGCGGGGAAACGCGCGGTGTCGGTGACGGCGCTCGTCCCCACGGGCCTCGCGCAGGGCGACGACGTGGTCGTCGTCGCCGACGGCGGGACCGTCTCGGCGACCGTCGCCGGCGTCGACTCCGTCGCCGAGGTGCCGAGCGAATCCGACGACGACGCGGACGACGCGGACGCCCCGAAGGCCGCGCCGCGCGCCCCCACGGCCGTCGGCGGCGAGGGCCGCGTCACGCTCGCGGTCGACCGGAGCAAGGTCGAACCGCTCCTCGGGAGCGACGTGGAGCGCTTCGTCGTCACCTCCCGCGGCGTCCGCCGGGAGTTCGAACTCGTCTCCCTGCTCCGCCGCGCCGGCAAGCGCTTCTCGCGGCTCTCGGTTCGGTCCGAGAGCCCGCTCGACGGCGTGACGCTCGGGAAGGCCGGCGTCCGCGACGCCTACGGCGTGGCCGTCCTCGCGGTCCGCCACGGCGGGAACTGGACGATTGCGCCGCGAGGGGACCAAGCGGTCTCCGCCGGCGACACGCTCTACGCGGTCGGGTCGAGAAGCGACCTGACCCGCTTCGAGGAGGCGGTGGCGTGATGTCGGTCGCGCTCACCGCCGCCGCCCCCGCCGCCGACCTGTTCGCGGCGGTCGGGGGGTCGGCGGCCGCCGCCGGACAGGTGTCGATTCCGCCGGCCGACGACTCGCTCGTCCCGCAGGCGCTCCGGCTCGTCGGCCTCGTCGTCGGCGCGTTCGTCGTCTCGGCGGTCGCCGCGCTGCTCTACCGCTGGTACACCCGCGAGATAATCCCGCGGGCGCTGGCGGTGCTGTTCGGCGGCGCGGTCGTCGCGCTCTACCTGAACACCATCGGCCTGTTCGGCGCGTTCACCACCGGCACCGAGACCGAGGTGTTCCAACTCGACACCGTGGTTTTCAACGTCGCGTCGCTCGTCGGCGGGGCGCTCATCGCGCCGGTCGGCCGGGTCGCCGGCGACCGACTCGCCACCGACGTGTTCGCCGTCGCGGGCGCGAAGGAACTCGACGCCGACGTGAGCCGACTCGTCCGGACCGTCGGCCGCGTCACGTCGGTGACGCTCCCCGAGGACATCGGCGACATCGAGGGCTACGACCCGGTCGCAGAGAGCGTCAAGACTCAGCTGAGCGGGAAGACGCTGCTTTTCCCCCGGCGGCTCGGCGAGGCCGAACTCCGCGACCGACTCGCCACGCGCATCAAAGACGACCACGGCGTCGGCCACGTCGACGTGGAGTTCGACGACGGGAGCGAGGTGTCGTACCTCGCGCTCGGCAGTCGGGCGGCCGGCCTCGGGCCGACGCTCGCGCCCGGCACCGTCGCGGTCGCGATTCGCGGCGACCCCGGCTCCGGCGCGGCCGCCGGCGACCCCGTGCAGGTCTGGTCGGTTCCGAAGCCGGACGCGGGAGACGAGGATGACGAGGCGGGCGGGCCGTCGGACGGAGGTTCCGCGGGCGCATCTGCCCCGTCCGAGACGAGCGAGTCCGCCGACTCGACCCAGACGCCCGCCGGCGGGCCCGAAACCGGCTCGCTGTCCGACGGCGGCACCGACGCGCCGACCGCGCCGACCCGCGTCGCCTTCGGCGAACTCCGCGGCGTCGCCGACGACGTGGCGACCGTCGCCCTCGACGAGGAGGACGCCGACCGCCTGACGAGCGGCGAAGAGTACCGGCTCGTGACGCTCCCCGCGGACCCCCACGTCGACCGCGAGTTCGCGTCGCTCCTCCGGAACGCCGACGAGACGATGGCGGTCACGACCGTCGCGGCCGGTGCCGACCTCGACGGCGCGCCGGTCTCGGACGTGGATACGACTGTCGTCGCCATCCGGTCTTCGAACCGTCCCGTGGACGCGATTCCCGGCCGGGGACGCGAACTGGCGGCCGGCGACACGCTCTACGTCGTCGGTCGGCCGGAGGTGCTCCGGAAGGTCGAACGCCGGGCGACGACCGACACGGGTCGAACGGACGGCGGCGACGACGACGGGGCCGACACCGGCGGTTCCGGCGGCGACGGCTCGCGGTCGGACGGGGCGCAATCCTCATGAGCGCCGGGCGACGAGACGGGAGTATGGAGTGGAAGCTGTTCGCCGACCTCGCGGAAGTCGCCGGCGCGCGCACCGTCCGAGTCGACGTCGCCGACGCCGACGCGACCGTCGGCGACGCGCTCGACGCCCTCGTCGGGGCGCATCCGGCGCTCGAATCGCGGGTGTTCGGCGACGACGGCGAACTGTACGACCACATCAACGTCCTCCGGAACGGCGAGGCGGCCGCGCTCGGCGAGGCGGCGGCCGCCGGCGACGAACTCGCGCTCTTCCCGCCGGTCAGCGGGGGCTAGCGCGTCGACGCGGCGAGAGACCGATTCTCACGACCGAATCCGGCACCCGCGAGCGGCGGCGCTGGCGGCACGCGGCAACGTTGGCGGGCCCGAAACGGGGCGTTCGTCGCAGGCGAAAACGGGTCGTTCTGAAGTGAGAGAAAATCGAGAGCGGGAACGCGTCGCGGTCGGACTCGAAGCGGGAGGGCGGCTTCGAGGGTCGTTACTCGCTCGGGCGCGGCAGCGCCGTAAAGAGCGTCTCGACGATGGTGAAGGGGTCGTAGGTGGACTGGTGGCACTGGCAGTAGACGCCGTCTTCGCCGCCGAACGTGGCGGAGCTGGCCGACTGCTTGTAGCCGGGGACACAGCAGAAGTGCGTACACTTGTTGAGCCACGCGATGACGCCCTGATCCGTCGAGGCGGCGAGCCACTCGTTGTCCTGTGCCGCCTCCTCGATGCGCGTCGAGCGGACCACCTGAATCGGCATCGTGTCCTCGGTGTCCTCCGAGCGCCACGTGCCGGTCGCGGGCATCCCGAGACCGGCCTGTCCGATGCCGTTGCCCCACGTCTCGTACTCGTCGAAGTCGTTGACGTTCAGGCGGTCGCCGGCGCTGTAGGTCTCGGACTGCCAGTCGTAGGCCCCGTTGTCGGAGCGGAAGTAGTTGTCCGACTCGAACGTCGGGTTCAGCCCGTCGTAGGTCTGGACGCCGCAGTACTGGAACCAGTCCTGCGAGTAGGTGACGTCCGTGCCCTTGTACTCCTCGGTGATGGCGAGTTCGACGTCCACACCGTTCTGGGTGACGGTCTGGACCTCGGGCCAGACGCCCCTGATGTAGCCCTCGTCGTCGATCTCGATCGGAATCTGCGGCATGCCGCGCGGTGCGGGTCCGCCGGTGTTCTCGATGGCGTACGCCTGCGTCGGACCGCCGCCTGAACCGGTGGACGACGTCGTCGTGTTGATGGCGGCCGCGCCTGTCGTTCCCACGCCCGCGAGCGCCGCTCCCCCGACGACGCCCTTGACGAACCGACGGCGACCCGAATCGGCGGGGTACTTGTCGCTATCGCTCATACTTCCACCTTCGACCCGGTCAGTAAAAGCGTGACGAATCAACCGTGTTAGTGCGCCCCACGAAACGGCCGCCCGCGGGGGGTTCGGCCCGCCGACCCCGCGGCCGGAGAAACTGGACGAATCATTAGAAACGTTCGTTTAGGTCTCATCTCCGGGCAAATTTTCGGCGTTACTCGTGGCCTTTTAGAATGTGGTACTCGTATTCGAGTAGGATGCGATTGCACACCAGAGACGTGCGGCAAGATGTCCGCGAGCTGGGGGCGCTGCTCGGGGACGTGCTCGAAGCGCAGACGTCGACGGCGTCGTTCGAGACAGTCGAAGAGCTTCGACAGGCGGCCATCGCCTACCGGAAAGGCGAGTCCGGGTCGCGCGAGCGGCTCTACGACGTGGTCGGCGACCTCGAACCGGAGCGCGAGAGCGTCGTCGCCCGCGCGTTCACGACCTACTTCGAACTCATCAACCTCGCCGAGGAGCGCGAGCGCGTTCGCGTCATCCGCGAGGCGTCTCAGGAGGGGACGCTCGAAGATGGCATCCTCGACACGCTCGACGCGCTGGACGACGAGGAGGTCGACGAGGAGCTTCTGGGACGGGTCCTCGAAGACGTGCTCATCGAGCCGACCTTTACGGCGCACCCGACCGAGGCCCGCCGGAAGACGGTGAAATCGAAGCTCCGCTCCATCGCCAACCGGCTGGAGACGCTCGACGAGCGCCGCCTCACCGACCTCGAACACGACCAGGAGTGGCGGCACGTCGTCGCCGAGGTGACGAGCCTCTGGCAGACCTCGCAGGTCCGCGACCGCCGCCCGGAGCCGACCGACGAGGCCCGAAACGTCCAGTGGTACCTCGAAAACACGCTGTTCGACGTGGTCGGCGAGGTGTACGAGGAGCTCGAAGAGGAGCTCCGCGCCGAGTACCCCGGCCTCGACGTGCCGAAGCTGTTCGAGTTCCGCTCGTGGGCCGGCTCCGACCGCGACGGCAACCCCTTCGTCACGCCCGAGGTGACGGAGGACACGCTCGAACGCCAGCGCAGCGTCGCCCTCGAAAAGTACAGCGACTCGCTCAAGCGTCTCTCCGGTGTGCTGAGTCAGGACGCGACGCGAATCGACCCGGGCCACGAGCTCGAACGCTCGCTGAAGGCGGACCGCGAGCTCCTCCCCGTCGTCGCCGAGGAGGCCGACGAGCGCTACCCCAACGAGCCGTACCGCCAGAAGCTCAAGCTGATGCGCGAGCGGCTCCGCCGGGTCGAGGACGTCCGCCCGAACGGCTACGCGGACGAGAGTGAGCTACTGGCCGACCTCGAAGTCATCGACACCAGCCTCCGGCGGACCGGCGCGGCGCAGGTCGCGGACGTGTACGTCGAGCCCCTGATGCGGCAGGTCGACACGTTCGGCTTCACCCTCGCCAGCCTCGACCTCCGCGACCATCAGGAGAACCACACCGAGGCCGTCCACGAGGCGCTGGCCCACGAGGGTCTCGACTACTACGGCAGCTCCGAGGAGGAACGCGTCGAACTCCTCACCGACGCGATTCTGCAGGAGGAGCCGGTCGTCGACCTCGAAGAGCCGGGCGACGTCTCCGAGACGGCCCAGCGCGTCCTCCGCCGCTTCCGCAAGCTCGGCGAGTGGCAGCGCGAGTACGGCGTCGGCGCTATCGACACCTACTGCATCTCGATGACCGAGGAGCCGTCGCACGTCCTCGAAGTGCTGTTCCTCGCCGATCAGGCGGGCGTCGTCTCCCTGCCCGACCACTGCGGCATCGACGTGGTCCCGCTGCTCGAAACCGAGTCGGCGCTCAACGGCGCGCGCCGCATCATGGGCACGCTGTTCGAAAACGAGGCCTACGGGACGGCGCTCGCCGCCCGGAACGACGTGCAGGAGATCATGCTGGGCTACTCCGACTCCAACAAGGAAAACGGCTTCCTCGCCGCCAACTGGGACCTCTACAAGAACCAGCGCCGCCTCGCCGACATCTGCGACGACTTCGACGTGACGATGCGGCTGTTCCACGGCCGCGGCGGCTCTATCTCCCGCGGCGGCGGCCCGATGAACGAGGCCATGCTCGCGCTCCCGAACGAGACCGTCACGGGGCAGATTAAGTTCACCGAGCAGGGCGAGGCCATCGCCGAGAAGTACGCCAATCCGCGCATCGCGGAGCGGAACCTCGAACAGATGCTCAACGCCCAGATTCGCGCCCGCCTGCAGGCGATTCGGACGCCCGAAGAGGAGGTGCCCGACCGCTGGGTCGACGCCATGGACACCATGGCGGCCGCCGCGCGCGAGGAGTACCGAAACCTCCTCGAATCGGACGGCTTCGTCTCCTACTTCGAGCAGGCGACGCCCATCACCGTCATCGAGGAACTCAACCTCGGCTCTCGCCCGGCCTCCCGGTCCGACGAGCGGAGCGTCGAGGACCTCCGCGCCATCCCGTGGGTGTTCTCGTGGACCCAGTCGCGGTGTATCCTCCCCGGCTGGTACTCGCTGGCCGCCGGCGTCAACGCCTTCCTCGAAGACGGCGGCGACATGGACGACCTCCGCGAGATGTACGACGAGTGGGCGTTCTTCCGGAGCACGTTCGACAACGCCGCGATGGCGCTGGCGCGCACCGACCTCGAAATCGCCACGGAGTACGCGAACCTCGCCGACGAGGAGCTCCGCGAGGAGTTCTTCACCCGCCTCACCGGGGAGTACGAGGACGCCGCGGACCTCATGCTCGACATCAGCGAGCGCAGCAGCCTCCTGAAGCGCGAGTGGCTCGAAGAGAGCCTCCGCCGCCGCAACCCCTACGTCGACCCGCTGAACCTGCTGCAGACGCACCTGCTGTCGCAGACCCACCGGACCGACGAGGAAGAACGGACCCTGCGGCTCACCGTCAAAGGCATCGCCGCCGGGATGAAGAACACCGGATAACGCGACCGCGACGCCGACGCCCTCGGCCACCCGCCGAGGTCGTCGTCACCGCGCCGCCGGGGCCGCTCAGGCCCGGCGGAGGTCGTACGGGTTCGAGCAGACCGGACAGGTCTGCCGCGCGACGCGGTACTCGCTTTTCAGCCGCTGTCTGACGCCGTCGAAGTCGGCGTCGCCCTCGTATCTCGATTCCACGTGCTGTCCGCAGTGTGGGCACACCACCACCACCGTTGCCATGTTCGACGGTACGGGCGAGTCCATCATATATGTTCACCCCGTTTGCGGCGGGGTCGCACGTCTCACTCTGTCGGGGCGTCGGTGACGACGAATACGAGACACAGGACGTCGTACTCGACGGAAATGAGCGTTTCAGCGTCGCCGCCGACGGCCGGGGACAGGTCGGCTCAGCTCAGGCGCGGTTCCACGGCGCTTCGTCGAAGTCGACGATGCGGTGGGTCGAATCGAGGCCGTCGATGGCGGCCACGTCCCCGTCGTCGAGGTCGAGGTCGAGCGCGGCGAAGTTGTCGCGGATGTGGTCGGGCGAGGCGGCCTTCGGGATGGGCGTCGCGCCCTTTTCCATCAGCCACGCGAGGGCGACCTGCGCGGGCGACGCGTCGTGTTTCTCGGCGATGTCGACGATGACCGCCTCGTCGGCGACCCGATTGCGCGCGATGGGCGAGTAGGCGACCAGTCGGTGGTTGCGGTCCGCGGCGAACTCGCGGAGTTCGGTCTGCTGCAGCATCGGGTGCATCTCGACCTGGTGGGCGAACACCGGCGCGTCGAGCGTCTCGATGGCCGATTCGAGCTGGTCGGGTCGGAAGTTGCTCAGGCCGACGTGGTCGATGACGCCCGCCTCGGCGAGTTCGTCGAGGGCCGCGAGCGTCTCGTCCTCGTCGTAGCTGTCGAGCGGCCAGTGGACGTACAGCAGGTCGATGGTATCGACGCCGAGTTTGTCGGCGGACTCGCGGGCCGTCTCCAGCACGTCGTCGTAGCCGAGGTTGTCGGTGTCGAGCTTCGTCGCCACGAACACGTCGTCGACGTCCACGTCGGACTCGGCGAGCCCCTCGCCGACGAACTCCTCGTTGTGGTACATCTGGGCCGTGTCGACGTGGCGGTAGCCGGCGTCGAGGGCGGTCTTCACGGCCTCGACGCACTCGTCGCGGTCTTCGAGCTTGTACGTCCCGAAGCCGAGTCGCGGGAACTCTGTCATACACGGACGGTTGCGACCGGACGAGTCAAATCCTGCGGTCGCGGAAGCCGTGCGTACACTTACCACCGGCCCGCCAGTGGGTGGTGGTATGCCCTCCGAGAAGGAGAAGATGCTCGCCGGCGAGTCGTACGACGCGGGCGACCCGGAACTCGTCGCGGAGCGAAAGCGCGCGCGACGGCTCACGCGCCTGTTCAACGACACCGACGAGACCCAGACCGAACGCCGCGAGGAGCTGGTTCGGGAACTGTTCGGCGAGGTCGGCGAGTCGTTCGAAATCGAGCCCACGTTTCGCTGTGACTACGGCTACAACGTCCGCGTCGGCGAGAACTTCTTCGCCAACTTCGACTGCGTCTTCCTCGACGTCTGTCCCATCACCATCGGCGACAACGCCCAGCTCGGGCCGGGCGTCCACGTCTACACCGCGACCCACCCGCTCGACGCCGCGGAGCGAATCAAGGGCCCCGAGTCGGGCGAGCCGGTGACAATCGGCGACAACGCGTGGCTCGGCGGCCGGGCGGTCGTCAACCCCGGCGTCACCATCGGCGACGACGCGGTGGTCGCATCGGGCGCGGTCGTCACGAAAGACGTGCCCGACTCTGTGGTCGTCGGCGGCAATCCGGCGCGAGTCATTAAAAGGCTGGACTGACCGGGGACGGCCCGTCAAGTCGGCGTCGTCGCCGCGTCGCCGTCGCGCGATTCTCGCGGATTCGGGAGCGTGCGGTGCTCTGGCACACGATGTTCCCTCCGAAATGGTTTTGAAGTACGCTCGCACACGGTCAGTATGCCGACGGACGAATACGACCCAGAGATGGGGCGCAAGTTCATTTTCGTAACCGGGGGTGTCATGTCCGGCCTCGGGAAGGGTATCACGGCCGCGAGCACCGGCCGACTCCTGAAGAACGCCGGGTTCGACGTCACCGCGGTCAAGATAGACCCGTACCTGAACGTCGACGCCGGGACCATGAACCCCTACGAGCACGGGGAGGTGTACGTCCTGAAAGACGGCGCGGAAGTCGACCTCGACCTCGGGAACTACGAGCGGTTCCTCGGCGTCGACATGACCGCCGACCACAACATCACGACGGGCAAGACCTACCAGCACGTCATCCAGAAGGAGCGCGACGGCGACTACCTCGGGAAGACGGTCCAGATCATCCCGCACGTCACCGAGGACATCAAACGGCGCATCCGCGAGGCGGCCGAGGGCACCGACGTGTGTCTCGTCGAGGTCGGCGGCACCGTCGGCGACATCGAGTCGATGCCGTTCCTCGAATCGCTCCGCCAGTTCGCCTCCGAGGAGGAGGAAGGCGACGTGCTCTTTACCCACGTCACGCTCGTCCCCTACTCGAAGAACGGCGAGCAGAAGACGAAGCCCACCCAGCACTCCGTCAAGGAGCTTCGGAGCATCGGCCTCCAGCCCGACATCCTCGTCGGCCGTGCCGACGACAAGCTCGAACCGGCGACGAAGACCAAAATCGCGCAGTTCTGCGACGTGCCGGACGCCGCCGTGTTCTCCAACCCCGACGTGCCGGACATCTACCACGTCCCGCTGATGGTCGAAGAGGAGGGCCTCGACGAGTACGTCATGGAGCGCCTCGGCATCGCCGACGAGGCGCTTCCCAAAGTGGAACGCGACAACCGCTGGCGCGAGCTCGTCACGGCCGACCGAACCGGCTCGGTCGACATCGCGCTCGTCGGCAAGTACGCCCTCGAAGACGCCTACATGTCCATCCACGAGGCGCTCAAGCACGCGGGCATCGAGTGCGGCGTCGACGTGAACATCCTCTGGGTCGACTCCGACGAGATGCTCGACAAGCACGAAGAGCGCCTGAAGGACGCCGACGGCGTCGTCGTCCCCGGCGGCTTCGGCTCCCGCGGAACCGGGGGCAAAATCGAGGCCATCCGCTACGCCCGAGAGAACGACGTCCCCTTCCTCGGTCTCTGTCTGGGCTTCCAGATGGCCGTCGTCGAGCAGGCCCGGAACGTCCTCGGCCACGACGAGGCCCACTCGGCCGAACTGGACCCCGACACGCCCTACCCGGTCATCGACCTCCTGCCCGAGCAGTACGAGGTCGACGAGATGGGCGGCACGATGCGCCTCGGCGCGCACGACACCGACATCGACGCCGGCACGCTCGCGGAGGCGGTGTACGGCGACACCACCTGCACGGAGCGCCACCGCCACCGCTACGAGGTGAACCCCGAACTCATCGACGAACTCGAATCCGAGGGGCTCCGCTTCTCCGGCCGCGCCGAAAACCGCATGGAGATTCTCGAACTGACCGACCACCCGTTCTTCTTCGGGACGCAGTTCCACCCCGAGTTCCGCTCCCGACCCGACCGCGCGAGCCCGCCGTTCCTCGGCTTCCTCCGCGCGGTCCTCGGCGAGCTCGACGCGCGCGAACTCGGCAACGAAGAGGTGACAGCATAATGGTACACGTAGACGAATTCATCGAAGACGCGACCGCATCGATTCGCGACCAAATCGGCGACGAACACGCCATCATCGCCCTCTCGGGCGGGGTAGACTCCTCCGTCGCCGCGACGCTCGCCTACGAGGCCGTCGGCGAGCAACTCACCCCGGTCTACGTCGACACCGGCCTGATGCGCAAAGGCGAAACCGAGCAGATTGCGGACACCTTCTCCTTCATGGAGAGCCTCCGCGTCGTCGACGCCCGCGACCGATTCTTCGACGCCCTCGAAGGCGTCGTCGACCCCGAGGAAAAGCGCAAGGTCATCGGCGAGCAGTTCATCCGCGAGTTCGAGCGCGAGGCCAAGGAGACCGACGCCCAGTACCTCGTGCAGGGGACCATCTACCCCGACCGCATCGAGTCCGAGGGCAACATCAAGTCCCACCACAACGTCGGCGGACTGCCGGACGTGGTGGACTTCGAGGGCATCGTCGAACCCGTCCGCGACCTCTACAAGGACGAGGTCCGCGAGGTCGCCCGCGCGCTCGGCCTCGAATCCATCATCGCCGAGCGGATGCCGTTCCCGGGGCCGGGCCTCGCGGTCCGCGTCCTCGGCGAAGTCACGCCCGAGAAGGTGCAGGTCGCCCGCGACGCGTGTCACGTCGTCGAAGACGAGACCGAAAAGCACGACCCGTGGCAGGCGTTCGCCGCCGTCATCGGCAAGGGCACCGGCGTCAAGGGTGACAACCGCGTCCACGGCTGGATCGTCTCCGTGCGCTCCGTGGAGTCGCGCGACGGCATGACCGCCCGCGCGCAGGAACTGCCGTGGGACACCCTCCAGCGCATCCAGTCGCGCATCACCGGGACGAACGAGAACGTCGCCCGCGTCGTCTACGACGTGACCCACAAACCGCCGGCGACCATCGAGTACGAATGACGACGGCAGTCGTCGCGGGGGCGGACCCCGACGGACTCGGAGAAGCGTTAGAAGACGAGGGCGCGACGGTCGTCCGCGTCACCGGTATCGCCTCCGCCGACTCGCTCGGCGAGGCCGGCATCGAGGACGCCGACCTGCTCGTGCTCACCGACATGGACGACGCGACGGCCATCGCGGTGGCGAAAGAGCTGAACCCAGACGTGCGCGTCGTGACCTACGCCTACGACACCCTTCCGGAGTTCGCCAAGGGACAGGCAGACCTCGCAATCGACCCGAACCTGCTCGCGGTCGACGTGGTCGCCGAAGAGCTCGTCTGAGACGGTCAGGAAACCCCGACCGTCTCGATACGCAGATATTCTTTCAATATTTTAGTTGTGCAAATATTGATACCACCACGGTCCTTCATGACGGTCGCAGATGTCGTCCTTCTCCCGACGAACGATGCTGAAGAGCCTCGGCGCGACCGGTCTCCTGCTCGCAGGCGGCGCGACCACCGCGGCGGCACGCCCCGGCGGCGTCGCCGCGGGTGACGCGCGGTTCCGAGTCGGCCACTTCTCGCCCGACGCGCCCCCCGTAGACGTGTACGTGAACGGCGACCCGTTCCCCGGCCTGCAGGGCGTCCCGTTCGGCGTCCTCTCCGACTACTTCACCGTCCCGGCGGGGACGTATCAGGTCGAGGTCACGCCCGCGGGCGACGCCTCGAGGGTCGTCATCGACACCGAGGTCACGCTCCGTCGCAACCGCGATTACACCGTCGCGGCGACGAACGTGCTCGACGACATTGCGGCCGTCGTACTCACGGACACGAACCGCCCGGCCCCGTACGGGAAAGCCAGCGTCCGCGTTGCGCACTTCTCGCCCGACGCGCCCGAAGTAGACATCGTCGTCAAAGAGGGCCCGACGCTGTTTTCGGGGCTGGCGTTCGGCGACGTCTCGGACTACGAGACGGTCACCGCCGGGACGTACGACCTGCAGGTCGTCCTCTCGTCGGACGGGACGGTCGTGCTCGACCTCCCCGGAACGGCCATCGCCGGCGGCCGGACCCTCTCGGTGTTCGCAATCGGCTTTGCCACCGGCGGGTCGCCCGGCTTCAGCGTCCTCCCCGTCGTCGACGCCGTCTCGCCCGCCCGCGACCCGCCGACCAACGCGGATGTCTGTCGCGTGAACTGAGTCGAGACCACCCGCCGAGAGAACCAAACCCGACCGACGGCGACGGGTGACTCCGGCCCGCGTTGCCATGGTCGAAACCCCCTTTTGGCGTCCCCGCCGATAGCCGGTGACATGGTTCGGGTCTCGACCGGCGCGCGCATCCACTTCGGCTTCCTCAATCTGAGCCTCGCCCGCGACCGGCTCTACGGCGGCGTCGGCGTCGCGCTCGACGAGCCGCGGGTGGTCGTCGCCGCCGAGCCCGGGGCCGACGTTCGGTGTCGGCATCCCGCAGCCCGCGAGTACGCCGAGCGCGCGGTCGAACTCCTCGGCGTCGAGGGCGTCGACGTGTCGGTCGAGCGCTCCCTGCCGCGACACGCCGGCCTCGGGAGCGGGACGCAGCTCGCGCTCGCGGTGTTGCGGGCGGTCGCGGCCGCCACCGACCGCGAGGCCGACGTGCGCCGCCTCGCCCCCGAGATGGGTCGCGGCGGCCGCTCCGGCGTCGGGGTCGCCACGTTCGAAGCCGGCGGGGCCGTCCTCGACGCGGGCCACCCGACCGCGCGCTTCACCACCGACCGCCCGGAGGACGGCTCGTGGTCGGTGCCGGCGGTCGCCGCCCGACACGAGATACCCGACCGCTGGCGGTTCCTGCTCGTCGTCCCCGACGCGGACCCCGGTCGCAACGGCGCGGCCGAGGAGTCGAGCATGCGCTCCGTCGTCGAGCGCGCGGACGCGCAGACCGGCGACCGAATCGCCGGTATCGTCACGCGCCGGCTCCTCCCGGCGCTCGCCGAGGGGTCCGCCGAGCGCTTCGGCGAGGCCGTCGAGTCCGTCGGCCGGCTCAACGGGACGTGGTACGCCGACGAGCAGGGCGGCGTCTACCGGCCGCCGGTCGGCGCGCTCGTCTCGTCGCTGTCGGAGTCGCCCGTCGTCTACGGCGCGGGCCAGTCGTCGTGGGGGCCGTGCGTCTACGGCGTGACCGACGCCGACCACGTCGACGAAGCGGTCGAAGCGGGCCGGGCGGCGCTTGCCGACGCCGATATCGACGGCACCGTCTCCGTCGCCCGCGGGCGGAACCGCGGCGCGCGCGTCGAGTGAGTCGGGCGCGATGCGACAGGCGGTCGTCGGGCGGCGGCATTCGGGTCGCGCTCCCCGAAACGCCTAACCGACGCGGCCGAGTCGGATGCGGTATGTCTCAAATCCCCTTCGGCGTCCCCCGCCTCGACAGCATCATCGGCGGCGGCGCACCCCCGGGGAACGTCGTGCTCCTCGCGGGGGAGTCCGGCGCGGGCGCTCGGGAGTTCCTCTACACGAGCGCGACGATGAACGCCCTCTCGCACACCGACGAAGAGCTGTTCGACCTCCACTACGGCTCGCTCGCGGACACCGCGACGCCGCCGCCGGAAATCCACTACGTCTCCTTTACCGCCGGCGAGGAGTACCTGCGCCGCGAGATGGGCTACACGATGGACGACGAGGTCGTCGAGTCCGCGGTCGAACACATCGAGTTCCACGACCTCTCGCCGGAGTACTTCCAGCTCAGCCCGATTCCGCGCGAGTGGTACCTCGGCCAGCCGACGAAGTTAGAGGACCTCGGACACCGACACAACCGCGACTCCGTGTTGGGCGCGCTGGGAAGCACCCTGAGCGAACACGCCGCCGGCAACCTCGTCCTCATCGACTCCCTGACCGACCTCGTGGCCAGCCAGTCCGACGAGGTGACGTGGTCGGACATCGCGATGGTCATCAAGGGGCTGGAGAAGGCCTCCTACCAGTGGGGCGGGCTCATCCTCGTGCTCGCGAGCACCGAGGCGCTCTCGAAGACCGAGCTCGGCGTCCTCAAGGGCGCGACCGGCGGGACGCTGCTTTTCGAGTGGGAGTCCGGCGGGTCGAAGCGCGCGCGGACGATGGTCGTCCAGGAGTTCCGCGGCGTACTCGCCCGACTGGAGAGCGAGAACATCGTGCAGTTCGAGACCGAGATCAACGAGAGCGGCCTCGACGTGAGCGACGTGCGGAAGATTCGCTGAGCGAACCGACTCGGCAGTCGTGCGACGGCGCGTCGGACTCGGGGATAGTTCTTAAGGCCACGCGGACAAACTGGCACGAAGATGCAAGGGGAAGACGGGGCGTCGCTCCCAGACGACCTCCGCACGTGGGTCGAGGCGCGCGCCGACGAGGAGGGCGTCGACCCGGAGACGGTGCTCGCGCGGGCGCTCGGGACCTACAGGCTCGCCGTGAGCGACGCGGGCGAATCGCTCGACGACGCGGACGCGGTCCCGGGCCGGCTCGACGGCGTCGAAGAACGCGTCGTGGAACTCGAAGGCGAACTGGACGAGAAGCTAGCCGACGTGCGGACGCGCGTCGTCCAGGTCAAACGCGAGGCCGACGAGAAAGCGCCGCGCGACCACGCGCACCCCGAGTTGGACGGCGAACTCGACCGGCTGGCCGACGACGTGCACGCGGTTCGAAACCGCGTGGCCGACCTCGACGACCGACTCGACGCCGGCTTCGAGAACTTCGAGGAGATTCTCAGCTACCTCGACGAGACGACGACGACGCTCGACGAGAACCTCCGGACGGTCGCGCGGACGCTCCTCGACCTCCGCGGGCGGGCGGCGGACCTCGAAGCCGCCGACCTCGAACGGACGGCGCTCGCCGAACTCCTCCGTTCGGCGAACGCGGCCGGCGAGAAGAAAGCGCGATGCGAGGAGTGCGACGCGACCGTCCACCTCGACCTGCTCGCCGAGCCTCGCTGTCCGTCGTGTCGGACTCCCTTCCGTGACCTGTCGTCGTCGCCCGGGTTCTTCGGGTCGGCGACGCTCCACACCGGCCGGCTCCCCGCGCTGGAGGCGGCCGACTCGTCCGGCGCGACCGACGAGATCGAAGACCTGCTCGACGAGGCCATCCCCGACGAGCGCGACCAGCCCCCCGCCGCCCGGGAGGAGGAGTCGACCCAGCGGGGTGCCGGTGCCGCGGCGGGGAGCGAACACGGCGACGACTGAGAGCCCACGAAGACGATGCCCGACGACAACGACCCCACGGACGACGCGGCGAGAGACAGCCCGTATACCTTCGGTGACCGCGGTGACCGACCCGAGCGCGACGACTCGACGGACGGCGCGTCCGACGCCGAGAACACCCCGGAAGCGGACCGCGGCGGACGCAACGGCGACGCCGATTCGGCCCCGCTTTCGGACCTCGCGGGGCGCGTGGCCGAGCGCCGCAACCGCTCGCGCGTCACCGACCAGCGCGACGATGTGACCGAACTCTTCGAGTCGGTCGAGGTCGGCGAACTCGACCGCGACGACGTGTGGACCTCGCTCGTCGAAGGCGGCGACGACGTGGAAGCTGAGGGCGTCGGCGTCGGTGCTGAGGCCACCCCGGTCGACGCCACCGAGAGCGTTTCGGACCACGTCGTCCCCAAAACCGAGTTCTGCCAGCGCTGCGAGCACTTCGGCGAGCCCCCGGAACTCGCGTGCCACCACGAGGGAACGACCATCGTCGAACTCGAAGACAGCGACCGCTTCCGGGTGCGGAACTGCCCGATGGTCGAGCGAGACGACTGACGCCGCGGAGTGACAGCTTCTTTGCCCTCGGTCCGCTACCGGCGGGTATGCAGTTCTGCGACGAGTGCGGTTCGATGATGGTGAGCCAGAACGGCGCGATGACCTGCACGAACGACGACTGCGGGGGGACCGCCGAGCGCGACGAGGAGCTCGCGGCGGAGTTCGTCTCCACCGAGGCGCAGTCGGGCGACGAACTCATCGAGACCGAAGAGGGCGCGGAGTTCGAGGGCAAGCCCACCGCGAAGGACGTTCACTGCGACGACTGCGGCCACACGAAAGCGTGGTACACCATCAAGCAGACCGGCTCTGCCGACGAACCGCCGACGCGGTTCTTTAAATGTCAGGAATGCGGGTATCGGTGGCGGGAGTACAACTGAGAGACTGACTGCTCTTCTTTCTCTACGCTCACGCACCAAGTCCCGAGAGCCGAATCACCCCTCACCCAACTCCGCGGCCGTCACCGCCCCCGGACCGTCCTCACGCTCGTCCTCCGAATCGCTCGCGAGCGCGTAGCCGTAGGGAACCAACAACAGGCTCCCGAACCAGCCGACGACGAGGCCGAGCGCGCCGAAAATCGTGCCGACGAGGCCGATTGCGGCGGCGTCGGCCGCGACGACGACCGCGACGAGCGCGACGCTCCAGCCGACGAGCGACTTCCACGACCCGCGGCGGATGCAGAAGCCGGCGAACAGGCCGAAGGCGGCCACGACGCCGATGCCGGGAACGAGGACGTAGCGCATGCCGAGCGACCCCGTGTTGGTGAGCGTCGTCGCCAGCCACATGGCGACGAGCGTGCCGGGGACGACCAGTAGGGCGGTTCTGCGGTCCAGCGGGCGGGCGCGGCGGCGACTCCGGAGCGCGCCGAGGAGGCCGAGGCCGACGACGGTGTACGCCCAGCCGATGGGGTTGAACAGGAACCCGCCGATGATGGCGAGGAAGCTCCCCAGAATCTCGCCCTCGTTCGCCGGGTGGACGAGGTAGTGCGCGTCGTCGCGCTCGTAGAGCCCCGGCATGACGAACGTACTGTTGGTGACGGTGCCGCCGTCGATGGCCTCGCGGACGTCGGCGCTGGCGTTCGCGGCGGGCGTCGAAACCGCGGCGGAAACGGTCTCCCAGTCGGTCGGGTCGAGTTCGATGGTCGCGCGGACCGGGTCGCCCGAGACGTTCAGCGAGAACCGATAGTACCGGCCGTCGTAAGCGGCGAACTCGGCGTCTTCGCTCACGTCCGAGAGGGTCATGTACGCCTCGGGTTCGATGTCGCCGTCGTACCGGCCGGTGCGGGCGGCGGTGGCGACCGGTTCGCGGAGTTGCGGCGTCCGGTTCACCGTCTCGTCGAGGTTGACCACGTCGGGGTCGTAGTGGGCGACGAGGCCGGGGGGCGAGTCGGCGGTCACCGGGTCGGCTTCGTACGTCGATTCGAGCGACGAAGTGGAGGTTGCGACGGCGAACGACTGGCTCAACGCGACGCCGACGAGGAGGAGGGCGACGACGGCGGCGAGTCGCTTTCGGGGGACCATACGCCCGGTTTCGGAGCCGAGTCAAAAATGTCGTTCGGTCGAACGGTTGCGGTCGGTGCGTCTCGCGTCCTTTCGGCGCGGGCCGGTAGCGTCGGCGGCGACCCCGTCGCTCGTCTCCGCTCTCACTCGACGCCGAGGTTCGCGAGGAGGAAGTCGGCGACGGCGGCCGCGACCTTCTCCTCTTGGCCGATGAAGAAGTGGTCGGCCGCGAACTCGACGACGGGTTGGTGGTACTCGCGGGCGCGCTCGACGACGGGTTCCCAGTCGGCGACGTCGTCGCGGGTGCCGTAGACGACCTGCACGGGGACGGGGATGCGGTCGAAGGCGTCGGCCGCGTCGAGGCCGGCGGCGAGTCGCGCGGCGGGGCCGAGCGCGGAGACGGCGTCGACGGCCGCGCCCTCGGCGGCCGCGAGAAGCGCCATCGCGCCGCCGAACGAGAAGCCGAACAGGCCCACGCGGTCGTAGCGTTCCGCGGCCCACTCGACCGCCCGGAGGGTGTCGGCGCGCTCGCCGTAGCCGTCGTCCCACGGGCCGTAATCGAAGCGGAGACAGTCGACGCCGCGGGCGGCGAGCGCGTCGCTGACGGCGACGAGACGGGCGTCGCCGCGGTGGCCTTGGTGTTGCGGATGGGGCGGACAGGCGACGACGACCGCATCGCCTTGGCCCGCCGGGTCGTCGGTGTCGTCCGCGTCGTCGCTGGCGTCCCCGCGGGCGCGGTCGAGGGTCGCCCGCACGTCGCGCCCCCCGGGGACGAGAATCGTCTCGGTCATAGAGACAGGTTGCGCTGGTGAGGTTTTAAGCCGAACGTCGCGTAGTAATTGGGTATGGGAATTCTCTCTCGCACGTCGTACGTCATCCGGTCGAAGATAAACGCCCTCCTCAACCGTGCGGAGGACCCGACGGAGACGCTCGACTACTCCTACGAGAAGATGCGCGACGAGCTACAGCAGGTCAAACAGGGCATCGCCGACCTGACCACCCAGAAGAAGCGACTGGAGATACAGAAGCGCCGCCTCGAAGAGAACATCGAAAAGCACAACGACCAGGCCCGCGAGGCGGTCCAGCAGGACCGCGAGGACCTCGCGCGCAAGGCGCTCGAAAAGAAGCAGGCCAAGATGAGCCAAATCGAGGAGTTGGAGACGCAGATCGCCAGCCTGCAGGAGACGCAGGACCAACTCGTCAACAAGAAGGACGAACTCCAGAGCCGCATCGAGGAGTTCCGCACGAAAAAGGAGACGATGAAGGCCCGCTACGAGGCCGCCGAGGCGTCGAGCCGCGTCTCCGAGGCGATGACCGGCGTCGGCGACGAGATGGCCGACGTGGGGCGCGCGCTCGAACGCGCCGAGGAGCAGACCGACGAGATGGAGGCCCGCTCGGCCGCGATGGACGAACTCGTGGACTCCGGTGCGCTCGACGACGCGCTGTCGGACAAGGACTCCATCGAGCGCGAGCTCGAAGCCGGTCGCACGAGCGCCGAGGTCGACACCGAACTGGAGACGCTCAAAGCCGAGATGGGCAAGTCGTCCGGGTCGTCGGACGCCGAAAGCGAGAGCGCGGCCGACGCCGACGTGGACGTCGAGACCGACGTGGCCGACGAGGAGGTCGAAGCCGAACTCGAAGAGCTGAAGAACGAAGAGGAGTCGTCTTCGTCGTCGTCGTAGGCCGCCACCGTCGCCGGCCGCCACATCCTTCCGCGTCGACGCCGAACCGAGTCGCATGCGGAACGAGAGCGGTGGGTCGTCGGGTGAGCCGAGCGACACGATGAGGGAACGCGGGCGGGCGAGCCGCCTGAAACTCTACCTCTATCTGCGTGCGGACCGACGACTCGTCGCCACCATCCCGCTCGCCCTCCTGTTCGTCAGTATCGTCGGATTCGGCGTTCTCGACCCCAACCCCCTCGCCGAGTCCGTCTCCTCCAAAGACCCCGTCGAGACGCTCGGACAGGGGCTCCTCACGGCCATCGTCACGGGCGTCACGCTCGTCGTCACCATCAACCAACTCGTCCTCTCGCGCGAACTCGGGCCGCTCGGCGACCAGCGCGACCGGATGGAGGGCGCACTGGAGTTCCGAGACGACGTGGCAGAACTGCTCGACGCGCCGGTGGCCCCGCCCGAGCCGTCGGCGTTCCTCCGGGCGCTCGCCTCCGGTATCGGCAACCGCGCCAGAGCCGTCTCCGACGCCGTGGACGCGTCCACCGACGGGAACTCGGCCGAGGAGGCCGACGTGTCGAACGACGACGCACAGACGCGCGTCAGCGAGTTCGCGGACGAGGTCGCACAGAACGCCGACGGCGTCGCCGAGAGGCTCGACGGCCGGCAGTTCGGGACGTTCGAGGTGCTGTCGGCGGCGCTCGACCTCAACTACTCGTGGAAGATTTACCAGGCCCGACGCCTCATGGAGTCCGGGGGCGACGAACTCTCCGACGAGACGCAACGCGCTCTCGCCGACCTCGTCGACTCGCTGGAGCGATTCGGCCCCGCCCGCGAGCACATCAAGACGCTGTACTTCCGGTGGGAGCTCGTCGACCTCTCGCGGGCGATGTTCTACACCGCCATCCCGGCGCTCGTGGCGAGCCTCTGCGCCGTCCTCTTTCTCGACAACCCGGGGAGCGTCCCCGGTGTCTCCCTCGGCGTCGCCAACCTCCTGTGGGTCGTGGCGCTCATCACCGTCGTCTCGTTGACGCCCTTCGCGGTCCTCGGGTCGTACGTCCTCCGAATCGCCACGGTGGCCAAGCGGACGCTCTCTATCGGCCCGTTCGTCCTGCGCTCCGAGACGCGAGAAGACGACTTAGACTGGGAGTGAATCGCACGGTGGAACGCCGCGGTCGGACCGCCTTCGCGCTCGGTCGGTCGCCTCAGCGTTCGACCGCGCCGGTTCCGGGCCGGTCGAGCGCGTCGAGGTCGATGCCGCCGTTCGGCATCGGAACGCCCTCGTAGGGGTCGTCGGCGAGGAGGAGCGAGCCGTCGAGGTCGGCGTAGTCGAGGAGCGGCGCGAGGTGACAGCCCGCCGCGATGGCGGCGTTCGTCTCTATCATACAGCCGAGCATAACCTCCAGCCCGTGGGCGCGGGCGACGTGGATGGCGCGTTTCGCCTCGGTGAGGCCGCCGCACTTCATCAGCTTGAGGTTCGCGATATCGACCCGGTCGGCGATGTGCGGGACGTCGTCGGCCGTGACGCAGGACTCGTCGGCCGCGATGGGGAGCGCGCCGCGGTCGTAGACGAACTTCAGGCCCTCGCGGTCCTCGGCGGGGACCGGCTGTTCGACGAACTCGACGCCGTGGTCGGCGAGGAACTCGGTCATCTCGACGGCCTCGCGGGGGGTCCACGCCTCGTTTGCGTCGACCCGGACGGTCGCGCCGGGGGCCTCGTCGCGGACGGCCTCGATGATGGCGCGGTCGCGGTCGGTGCCGAGTTTGACCTTGAGCACGTCGTAACCGGCCTCATAGGCCTCTCTGGTTTTCTCGCGCATCGTGTCGAGGTCGTCGAGACCGACGGTGTACGACGAGGTGGGCGTCCGCGAGGGGTCGAGCCCCCAGAGGCGGTACAGCGGGACGCCGAGGCGCTTGGCCGCGAGGTCGTGCAGCGCGATGCTCACGGCGGTTCGGGCGGCCGGGTTGCGGCGGACCGTCTCGGCCAGCTCGCGCTCGATGCGGTCGATGGCGTGGGCGTCGCCGACCTCCTCGACCACGGACAGCAGGTCCGGAAGGACGGCCTCGACGGTGTCGGCGGTCTCGCCGTAGTGCGACGACGGGGCGGCCGCGCCGACGCCCGTCATGCCGCCTTCGTCCTCGACGCGGACGACGACGTTCTCGGCGTCGGTCTGGACGCCGCGGGCGATGCCGAACGGCTCGGCGAGCGACATCGAGACGCGCTCGAACTCGGTCGCGAGCATCTAGAACACCTCGTCGACGAGGTCGGCCGCGCCGAAGCGGACGGGGTCGACCGCGGGGACGCCGAGTTCGTCGGCGAAGGCGTCGACGGCCTCAGCGGCCTCCACGTCGTCGTCGACGTGGGAGGTGTTGAGCATCCCGGCGACCACGTCGGCCTCGTGGACCGGGTCGGCGAGGTTCTCGTACAGCGAGACGTACTCGGAGAGCTCGGGGAGGGCGAACTCCTCGTAGCCATGAATCGCCTCGCGGGTGGCCTCGTGACAGAGGACGAGTTTGTCCGCCATCGACCCGTGGAGGATGCCGCAGGTGACCGCGGAGTACGCCGGGTGGACGATGCTACCCTGGCCCTCGACGAACAGCACGTCGTGCTCGTCGCCCTTCTCCAGAATCATCTCCTCGACCGCGCCGGCGGTGAAGTCGCTGACGACGCGGTCTATGGGGTTGCCCCAGCCGGCGATCATGATGCCGGTCTGGCCGGTCGGGATGAAGCCCGCGTCGATGCCGCGCTCGCGGGCGGCCTCGACGAGTTCGAGCGTCGCGGTCATCTTGCCGACCGAGCAGTCGGTGCCGACGGTGAGGACGACTTCGGCGTCGACGTCGGCGGACTTCCCCTGCGCGACGCCGAGGTCGTCGCGGGGCTTGCGGACGTCGTTGATGTCGCAGCCGTGTTCGTCGGCGAGGCGGGCGAACTCCTCGTCTTCGGTGAGGAAGTAGTGGAGGCCGGAGATGAGGTCGCAGCCGCGTTCGAGGGCGGTGCGAACGTCGTCGCGCCACGTCTCGTCGAACGCGCCGCCGATGGGCGAGATGCCGACGAGGAGGGCGTCGGCGTCGGGCGCGTCGGCCATCGAGGCGACGACGGGCACGTCGGGGAGGTCGCGGCGGTGGTCGGCGGCGGAGGTGCCGGGGTTGTCGCGGTCGAGGACGGCCACCACGTCGTAGTCGGCGTACTTCAGGACGCCCGTGGCGGTCTTCGCGCGGTCGGGGAACTTCTCGTGTGCGAGGACGACGACTCGGTGTGGGTCGCTCATACAGAGTGTCACTACGTGCCGCCCTAAAAGGTGGGACGATTCGGCGGCGACTGCCGGGTCGCGCCGCCGAGTCGTCTGCGAATCTCCGGTGCGTCTCGGGAGCACATCCGCGGCGTCGCCGCCGGCTCAGAGTCGGTACAGCCGCGTCGTCCAGAACTCTCTGGAGGCCTCGGCGAGCGCCGCTTCGGGGTCGCCGCTGGCGTCGACGGTCGCGGTCAGCGCGGCCCGGTCGCGGAACTCGCCGAGGACGGTTCGCTCGCCGAGGACGACGAGGTCTGCGTCGTCGCCGGCGGCTTCCGCGCCCGCGCCGGAACCGCCGCCGAGGAACTCGTCGAGCGCCTCGCGACAGCGGTCGAGGTGGTCGTCGATTTGGCCCTCGCGGATGCGCTCGAAGCGCGCCTGCGAGAACCCGCCTTTCGAGTGGGCGGACTTCACGTCGCTCTCGAAGCCCTCGACGAATTCGAGGTCGCCGTCCTCGTAGCGACCGAGCGCGAACAGGTCGCCGCGGACGAGCGCGACGGCGGTGGTCTCGGTCGGGTGGAACCACGCCGGGTCGAGGTCGAAGCCGTCGCTCCACGTGTCGAAGCCGTCGGGCTGGCGGGGCGGCGAGAGCGCGACGCTCACCAGTCCGGCGTCGTCGGTGAGCGCGACGCAGGGCGCGGCCCGGCGGACGAGCGGGGCGCGGTCGCCGAAGGCTGACTCGGCGGCCGCGGGGAGCGAGCGGTCGTCGGAGACGGCCGCGGTGAGCGCGCCCTCCGCGTCGGTCGAAAACGAATCGAGGCGGGACAGTACCTCGCGGAGGCGGTCGCCCCGAAGGTCCTCGGTCCCGCGGAAGTCGAGGGAGTCGTCGTCGCCCGAGAGGCGTTCCACGCGGTCTTCGAGCTCGGTGATGCGGTCTTCGAGGCGATTGACCTCCTTCTCGGCCTCCTGCCGCGCGCGGGCCGCCTCCTTCCGGCGCTCGGACTCGCCCTCCAGACGCCCGGCTAACGCGTCGCGTTCGTCTTCCAACTCGGCGATGCGTTCTTTGAGTTCGGCTCGGCCCAACAACTCGTCCAGCATACACGGACGCGTGCGGGCCGACCACTTGAGCGTTCGGACGCGAGGCGGACGGCGCGGGAACCCGCTCGCCGCGACGGCGGTCGGGCCTCAGGCCAGCCTGTCGTCGGGTCGGTCGGGACCGGAGCCGTCGGGTCCGCCGGGTACGAAGTCGTCGGGGTCGTAGCCGGCGTACCGGAGCAACTCGGCGGCCCGCGGGGCGTCGGCGAGAAGCACCGGTCTGTCGTCCGGAAGCGCGTCGGCGTCCACGGCGCCTCGGGGAAGCGCGAGCGTTCCCGAGGGCACGCCGTCGTCGCCGACGACCGGGAAGTGGGCCGTGTCGAGTTTCATCACGAGCGGGTAGTCGACTCGCTCGACGCCGCGGCCGTCCGTGTAGACGCACTCGTTGAGTCGCTCGTGTTCCGTTCGGTGAATCGCCGCCTCGGTCCCGTCGTACGGCTCGACGTACAAGCGGCCGAGGAAGTAACTGCTGGAGAACCGTTCGAACATCTGTGCGTGTGAATGTCAACCATGAAACGGGATAAGCCTTGTCGGAACCATTTATATCGGCACGCAATTCCACCGCTGAGAGCCGGCGGCCGGGTGCGGCACCGGCAGCCGAGAGCGCGGCTCGGGCGGGGGAGAATCGGTCGTGAAAACGGGCGCGCGTCTCGCTCGCTTCGAGGGAGCGGTTTCGACTGGTCGCAGTGGACGGTTACGGGCGCTTTAGTCGTCGCCGCGGGTCGCCGCGGTCATCGACCAGACGGCGACGAGGCCGAGCGCGAGCGCCGGGAGCATCGGCAGGGCCAGCATGGCCGCGAGATACGGCAGCCCGGCCATCGCCGGCAGCGACGGCACGAGGTACACCGCGCCGGGGATGACGAGGAAACAGAGCGCGACGACGCCGACGAGCACCCAGCCGCGGCTCCCGAAGCCGGTCGCTTCCGGCTCCGAGCTACCGCCGCCGACCGGGACGCCGTCCGGCCGGTGGACGTAGGTGTCGGACTCGGCGGTCGCGTCGTCCCGAGCCGTGGTGTCAGAGCTCACTATCGGGGATTACGACCACCTTGCCAAAGCCCTGTCGCTCCTCGATGAGTTCGTGCGCGCGGTCGATTTCGCTCATCGGGAGCGTCTCGCGGATGCGGGGTTCGAAGGTGCCGTCCCAGACGAGGTCGAGCACCTCGTCGGCCTCGCCGGGCGTCGCCATCGTCGAGCCGATGACCGAGAGCTGGTTCCAGAAGATGTAGTTGAGGCCCGCGCCCGGGTCGGGGCCGGTGGTCGCCCCGCAGGTGACGACGCGGCCGCCCTTGACGAGGCTCTTGAGCGACTGCTTGTAGGTCGCCTCGCCGATGTGGTCGACGACCATGTCGACGCCGCGGCCGTCGGTGAGCGCGTTAATCTCCTTCGAGAAGTCGTCTTCCTCGTAGTTGATGACGTGGTCCGCGCCGCACTCTTTCGCGTACTCCAGTTTCTCGTC
Source organism: Haloferax sp. KTX1 (assembly GCF_902410085.1). Taxonomy (NCBI): domain Archaea; kingdom Methanobacteriati; phylum Methanobacteriota; class Halobacteria; order Halobacteriales; family Haloferacaceae; genus Haloferax; species Haloferax sp. KTX1. The sequence goes on along the minus strand of NZ_CABPRH010000004.1, from coordinate 253,785 downwards.
GGTGGAGGCGGTCGCGTACACTTCCGCGCCCGCGTAGTCGGCGATTTGGACGGCCGCGTGGCCGACGCCGCCGGACGCGCCGAGGACGAGCGCCTTCTCGCCGGGGCGGAGTTCGCCGCGGTCGACGAGCATCCGCCACGCGGTCTGGAAGACGAGCGACGCGGAGCCGGCGACCTCCCACGGCACGCCCTCGGGGACGGGCACGAGGTTCTCCTCGGGAATCGCCGCGAACTCGGCGTGGACGCCGCGGACGTGCTCGCCGATGATGTGGAAGTCCGGCGCGAGCGTCGGGTCGCCCTTCCGGGAGAACTCGTCGCCGCCGCCGGCGACGCCCGCGATGAGCGCGACGCGGTCGCCCGCCTCGAACCGGCTCACGCGCTCGCCGACCTCGGTGACGACGCCGGCCATGTCGCTGCCGGGGATGTGCGGCATCTCCAACTCGACGCCCGGAAGCCCCCGCCGCGTCCAGATGTCGAGGTGGTTGAGCGAGGCCGCCTTCACGTCGACGAGGACCTCGTCGGGACCGACTTCCGGGTCCGGGAAGTCGCCGTATTCGAGGACGTCTCGGTCGCCGTGTTCCGTGAATTGGACCGCTTTCATCTCGACCCGACCGAGGATGGGCAGGAACTAAAGTGTGGGTTTACGCCAATTGTCTTTCCTCTTGTTCGACACTCGACGTACCCCTATGGATTCAAATCCTATCGGTGCGAAGATATATGGGGCACACCGTTCCCAACACAGTGAAGTTCGGCAGTCGCGCTCGCCGATAGCTATCGGCGGCCCAACAGGCGGAGTCGACGGGCGTTCGGCTCCGTTCGAAGGAATATCAGGCACGTGAACGGAGACGAAACATCAGCACAGCTTTCGCGCCTCCTCGTGAGGCGGTCGTCGTTCGTCCGGGCGCTCGCGGAGCGACCGCGAGACAAGCGCGGGCTGGCCGACGACCTCGGCACCTCGCGTTCGACGGTCGACCGCGTCGTCCGCGAACTGCTCGACGCCGGCCTCGCCGAGCGCGCCGAGGGCCGGTATCGGCTGACCTGCGTCGGCCGGTGTGCGCTCGGCGCGTACGACGAGTGTCTCGACTCGCTCGGCGGCATCCAGTCGGCTCGGGACCTCCTTTCGATGCTCCCGAACGACGCGCCGCTCGACCCGGCGTTCCTGACGGGCGCGACGGTTCACACCTCGGCCCCGGACATCCCGGACAGCGCGATTCGGGAGCTGTTTTCGAGCGTCGAGAACGCGGAACGGGTCTACGGGATCGCCCCGGTCGCGCTCGTCGGTCAGCTTCGGCCCTTCTACGAGACCGCCACCGACGGCGGGACGGTCGTCGAGATGCTTATCGCCGACGAGCTGTTCGACCGACTCGCCGCCGCCCCGGACTCGCGCGAGGTCATCATCGAACAGCTCCGACACGAGTCGGTGACGCTCTACCGGGGCGAAGTCCCGTTCCGATTCGGCCTCTGGGCGACCGAAGCGGAGGCGGGCGTCGTCGTCTACACCGACACCGGCGTCGGCGGGGTCGCGCGCAACGACACCGAAGCCGCCGTCGAGTGGGCCACAGAGCAGTTCGAAACGCTCCGCGAACGCGCCGAACGCCTGACGCTCGACTCACTCGACGGGGCTCCGGAGGGCGAGTGAACCCCACCGGTCGCCGGCGAGTCGTCCGGCCGCCGCGAGCGCCGAGACGACGCGGGAACTTTATCGCACGCCGACGAAGCCGCGGCCGTGAGCGACCACGACCACGGTGAGCGACACGGAGCCGGAGACGACGGCCATCGACGCGACGACGGCGACGGCGGTCACCACCACGGCCACGACGACCACGACCACGGGGGCGACGACCATCACCACGACCACCACCACCACGACGTCGCCGACCTCGAAGCGGCGGTGCTGACGATTTCGTCGACCCGCGACGTCGACGACGACCCCGCGGGCGACGCGATAGCCGAACTGCTCCACGAGGCGGGCCACTCGGTGTCGGTCCGCCGGGTCGTCGACGACGACTACGACGAGATTCAGACCGCGGTCTCGCGGATGGCCGACCGCGGCGACGTCGACGTGACGGTCACGACCGGCGGGACGGGCGTCACGCCCGACGACCGCACCGTCGAGGCGACGGCGCAGCTGTTCGGAAAGACGCTTCCGGGGTTCGGCGAGCTGTTCCGGCGGCTCTCGTACGACGAGATCGGGACCAAGGTCGTCGGCACCCGCGCGACCGCGGGTATCGTCGACGGGATGCCGACGTTCTGTCTGCCGGGGAGCGAGAACGCCGCCCGACTCGGGACCGCGGAGATAATCGTCCCGGAAGCGCCGCATCTCACCGGACTGGCGCGGCGCGACGCGGAGTAGGAAAACGCCCCCAAAACCGAGGGTCGGCGGGCGAATCCGACTGCAACGTCTGCCCAGTCGCGGCCATTTAAGTTCGCGCACGCGCTCCGATGAGGTATGAGCCAGCAGTCCCCCCGCGAGGAGGACCCGGACGACGTGTTCTCCAGCGGCAAGGACCCGAGCCTCCGCAGCACGGAGGTCACTGAGGGTCCAGACAAGGCCCCGCACCGTGCGATGTTCCGCGCCATGGGCTTCGACGACGAGGACTTCTCGTCGCCGATGGTCGGCGTGCCGAACCCCGCCGCCGACATCACCCCGTGTAACGTCCACCTCGACGACGTCGCCGACGCCGCCATCGAGGGCATCGACGCCGCGGGCGGGATGCCCATCGAGTTCGGGACCGTCACCATCTCCGACGCCATCTCCATGGGGACGGAGGGCATGAAGGCCTCCCTCATCTCCCGCGAGGTCATCGCCGACTCCGTCGAACTCGTCTCCTTCGGCGAGCGCATGGACGCGCTCGTCACCGTCGCCGGCTGCGACAAGAACCTCCCCGGGATGATGATGGCCGCAATCCGAACCGACCTCCCGTCGGTGTTCCTCTACGGCGGCTCCATCATGCCCGGCCAGCACGAGGGCCGCGAGGTGACCGTCCAGAACGTCTTCGAGGGCGTCGGCACCTACGCCGAAGGCGACATGAGCGCAGACGAACTCGACGACCTCGAACGCCACGCCTGCCCCGGCGCGGGCTCCTGCGGCGGGATGTTCACCGCCAACACGATGGCCTCCATCTCCGAGGCGCTCGGGATGGCCCCCCTCGGCTCCGCCTCCGCGCCCGCCGAGTCCGACGAGCGCTACGAGAACGCCCGCCGCGCCGGCGAGGTCGTCCTCGACTGCGTCGAAAACGACCGCCGCCCCTCCGACATCCTCACGAAGAAGTCCTTCGAGAACGCCATCACCCTGCAGGTCGCCACCGGCGGCTCGACAAACGCCGTGCTCCACCTGCTCGCGCTGGCCGCCGAGGCCGGCGTCGACCTCGATATCGAGGAGTTCAACGAGATCTCCCGGCGCACGCCGAAAATCGCCAACCTCCAGCCCGGCGGCACGCGCGTCATGAACGACCTCCACGAAATCGGCGGCATCCCGGTCGTCATCCGCCGCCTCGTCGAGGCCGGCCTGTTCCACGGCGACGCGATGACCGTCACCGGTCGCACCATCGCCGAGGAGCTCGACCACCTCGACCTCCCGGACGACGACGACCTCGAAGCGGACTTCCTCTACGCGGTCGACGAGCCGTATCAGGACGAGGGCGCAATCAAGATTCTCACCGGCAACCTCGCGCCCGACGGCGCGGTCCTGAAGGTGACCGGCGACGACGCCTTCCACCACACCGGCCCCGCCCGCGTCTTCGAGAACGAGGAGGACGCGATGCGCTACGTGCAGGAGGGCCACATCGAGGAGGGCGACGTGCTCGCCATCCGCAACGAGGGCCCCCGCGGCGGCCCCGGGATGCGCGAGATGCTCGGCGTCACCGCCGCCGTCGTCGGCCAGGGCCACGAGGACGACGTGGCGCTTCTCACCGACGGTCGGTTCTCCGGCGCGACGCGCGGCCCGATGGTCGGCCACGTCGCCCCCGAGGCGGCCGAGGGCGGCCCCATCGGCCTCCTCGAAGACGGCGACGAGGTGACCGTCGACATCCCGAACCGCGAACTCTCCGTGGACCTCACAGACGAGGAACTCGAAGCGCGGAAAGAGGACTGGGAACCCAAGCCGCCGGCGTACACCTCCGGCGTGCTGGCGAAGTACGCCCGCGACTTCGGCTCCGCCGCGAACGGCGCGGTGACGAACCCGGCGCTCACGCGCGACGAATAAGGGGCCTTCCCTTCGCCCGGGGTCCACCGCTCGTTCGATGTGACAACACTCATTACCGCCCGTGATGCAATCGGGTTCACATGAATCGCGTCCCCGAGTTACCTCTCCGCGGGGCGTCCGTGACGTCGCCCCGCCCCGCGAAGCGGCACCGCCCCAGCGCACGCGTCCACACCCGTACCGACGACGGTCGAACCGTCGCCGACGACCACACGCGAGTTCACCCGTAGATGGACGCGCCCACTCGACGGTCGTTCGTCGCGGCCCTCGTCGCCGGCAGTTCGGGGTGCGTCGGCCGGGGCGACCCACTGGGGACCGAAGTATCGAGAGCCCAGCGTGACGGCGCTCGGTTCGACGTCGAAGCGACGCGGCGCTCGTTCGACCTGCGCCGAACGTCGTTCGAACACCGCCCGCAGTTCATCCTCGGTCGCCGCGAAGCGCCGCGCTGTCTCTACGACCCCGGCGACGTCTCGGGAATCGAGGAGGTACAGACCGCGACCATCGACGGCGAGACCGGACAGATGCCGATTCGCACCTTCCGCGCGATGATGCGGCTGACACACTGCTACCGTGAACGCGGGGCCGACCCGTTTCTGTCGAAGGCGATGTCCATCGGCGAGGCCGCGTTGGACAACGCGACGCGGGTCGAGGGCGTGCCGTACTTCCCGTACACGATGCCGAAAGGCGGGTCGAGCGCCGAGATGGAGCCGCCGTGGTACTCGGGGATGGCGCAGGGGACGGCGCTCTCGGCGTACGTCCGCCTGTACGAACACACCGGCGACGTCCGGCACAAGTGGATTGCGGACGCCGTCGCCGAGAGCTTCGGGCGCATCCCCCGAGCGACCGACGGTCCGTGGACCGTGATGGTCGACGACGGCTACTACTGGATCGAGGAGTACCCCGCAGACCCGCCGACGCACGTCCTCAACGGCTTTCTCGTCGGACTGTGGGGCCTCTACGAATACTGGCTCGTCTTCGACGAACCGGACTGGGTCGAGCGGCTCCTGAACGCCGCGATAACGACGGTGTACGACCACCTCAGCGAGTACCGAGTGCCCGGCGAAGTCAGTTGGTACGGCCTCGACAAGGAGGCGGGCTACCGCGGCAACGAGACCTATCACGCGGTCCACACCCACCAGATAGGCGTGCTCTATCATCTCACCGGAGACGACTACTTCCGAACGATGGAGCGCCGGTTCGAGTCGGACTCCGCCGAATCGAACGGGTACGAAACGCCGCCGAGCGAGTGGAAACACGCCGGCGGAGAGCGCGCGGATTAGAGCGCTTAGACCACGCGGTTCCGCAGGTCGCCGTCGCCGGCGTCCAGTCTGTCGAGGTTCTCGGCGATGATGTCGGCCATGCGCTCCCAGTACTTCGGGGTGTGACCGGCGTTGTGGGGCGTGATGAGGACGTTCTCGAAGTCCCACAGCGGGTGGTCCGACGGGAGCGGTTCGGGGTCGGTCACGTCGAGGGCCGCCCCGCGGATGCCGTTGCTCCGGAGTTGGGAGACGAGCGCGTCGGTGTCGACGACCGGGCCGCGGCCGACGTTGACGAGCACGGTATCGGGTGCCATCGACGCGAACGCGTCGGCGTCGACGAGGCCGCGGGTGGCGTCCGTCAGCGGACACGCGATGACGACGTAGTCGGCGCGGGCGAAGGCGTCGTGGAGGCCCTGTTCGTCGTCGAGGCCGACGACCTCGTCGGTCGGGCCGCCCTTTGCCGGCGAGTAGCGCACGCCGACGGTCTCGACGCCGAACGGGTCGAGTCGGTCCACGATTGCCTCGCCGAGCGCGCCGAGGCCGACGACGGCGACCGTCGAGCCCTGCAGTTCGACCGTCTGGTACGACTGCCAGACGGCGGCGTCTTGCTGGCGTTCCGCGACGTGGAAGCGGCGGGCGAAGTAGAGGAGGCTCCCGAGGACCTGCTCGGCGATGTTCGGGCCGTGGACGCCCGAGGCGTTGGTGACGGCCACGTCGCGCGCCTCGAACGCCTCGGTGGGGAGGTGGCCCGTGCCGGCGAACACGCAGGCGAACAGGTCGAGGTTCTCGGCGGCGTCGAGGTCCGCTTCGTCCACGTCGAAGCCGGTCGCGACGCGGGCGCGGGAGAGGAGGTCTCGCTCCGCTTCGGGCGTCGTCGCGAGGGCGACCTCGCGGTCGGGGAGGCGCTCGCGGAGCGTTTCGGCGTACGCCTCGGCAGACAGGCCGTGAATCTTCTGCCGAAGCACCGCGATGTCTGGGTCGGACATGCCCGATGATTCTCGAAGGCGGTGATGAATCTGTCCGATTCGGGCGGGGGAGGACCGCTCACTCGATGGGGTCGCGCCGGCGCGGGCGACGTTTCGAAATCGTCCGGGTGACCGCGACCGCGTCGACCGTCGGGTCGATGACGAACCGGGAGCCGTCTTCGCCGAGTTTCCACGCTACGGGTGCGTACCCCTGTGGGGCGGGGCCGCCGTCGACGAAGACCAGGTCGCCCGTCTCGTCGCGGAACACGACGGGCTCTCTCGGTTCGTCCAACTCGTCTGCGGTCATTGACTCGGAGCTACCGCGGTCTCCGCTATAAACCCCCGTCTCTGGTTATCAACTACTGTATTCAGTTGGTGTTATCGAGGAAAATAGAGCGCCGTAATCGGTCTCTAACGAAAAGAAAATTATCGAATCTCGAAATTGAGCGAGGAGTCCCGCATCAGTTCATCCGCGGGAACGTCGGCTCCGTGGAGGATGCGAACGGCGGCGCGTCGATGTCACAGTCGCGTCACCCGCTGGAAAACGCACCGAGCGGAGTTGAGACGCGCGGCCTCGAAACCGTCGGACGCCGCGGCGCTTCAGGGGGTTTAATAGCCGAGCGAAGTGCTGTAGCGGTATGGAACGCGTAGATGTCGCCATCATCGGCGGCGGTCCGGCCGGCACGTCGGCGGCACACGCCGCGGCCTCGGCCGGGGCCTCCGCCCTGGTCCTCGAAAAGGGCGTCCCCCGAGCAGACAGACCGGGTCTCGGCCCCGATTCGACGGACGCGGCCGGTATCCTCGACTACTGGGTGGACATCATGGGCATCCACCCCGACGAGTTCCCCGACGACGTCGTGCTCGACATCCTCGACCGCGCGGAGTTCATCGGGCCGAACGAATCGCTGACGCTTCGGAGCACCGGCATCGACTCCTCGTACGACGAGTTCGGCTACACCTTCCACCGCGCGAAGTTCGACGACTGGCTCCGCGGCCGCGCCGAAGACGCCGGCGCGGAGTACCGCGTGAAAGCCTCCGTCCGCGACGTGGAGACCGACCTCGACGCCGCCGGGGACGACCCCCGGCACGTCGTCCGCCTCGCCAACGGCGAGGACGTGGGCGCTGACTTCGTCGTGCTCGCCGACGGCCCCCAACGGACGGTCACGAACAAGGTGCTCGACGACCTGCTTCCGTTCCCCGTCACGGACCGCCTGTCGTCCACCGAGGCGAACCACATCGCCTACCAGGAACACCGCGAATTCCCGCCGGAACTGTTCGACGAGGTCGACGGCGCGATCAAGTTCTGGTGGGGCTACATGCCCGGCCACACGGCGTACCCGTGGGTGTTCCCGAACGACAACAACGTCTGCCGGGTCGGCCTCACGATGCCCATCGGCCTCGACATCGACGAGGTCGACGACCGCGATGCGTACAAGCTCCTCCGCGAGGGCGACGAGCGCATCCCGCAGGGCCGCGAGTACGTCCGCCGCCTCCTCGAACAGGAGTACGGCGACGAGTACGACGTCGACGAGGACTTCCCGCTCGTCGAGGACCGCGGGAAGACGAAGGGAACGGAGACGTACGCCATCTCCTCGACGCGCCCCATCGACTCGCCCGCGTCGGCCGGCATCGCCGTCACCGGCGGCGCGATGGGCGCGACCTCGGCCTTCCACGAGGGCGGCGACCACGTCGCCGTCCGGACGGGAGCCATCGCCGGCGAACTCGCCGCCGAGGGCGACCTGAGCGACTACAACGACCGCTGGAAGGACGCCATCGGCGACGAGATTCTCCGCAACGTCGCCATGGCCGAAATCGTCCACGACTACGGCCCCGGCCAGTGGGACAAGACGTTCAAGGCGGCCCGGAAGCTCCTCGAAAAGGACGAGGGCTACAAGGCGTTCGGCGCCTCGAAGCTCAGCGCCGGGTTCAGCGCCGCCAAACTCGCCACGCAGTACCAGCGGACGAAAGTGAAGTACCGCAAGGGCAAGTACGTCCAACTGCGCGAAGACGAGTACGCGCTGTAGCCGACGGAAGACTTATCAGTTCCTCCGAATCTCTGTCAGTCGATGGCCGGTCGACCCTCTCGCCGTCAACTGCTCCGGCGCGGAGCCGCGGCCGTCGGCGTCGGGCTGACCGGCGGGGTCGCGGGCTGTTCGTCGCTTCGAGGCTGTTCGTCGGCCGAAATCATGCTCCGGGCGGAACTGGTCGGGTCGGCCCCCGACGGGGCGACCGTCGTCGACGTGGACGACCCGCGAGTCGCAAACAGCCCGTGGGTGCTGAAGGTGGTCGAAGCGGCCGCCGAGGGCCACCCGCGCGAGTCGAGCATCTCGGACTGCCTGAGCGACTACGACGCCCTCCGCGAGGACCTCGACGCGCTCCCGTCGGTCGACAAGTCGGAAGACCGCCGCTACTACGTCCGCGTCGACGGGCAGGTCGTCCGACTTCGAGCCGTCTTCTTCGCCGGCGACGACGCCCGCCGGTCGGAACTCGTTTTACCCCCGGCGCGCTAAGGTCGGGTGCGTACCTCAAGTCCCCGGCCGAGTGTTCCCGCTTCGGGAGCGATGACAGCACGGCGAACCCGGGTGCGCAACAGCTACTGGCCGGCTGACGCCGGCGTACTTCGGAACGTCCGCGCCCGAAAGACGGACCGCCCGGCACGAGGGTTTCCCGGTCGACGCGGCACGCCGCCTCGGGATGAGACCGGCCGTTAGTGTTCTGGGCGACAACTCAGACTTCTCTGAGATACGTCTCCACTACTTCGACTACGCTGTCGACGAATGCATTCGTCACGCATCCTTGCCACGCGACGAAGTCCTCGCTTCGTGGTGAATGAACCGCCCACGGAGAGACAAACGACTGCCGAGGAACGCCACCGACTTCCCAGATGTCCTCTGTGAGTGGAATCGAATCGTCGTACTCTTTCGTCGAGATGGCAACAGAAATGTACTGTTCGCCGTCGAACGGGTGGGAGTCGTTGCTCACGATGAGCCATGGTCGCTGCCGGTCGTCACCCAGTTTGAACGGATCTGAACTTCGAACCACGTCGGCACGCTCCGGTTGCATCTACGTCTCGTCCTCGCCCGCGTTCCGCTCACTCGGATGCGGTGTGTCCGGTGCAGCCGTATCCCACTCGTTCGCATCGATGCCACCGTCGTCACCGTCGAGTCGCTCACTAACGATGTGTAGGTCGTATGCAGACTCGACTCTATCTCTGTCGTTCGTTATCGCCCAGTACTCCCCCTTGTGCCGAACCAGCTCACGCCGCTTCAATCGTGAAAGGGCGGTCCCGACAGTATTCGGACTCTCTCCAATCGCACTCGCAATCTCCGAGCGAGTGAACGCTTGGTCACGGTGGGTGTGTAGATAGACGACCACCTGTTCCGGAACGCTCGGTCCTTGTGGGAGATCCCCGGACTCGAACTCGTCGATACTTACCGGCATACTGTGAGGTTAGTGTGCTGATGTAATCAGTGTACTGCTGTACTTAGTGAAGTCTCTACTAGTAGTTTGTCGATTCATAGTGTTCTGGGCGACACACACTCTCGGCGAGAGGCTTCTTCGGGGGTCGTATCTCTCTCACTCGCGAGCGTGGCGACTCCGAACTCCCGAGAGCGACCGCTATCGGTCCCCGGGCGTTCCGGGACGCCGCTCGCCGAGGGCCGCGAGTGTCGCCCGGCGGTACCGGGCGGCCAGCGCCGTCACCACGAGTCTGTCGCGGTCGTTGACGCCGAGTGCGACGAGCGCGCCCACGTACGTCACCGCACCCAGCGTCGCACCGGCGACGACGACGAGGACGCCGCCCCCGGCCAGCGTCTCGCGGACGAGGAGCATGACGCCGGCCGCGGCGACGCCCGCGCCGAGGGGTTTGAGAAACGTCGCGTCGAAGGGCCACAGCCCCTCGAAGCGCCGCAGGAGGACGACCTGAACCGAGTTCTGGACGGCGATGGCGACGGCCGTCCCGAGCGCCGCGCCGGCGAGGCCGAACGCCCGGACGAACGCGAACGTGAGGAGCGTGTTCAGGATGGCCAAGAGCCAGTCGAGCGCCATCCGGGCGTACTGGTGGTCGGTCATCATGAGCAGCCACCCCGTCGCGCCGACGGCGCTGCCGACCAAGACGCCGCCGAGGTAGACCACGAGCGGGACGTACCCCGCCGCGAAGTTCGGGCCGAACGCGGAGAGAATCGACCGCCCGTACACCGCGAGCACGGCGAGAATCGGAACGACGCAGGTGACGATAAGCCGCGTCACGGCCGTGTACACCGCGTTGAGCGTCTCCATCTCGTCGTCGGCGTAGAGCCCCGACGCGACCGGCGGCAGGAGCATATTGAACGAGAGGAGCGGAATCCACGCCAGCGTCACCAACACGAGCACGACGTTGTAGACGCCCGCCGCCTTCGCGGTCAGGAGAAACCCCACGAGCATCACGTCCACGCGGTTCTGAAACACCTTGCCGAGGCTGCTCAGCGCGATGGGGGCCGAGTGGTTGTAGAACCGACGGACCTCGGAACGGAGGCCGCCGACGGAGGGGCGGATACCGCTCGCCGAGACGACCAACGGCGCGCCCAGCACCACGAGTCCGGCCATGCCGGCGACGAACGCGGCGGCGACGCCGACCAGCGAGTACCCGAGCGCCATCGCGCCGACGGCACCCACTAGCTTGACCGCCGGCCGGAGGACGCGATTGAAAAGCGCCTCGCCGCGGGCCGACTGCACCGCCCTGAGGACGCCGGCGTGAATCCGCACCAGTCCGACGAGGACGACGAGCGCCGCGAACAGGTGTATCGTCGGCGGGAACTCGGGGTGCGACACCGTCGCGTCGTTGAGCCGGTCGCTCGTGAGCACCAATCCCCCTGCGAGTCCGAGGCCGACGGCGAGCGTCGTCAGATACGCCAGCCCCACGACCCGGCCCTGCCGGGCGGGATCGTCGTCGTACGCCGAGAGGTACCGCTGGAGCGTCCCGACCGACCCGAAGTTGACGAGGCGGAACAGCAACTGGGTGATTCGCCACGCGAACGCGTAGACGCCGTAGACGACGGGACCGAACCCCCGTGCGAGGACGTACTCGGTCGCCGTCGTCAGCGCCCGCTGGAGCGACTGCCCGCCGGAGGCGACGACCGCGCCGTGACCGATGGTCAACAGCGCCTCGCGTTCGTCGTCGGGGATGTCGCTGTCGAGAGTGTCGCTGTCGGGTCTGGGTGCGGGTGTGCGGTCGTCGGGACCGTCGCCGTCGGGTGTATCGGAGGACACGGTCGCGTCTCTGTCGCTTGTCGGGGTCGAAAATAAGTCGCGTGATTCGCCAGCGAGCGTCGGACTCGGCGGCGCGGTCACTCCCGACGCGAGGCGAGCGCGAGCCGGCCACCGCCGGTGACGATGCCGAGGATGCCGACCAGCCCGAGGGGGCCGGAGAGTCCGAACAGCGTCGCCGCGAGGCGGTACGAGCCGGCGGCTCGGAGGGCGACGCCGGCGGCCGCGACGGCGAACGCCGAGAGCCAGAGCGCGCCGCCCAGTCGGGCCAGCCGACTCCGCCACAGGCGCGTTGCGAGGCTCGTGAGCGGCCGTCGGGGACGGCCGTCGGCGGGGTCGGTCGCCGGGGTGGAGTCGTCGCCGCGGTCGTCACGTGACGTCACCTCGCGGGGCGAGAGGAACGCGGTCCCGACGCCGACGACGAAGCCAGCGACGCCGACGATGAGCGAGTGCGGGGCCGCGGCCCCGTTGAGCGCGGCGGCTATCGCCACGAGGCCGACGAGTTTCGAGCCGCCGTCGACGAGGCGGAACGCGCGGGGCGAGAGTGGAACGTTCATAGTCGAAGTCGGGTTCGGTGGGTCGGGGGTCTGTGCGGTCAGCCGGCGGTTCCGGTCCGGCTCTTGCGGCGTTTACGGCGTTTGAGGAGCCAGTAGACGACGGCGAAGTCGAAAAGCGGCATCCCCACGGTCAGCGCGACGAGCCACGGGTAGAGGACGGCGTCGGAGACGCCCAACACGGCGGCGACGGTGGCCCGCATCCCGTCGATAGAGAGGACGATGATGAGCATGACGGCCGCGACGCCGAGGGCCGTCTGGAGCGGTCGGTCCAGCGGGTCGGCGGTGAAGTGAACCGGGTGCTCGGGGTTGTCGAGGAGCGGCCAGATCATCATCACGCCGATGATGAGCGAGGGGACGACGACGCCGCCGGCGAACCGGCCCCACTCGCCGAGCCACGAGGGCATCATCTTCAGCGAGCCGAACACCCACATGAAGAACCAGTCCGGGCCGACGTGCGAGGGCGTCGACGTGGGCGTCGCCGGGCCGATGGCGGCGATGCGCTGGACCGGGAAGAAGCCGGCGAGGAAGGCGACGGTCGCGGCCGTCAGGAGGAAGACGATGGTCGAGACGAGGAACTGCTGGGGGAAAAGCGGCATTCCGACGACGACGCTGTCGTCATCGTCGTCGGGGCGGCCCTCGCCGCGGGAGCTCGGCGCGTGTTCGGTGTGTTTCTGCCGCATCAACACGGCCATGTGGAGGGCGATAGCGCCGACCAGCGCGGCCGGGATGAGAAAGACGTGGAGGAAGAACATCCGCGGGATGACCTGGTCGGCCCCGGCCGGGAACGCCCCGCCGAAGACGAGCGACTGCAGGAACGACCCGACGACCGGAATCGTGCCGGTCATCTGGAAGCCGATGGTCGTCGCGGTCTTGCTGAAGTTGTCGTAGGGGAGCGCGTAGCCGAAAAAGCCCTCCACGAGGGCGAAAAGCAGCAGCGTGCTCCCGATGAACCAGTTCGGCTCGTGGGGGTTGCGGTACGCGCCCGTGAAGAAGACGCGGAACATGTGCAGGGCGATGGCGGCGATGAAGATGTACGCCGCCCAGTGGTGCATCATGCGCGCGAACATCCCGAAGGTCGTGTCGTAGGTGATGTGCAGGACGCTCGCGAACGCCGCGGGAACCTCCGTGCCGGCGTACTGGAGCGCGTTGCCCTCGTAGGTGACGGCGTTGACCGCGGGGTTGTACAGGAGGCCGAGGAACGTCCCCGTCAGGCCGAGGATGACGAAGGTGAAAAGCGCGATTTCGCCGAGGAGGAACGAGCCGTAGTTGTCCTCCGGGAACGCCTTGCCGAGGAGCGTGTGGTCCAGTTCGAGCCGCTGGTCCAGCCAGTCGAACAGGGCGTTTCTCGGGTACGCCTCGTGGGTCCGGACGGTCAGGTCGGTCCCCGGCAGGTCGCCGCCCGCCTCGCCGCCGTCCGACCGAACGTCGCGCCGGTCGTCGCCGGAGTCGTCGTCTGGTGCTGTCCCCGTCATCTCACTCCTCCGTCCCGATCGGCCCCTCGAACGGTCCCGTCGCGAGCAGGAGCGTCCCGTCCTCGTCGTCGGCGATGCCGAGGGGGAGCTGCGGGAGCGCCCGCGAGGCCGGGCCGCCGGTCACGGACGCACCCTTCGTGGGGTCGTAGAGGCTTCCGTGACAGGGACACCGGAGCTCCGAGTCCTGTTCGCCCGCGACGAGACAGCCCTCGTGGGTGCAGACCTTCGAGTAGGCCACGTAGCCCTTGGCCGTCCCCTCGATGTTCGTCGGCGACTCGTACTCGTCTTCGGGGAACCGAAGCAGGAGCGTGGTCGCGCGCTTCGTGACGAGCGCCCCGCCGCCTTCCTTCTCCGGGAAGACGTCCATCTTGTCGAACTCATCGGTCGAGAGCGCGTCGGCGGCGGTCAGGGGGTTGCCGTCCCTGTCGACGAGGCGCGTGCCCTCGACGTAGAGCGTCTCGCTCCCGGTGTCGAGACTGCCGGGGAGGCCCGCGGCGTAGCCGATACCGAAGCTTCCGATGGCGGCCGCGCCGCCGATGCCGGCGAGGAGCTTCGCCATGTTTCGCCGCGTCAGTTCGTCGTCTGTCTGCGGGATGTCCGAGCGGTCTGTGTCGGTGTCGTTGGTGCGTTTGCGCATGGTCTGTGCGGATGGTCAGTGGTCTCTGGTCTCTGCGACGGTGATGCTCGGGACGAAGTACGCCGTGTACGCGAGGACGGTCAGCGCGAGCGAGAGGAACAGCATCCCGGCGTAGGTGCCGAGGAACTGCGTCCGCGCCGGGCCGAGCCCCTCCAGCGTGAGGAGGGCGGCGAACGACACGTCCACCCACGAGAGGAGCGCCACGACGAGCAGTCCGGTCCGCGACGACACGGCCGGGACGTAGTCGAGGATGCGCCGGGACTCCGTCTCCATGTACGGTGGGACGGAGACGGTCGCGCGGCCGCCGTCGGCGACGACGGAGTCGCCGAGGTGGCTGATGCGGTCGAGGAACCGCTTCGTCCCGACCATCACGCCGACCGTCCCGAGGAGCGCGACCCACGCGACGACGCCGGCCTGATTGACGCCGACTTCGACCGGCCCGGGGAGGTAGCCGCTCGCGGGCTGGAGGTCGGACGAGGTGTTGACGGCGACCGGCTCCGCGCCGGTGCCGACGCCGATACCGCCGCCTTCGGTCCCGCTCGTCAGCGCGACGTACCACATCGGGAGCAGTACGACCGCGATGAGAAGCAGGATGACTGCGGTCTCACGTCGCATCGGTTCTCACCGCCGAACGTCGGGTCGGGTTCACCACGAATTTCATGAATGTACCAGTAGTTTTACGTAATCGTTGATGCCGGATTAGCGCTCCCGCGGCCGCGGCGGCGACCGCGGGTTCGCGGGAGCGGCGATGCCACGTAAGCGTTCAGACGAGCGGTTATCTGTTTTTCTGTTTCGGGATGTTCGAGAACCAACAGAACTACAAGATAGTAGACGAACGGTCACGTAGTCGGCCGTATCAGCGGTAATTCAAACTTGAAATCCATTATGAACAGACGAACGTTCATGAAAAATATTGCGGGTGGAATCGCCGTTCTCGGGGCGTCGACGGGCGTCACCGGGGCGTCGGGCGGGAATTCGACCGCCGGTTCCGACGGGGGTACAGACGCCGGCGGCGGTTCGGGCGGCGGCGGCTCGGCCACCCATACTATTCGGATGGTGACAGAAGACGGGGAGTACTATTTCGACCCCGTCGGACTGCACGTCGACCCCGGCGACACCGTCGAGTGGGTCATCGAAAGCGGGGACCACTCCGTGACGGCCTACGCCGAGTCGAATCAGGCCGAGGGGCGCATCCCGGCGGACGCGTCCGGTTTCGACAGCGGCCTCCTTGAGGAATCTGGTGCGAGCTTTTCGTACACCTTCGAGGTCGAGGGCACCTACGACTACTTCTGTAGCCCGCACAAACAGCTCGGGATGGTCGGTCGGGTCGTCTGCGGCGAGCCCGGCGGCCCGGCCGAGGAGGGCGCGATTCCGAACGAACCGGGGTCCGGTCTCATGCCCGGGTCGGCGGACATCGTCGAGGCGGGGTCGCTGTCGTACCCCTACGTCCCGAGCGGCGGGTCCTCGGGGTCGCTCCCGTGGCAGTTCTGGGCCGCGACGGGCGGGCTCGGGACCGCCGTCGTCGCGATGGTCTCCAAGTACGACCGGGCGTCGGGCCGCTACAGCGAGTAGGCCGCGACGACCGCCCGTCAGGCCGCGGCCGGTCGCGCGACCGCCTCGCGGACGAACTTACCGAACAGGCCGAGCGTCGCGGCTCCCATCGCCACCGCGAAGGCGACGACGAAGATCGAAAGCGGGTCGCCGAGGTCGGAAAGCGCCCGCGAGCGGACGAAGTTCGCGGCGAGGACCGTCGTGACCGCGAACAGGACGACGCCGCCGAGGTTCGCCAGCGTCGAGTTCGGCTCCGCGACCGCGTCGCCGTTGAGTAAGACGAGCACGACGGCGATTGCGAACGGCGTGCCGACGAGGCCGAACGCCAGCACCAACACGAGAAGCGGGAAAAAGGCCCCACCGAGGAACGCGCCGACGCCGGAGAACAGCGCCACGCCGGCGAGGAGCGCGCGGTATCGGCCGTCCGAGAGGTCCGTTCCCCAGCCGAGTTTGTCGGCGACGAGGAACGGCGGGACGACGGTGTTGCCGCCGAGCGTGGAGACGGCCGCGCCGAGGAGGCCGAGCAGGAACAGCCACTTCGCGTTCGCGCCCGCTATCGGGCCGAGCGCCTGCGCGGCCGCCACCGCCGAGAGGTCGCTCGCGGCCACCTCGGGGCTGTGGAGGACGCTCGCGGCGACGAGGAAGATGGCGAGGCTGTAGACGCCGAAGGCGACGAGCATGGACGCGCCCACGTCGAACGTCGCCAGCCCGTAGTCGCGGGTCGTCCAGCCGCGGGCGCGCATCGTGTACGAGTGCATCGTGATGAGCGTGATGTGGACCGCGCCGCCGAGGATGCCGGCCGCGACGAGCGCGCCGTCGACGCCGGCGGGGATTCGCGGGACGAGCCCGCCGGCCGCGGCCGCCGGGTCGATGGGAACCAAAACCAGCGACGCGAGGAACGCGGCGACGACGGCCGCGACGAGTCCCTTCGCGAGGAGTTCGACGAAGCGGTAGCCGCGCCCGGCGAGGCCGGCGGCGAGGACGACGGCCCACACGACGCCCCAGACGCGGGCGTCGACGCCGGTTATCGTCGCGCTCACGTTCGCGAGACCCTGCATGATGACCAACTGGGCCAGCCCCGCCGCCAGCACGCCGTCGGCGACGAGCACCCACGCCCAGCCGTCGCCCAACTCGCGTTCCACGACGGAGACGATGCCGTCCTCCGTGAGCAGGCCGAGCCGCATCGAGAGGTACTGCGCCGACGCCCCGAGCACCGCCGAGAGCAGCACGACCCACAGCATCGCGTAGCCGAACGTCGCCCCCGCCGTGAGCACGGTCGCCATCGTCGCCGGTCCCGCCGCGACCGCGCCCGCGACCCACGACGGCCCCATCTCCGAGAGATATCCCCGCCAGTCGCCGCTCATCACCGCCGATACGTCGAGTCTCGGTCCGTTCATGCCGTCGTGGTCTCGGCGGTCGTCACAAAAGTGTTGCTACTGAGTAGTACAACCGGAGAATATCTCGCGTCGCGGGAGTCGGCGCGCGACCTTTTATCAGACGGTCGTGAGTGTCCTAGGTAATGCATGATGGTGGTGGAACGGTCCGGCTCCTCGTCGTCGCCGATTCGAGCGTCGCGGCGGCGACCGTCGAAGCCGCCCGACGGCGAGGAGCGCGGGTCGACGTCGAGGAGGTTCGCACCGCCACCGCGGCGCTGGAACGACTCGGGGACGCCGACGCCGGTTCGGACTCTGACTTCGACTGTGTCCTCGCGTCGACCGACGCGGGGGAGATGGACACGCTCGACTTCCTCGCCGCGGTTCGGAGACGCGCTCTCGACCTGCCGTTTTTCGTCGTCGCCGACGGGGGACGCGGGCTGACGGCGAGCGACGCCCTCGACGCCGGCGTCACCGACTACGTCCGAGTGCGGGACCGCGAGGGGTACGACGAGGTGGCCGCCCGGGTCGAGCGGGTGGTCACACCGCCCGCTCCGGGGCGGGTCGCCCAGTCGCTCGTCTACGAGCGCGTCTTCGAACAGATGCTGGAGGGCGCGTGCCTGTACGACCGCGAAGGGCGATTCCTCCTCGCGAGCGACTACCTGGCCGACTTCTACGGGTTGACGCCCGCCGAACTCGAAGGCGAGCGGAGCCTGCTCGTCGAGACGGTCCGCGAGGAACGCCCGGACGACCCGTATCAGCGGCTCTTGGACGGGGCGGTCGACTCGCTCGAAGGCGAGACCGAACTCGTCACCCCGGACGGCGAGTCGCGGACGCTGAGCTACCGCTTCGCGCCGTTTCGGGTGGCCGGTGAAGTCGTCGGCGTCATCGCCGTATCGAGGGACATCACCGACCGACGAGAGCGAGAGCGGAAACTGAGGCGCGCCCGCGAGGAGTACCAAGAGCTCATCGACAGCATGAACGACACCGTCTGGGTCATCGATATCGACAGCCACATCCTCGCGGTGAACGAGACCGCGGTGGAACTGCTCGGCTACTCGCGGGACGAACTCCTCTCGATGACGGTCCACGACATCGACGCGGGACTCAGCGACGACGAGGCATCGGCGCTCATCACGCAGATGCCGTCGGACGGCACGCAGGTGTTCGAGACGGTCCACCGGGCGAGAGACGGCCGGGAGATTCCCGTCGAAATCAGTTCGAGCCTCGTGACCTACCGCGGGCGGACGGTCGTCCTGAGCGTCGCCCGCGACATCACGACGCGGAAGCGCTACGAGGCGGAACTGCGCGAGCAGAACCGCCTCCTCGAAACACAACGCGACGAGCTATCGGTGCTGAATCAGGTCGTCCGTCACGACGTGCGCAACGACCTGCAGTTGGTGACCGCCTACGCGGAACTGCTCGGAGAGCGCGTCGCCGACGACGAGGCGCGGGAGTACGTCGACATCGTCCGGAAGCGCGCCAATCACGCGGTCGAACTGACGGAGACGGCGCGGGACATGGCCGAGATGATGCGCAGTCGGGGCGTCGAGACCGAACCGGTCCCGCTGGTCCCGGTGCTGAGAGCCGAACTCGCGTCGCTGCGAGAGATGGCACCAAACGCGAGCGTCACGGTCGACGCCGAGTTGCCGACGGTCGCGGTGCTCGCCGACGACATGCTCGGGTCCGTCTTCCGGAACCTCCTGACGAACGCCGTCCAGCACACCGACGGGGACGAGCCGACTATCGAGGTCTCCGTCTCCGAGACCGAGGGCGACGGCCGCGTGGTCGTCCGCGTCGCCGACGACGGGCGCGGCGTGCCCGACGAGCGGAAAGAGTCGATTTTCGCGAAGGACGAGAAGGGATTGCAGAGTCGGGGAACCGGCCTCGGGTTGTACCTCGTGCAGTCGCTGGTCGAGAAGTACGGCGGCGACGTGTGGGTCGAGGACAACGACCCCTGCGGTTCCGTCTTCGCGGTCGAACTCCGGACCGCCCCCGGTCAGGCCGACTCGGACCAGTCGTCGCCGACGCGGTCGTAGCCCATCATCTGGCTCCCCTCGTGTTCGGTGAAGACGACCTTCTGGTTCGACTCCGGCACGCCGAACCGCTCGGCGACGGCCTCGATGACCGCGAGAGCGAGGTCGCGTTTCCGGTCCGCCGACCGACCCGCCCGGATGTCGGCCTGCAACACGACGGTCTTGTCTCCGGTCGCCCGACCGAGGTGAATCGCCTCGACCTCGCGGACGGTGACGGCGGCGTAGTCGGTGTCGGCGTCCATCCGCTCGGCGTACAACTCGGCCATCTCGGTCGCGAACCGGTCCGCCTCGCGCGCCGTGACCTCGAAGTCGAGGTCGAACTGGAGATGCGGCATCTGCGGGGGGGCTCCCCTACAGGTCCGCCACGTCTTCGATGGCGTCGGTCAGCGCCTTGATGGACTCCACGTCGTGTTCGCCCATGTGGCCGATGCGGAACGTCTTCTCGCCGAGCGCGGAGCCGTAGCCGTTCGAGAACGCCATGTCGTACTTCTCGTTGACCTCCTCGATGGTGGCGGCGACGTCGATGCCCTGCGTGTTCTCGATGCAGGCGACGGTCTGGGACTCGTAGCCCTCCTCGGGGAACATGTCGAAGTGCTCGTAGGCCCACTCGCGGGTGTACTCGGCCATCTCGCGGTGGCGCTTGTCGCGGCCCTCGTGGCCCTCTTCGAGCATGTACTTCATCTGCTTGCGGTACGCGAGCATGATGGGAATCGCGGGCGTGGAGTGGGTCTGGCCCTTGCGGTCGTAGTAGTCGAGGGCGCGCTGGAAGCCGCCGTACCACGACGCGGAGTCCTTCGACAGTTCGCGCTCGTAGGCGTCCTCGCTGACGGTGCAGATGGCGAGCCCCGGCGGCATGGCGAACGCCTTCTGCGACGAGGCGAAGATGACGTCGATGTTGTGCTCGTCGATATCGACGTAGTCGCCGCCGAGGGCGGACACCGCGTCGACGACGAAGTAGGTGTCGGGGTACTCGGCGACCACGTCGCCGATCTCCTCGATGGGGTTGCGGACGCCGGTCGAACTCTCGTTCATCACGGTGGCGACCACGTCGTACTGTTTGTCGCTGGACTCCAGCGCCTCGCGGATGTCCTCGGGCTTGATGGCCTGTCCCCACTCGTACTCGATGCGGTCGACGTTCTTGCCGAGGCGCTCCGCGACGTTCGCGTGGCGCTCGCTGAAGCTCCCACAGGTCGGCACGAGGATGTTCTCGTCGACGAGGTTGAGCGTCGAGGACTCCCAGATTTCGGTGCCCGACCCCGTGAGAATCATCACGTCGTTGTCCGTGCCGAGGAACTCCTTCGTGTCCTCGACGATGGTCGTATAGAGGTCGGTCATGCGGTCCATGCGGTGGCCGAACATCGGCTGACACATCTCAGCGATGACGTCCTCGCGCACCTCGGTCGGACCGGGGATGTACAGCGTCTTGTCCGGATAGTCGTCCTTGTATTCGCGTTTTTCCGTCACGTCATCCACCTAAGTACGGACCACTGCGTCGCGGGCGATGATGGTACTTGTGATTGCGACACTCGTCGCAGTCGCTCACGGGATGTTAACACGGGGCAAAAAGCGCGTCCGACGGGCGGGTGCGGTGCCGGACAAACTCGGGGTCGGGGGTCAGTCGTCGGCTTCGGCCGACTCGGCCCGCGGGACCGTCACGTCGGTCAGGCCGGCCTCTATCTGCTCGCGCCGACCTTCGAACTCGCCGGGGAGGACGAGGCGACCGCCGAGGTCGTCGAGGGGCTCGTCGGCGGTGTAGCCCGGCTCGCTCGTGGCGAGTTCGAACAGCACGCCGCCGAACTCGCGGAAGTAGACCGACCGGAACCAGTGGCGGTTGATCTGGGCGGTCGGGCGCAGGCCCTTCGACTGGACGGCCTTACGCATCGCCTCTTGGTCCTCGTCGGTCGGCGTCTGGAAGGCGACGTGGTGGACCGTACCGAGTCCCTGCCGACTGCTCTCGATGGTCGGCAGCACGTCCACGTACTTGCCGACGCTCCCGGTCGCGGCGAACCGCGTCCGCTCGTCGCCGGGGGTGTCGCCCTGCGCTTCCTCGGTGCCGACGCGCTCGAAGCCCATCGTTTCGAGGAGGTCTTCGGTGGGCTGAGGGTCGGCCAGCCAGAGCGTCACGGAGTGGAAGCCGCGAATCGCAACGTCTTCGGGGACGAACTCGGTCCACGGGACGGTCGGGTCGTCGTCGGGAACCTCGACTTCGACCAGTTCGACCGGGAGGCCGTCGGGGTCGCTGAAGGGGAGGACGGTCTCGCCGAACCGCTCGACTCGGTCGTCGTAGTCGACGCCGTACTCGTCGAATCGATCCTCCCAGTAGTCGAGGCTCCCCTCGGGCACGCGGAACGCGGTGCGGGAGACCTGCCCGGTGCCGACCTTCCCCCGCGAGAGGTTCTCCCACGGGAAGAACGTCATGCTCGTACCGGGCGTCCCCTCCGCGTCCGTGAAGAAGAAGTGGTACGTGCTGGGGTCGTCCTGGTTGATGGAGCGCTTTGCGAGGCGGAGTCCGAGCGTCTCGACCCAGAAGTCGAGGTTCTGCTGGGGGTCGCCCGCGATGCAGGTGACGTGGTGAATGCCGGGTGTCGGCGTGGGTTCTGCCATGGACGGTGCTACGGGCCGGAAGGACTTGAGTATCCGCTGACGCGAGTGTTACCGGGTCGCGGCGGCGTCAGCAGGACGAGCGTCCGTCCCTCCTCGCCGGTCACGCCTCCGCATCCAGCGACACGGAGTCCTCCCTGACCGACGCGTAGACGCGCTCGGCCCACTGGCGGGCAATCGGCGCGTCGGTGTCGACGAACACCTCCATCAGCCCCGTCGTTCCGTCGTAGCCGCCGATGCCGACGCGGTCGTCGAAGATGGCGAGTCCGTACGGGAGTTCGCCGCGGGTCCGAAGCCGGAGGTGGCCGCGCTCGATGGCCTCCCGTGCGCGCCCCGGATAGGTCTCGAACAGTTTCTCCGCGATTTCGGGGCGGTAGATAATCTCCGTCTCCGTCTCGTCGAAGACGTGCCGGTGGAACTCGCCGAGGACGAGCGGGGCCATGTGCGTGGTGTTGAACCCGCGGAACGTCTCCGACCCGCGGACGAGTTCGACGAACCGCTCGACGGGGCGGTACGGGTCTTCCGACTCGGCGACGGTCACCGTCGCGTCCGCGAACGGTTCGACGACGAACTCGTCGTGGTCGTCGCAGATGGCGTCGAGGAGCGGCGTCAACCGCCGGGCGGTTCGGACGTTCGCCTCGAATCGCAGGACTTCCTCTGCGACGACTTCTCCGAGGCCGGTCAACCGGAACCGGCGGTCGGTTCGCTCGCCGAGTCCCCGCTCGTCCAGCCAGCGCGTGAAGCGGTGGCTCGTCGCCTTCGAGACCCCGAGTCGGTCCTCGATTCCCCGCCTGTCCAGCGGTTCGTCGAGGAGCGCTTCCAGTAGCGGCCCGTGGCGGACGACGTCCACGAGGTCGTCCGTCTTGATGCGTTCACCCGCGGTCGACAACTGCCGCCCGAGACGTCGGCGGTTCCGCGCGTTTTCGAGAATCGCGTCCAGAACCGACGGCTCCGGCGGCGACCCGTCGCTACCGCCGGAACCGCCGTCGGAACTGTGCATGTGAATCGCTAGCTAGTTGGTCGGCCCGAGTAGTAACTTCATCCCCCGGCGCTCGGTGGTCGGCGGCGCACCCCTTCGGCAACGGGGTTCCCCTCGGTTGGGTTCCACCGGCTCACTGCAGCGTCTCGTTGGAATGGCGTGGTGGACCCCTCTTTGGTAGATTAGTGGGCGCGGTGCAGACAAAACACATACTTCGTGGCGGGTTCTCAATGTCAAATGTGAAGACTATCAGACAATTTAGTCTGGGAACTCCGTGGGTCTTCGTTCTCGTAACGGTGGTTCTGTGGGTTCTCCTCTACGTTCTCCTCGAATCGGTGCTCTTCGGCGGACAGTGGGTGAGTGCGGTGAGTCGGGGCGCGTTCGGCGGGTTCGTCTGTGGCCTGACGGTGTTGGCATGGAGACGTTATGAGCCATAGTCACGAGACACGGCTGTAACGCGGCTGCTGACAGGTGCGGCGTGATACGTATTGCGGTGAGACTATCGACCGAGCATACCGAGGCTTCCATAGAACACGAACAGTGCCCCGAGGACGACCCCTCCAACGAGCGTTCCGGCTGTCGACGAGGCAACGAGCCCAAGCGTCGCTATCCCGCCACCGACGACTATCCAACACAGGCCAGTCCAGCGATGGCTGAGGCGCTCGAACCACGGCGAGATTCGGGGGGCGAGAACCTGTACAAGACCGGTGAGCGCGAGAGCGATTCCGGCGACAACGCCAGCAGTATCGATGGGGTCTGTCGTGAAGACGAGAACGCCGATAGCGAGCAGTGCGACCAGCACCGTACTCACGCCGGACCACACGCCACCGAACTCGTCGTCACTGTCAGTCATCGATAGCGGTCAGATGTCGGTTGCAACGCATCTGTGAACGAGTACTGGTCGGACGTCTAATATATTTCGTCAGCGCCAGTGACCGACTCGCGCGTTGTATTCGGCAAACCGCCGCTCTCTGTTTCACACTGTGCGAGCCAAACGAACCGATTGAAAAAGCGTGCGTATTCGTCATCGATCTAGAGAGGTCACGAATCCACACTCAGAGTAACGTAGACACCTGAACTGAGAGAACTCCCACAGCGCCCAAGACTACGGCCCAGAATCCTAAATCGCCGATCTCGAAGTCGGATGGAGACCCGGTGGACATCTCGTATACTGATGCGAGTATCAGCCCCACTCCAGCGATGCCACCCGAGATGATGGGTAGGCCCGCGCTCCCCTCGGTGAGAGCGAGGACTGGCCCGATTGCGAAGGCCGCACCATAGACCGCCAAGCACGTGTAAAATACGTAAAATCGCTCCATAGGATAGTGGTAATACAGAGCGGACATAATCGTGGGGGTTGAGCCGACCGATACGCGCGCTGTGTTCAGCACGACCTCGACACAGTGTCTGAAATAAGAACTCTCGATAGCGTCATCGGACCCACTTGTCTCACGGAGTGAAACGCGACTCACGCCGGAACACACCTCTCGGGAGTTGAGGCTAACGGCCGTGCGAACCAATGGCAACGCATGTCCAACGACCAGCAACGCGACAGCTTCGACGCGAGCCTTCGCGGAACAGTCCTCCGCCCGGGAGACGCCGAGTACGACGAGGCCCGCGCGGTGTGGAACGGGATGATAGACAGGCGACCGTCGCTCATCGTCCGCTGTGCGGGCGTCGCCGACGTGGTCCGGTCGGTGAACTACGCGCGGGAGAACGACCTCGTCGTCGCGGTTCGCGGCGGCGGCCACAACGTCGCGGGAACGGCCGTCTGCGACGACGGCATCGTCATCGACCTCTCGGAGATGACGGGCGTCCGGGTCGACCCCGACGAGCGAACCGCGTGGGTCGAGGGGGGCGCTCGGTGGGCCGACGTCGACCACGAGACGCAACTGTTCGGTCTTGCCGCGCCGGGCGGCGTCGTCTCCGACACGGGCGTCGCCGGACTCACGCTCGGCGGCGGCCTCGGACACCTCCGCCGGAAGCACGGCCTCAGTTGCGACAACCTCCGGTCGGTGGAACTCATCACCGCCGCCGGCGAAGTCGTGACCGCGAGCCGAGACGAGAACGCCGACCTGTTCTGGGGGCTCCGCGGCGGGGGTGGAAACTTCGGCGTCGTCACCGGCTTCGAGTTCGAACTCCACCCCGTCGGCCCGGAGGTGGCGATGTGTCTGGTGTTCTACCCCGCGACCGATATCCCGGACCGCCTGCGGGACTTCCGCGAGTACGCGCGGTCCGCCCCCGACGAGGTGAGCGCGCTCACCTTCTCGGGCGTCCTCCCCGACGAGGAACTGTTCGGTGACGCGGCGGCGACGCCGAAACTCGGCATCCTCGGCTGCTACGCCGGCCCGCCCGAGGAGGGAACCGAGGCGCTCGCACCGCTCCGCGAGTTCGCCGACCCAATCGCCGACTTCAGCGGCGTGACGCCCTACGTCGAACTCCAGCGCCTCCTCGACGAGGACTACCCCGACGGCATGCGCTACTACTGGAAGTCGCTCTACCTCGACGGCCTCTCCGACGAGGTTCTCGAACGGCTCGACCACTGGACGGCCGCCGCGCCGTCGCCACTCTCCACGGTCGATATCTGGCACCTCGGCGGCGCAATCGTCGACGTCGGCGCGGACGAGAGCGCGTTCGCCGGTCGGAACGCGCCGTACCTCCTCGGCGTGGAGGGCAACTGGGAGGACCCCGACGCCGACGCGGAGAACGTCGCGTGGGTCCGCGACTGCATCGACGACATGCGGCGGTTCTCCGACGGCACCGTCTACCTGAACTTCCCCGGCTTCCTCGAAGGCGGAGACGAGACGATGCGGACCACGTTCGGCCCCGCTTACGAGCGACTCGTCGCCCTGAAAGACGAGTACGACCCGACGAACCTGTTCCGGCTGAATCAGAACGTCGCCCCGTCGGCCTCCCGGTGAGCGCGTCACGGAAAACGGCCCGGGGGAGACGCACGTTTTTGTCCGTCGGCGATGACGTTCGACGTATGCAAACCCGCGCACTCGGCGACACCGGCCACGAGAGTACAATCGCGACGTTCGGCGCTATCGCGCTCAACTGGCTCGAACAGGAGGGCGCGAACCAGATGGTCGAACACGTCCTCTCGAAGGGCGTCAACCACTTCGACGTGGCTCCGACCTACGGCGACGCGGAGCTCAAACTGGGCCCGAAGCTCCGCCAGCACCGCGAGGACATCTTCCTCGGCTGTAAGACCCAAGAGCGGGGCTACGAGGGCGCGAAACGGAAGCTCGACCGCTCCTTTGACCGCCTCGGCGTCGACTACATCGACCTCTATCAGGTCCACGGCCTCGAATACGAGTCCGAACTGGACGAAATCACGGCCGACGACGGCGCGCTCGCGGCCTTCCGCGAGGCGAAAGACGAGGGGAAAATCGGCCACATCGGGCTGACGAGCCACGGGAACCCGGGGCTCATCCGCGACGCCATCGACCGCATCGACGACCTCGAAACGCTGATGTTCCCGCTGAACCCCGTCGTCGTCGGCAAGGGCGACGACGAACACGACTACGCGGGCGTCTTCGAGGCGGCCGAGAAGGCGGGTATCGGCACGCTCGGCATCAAGGCGTTCGCCCGCGGTCGCTGGCCCGACACCGACGAACTCCCGGAAGCGGACCGACCGTTCGCCAACTGGTACGAACCGGTCGACACCCCGAACGAAATCGCCGAGCGCTTCGACTTCGCGGCCGCGCAGGGTCTCACGAGCGTCGTCACGCCGGGCGACCCGAAGCTCGTGGCGATGGTCCTCGACGCCGCGACGCGGTACAACGGCATGGACGAGACGGCCCAGCGGTCGCTCATCGAGCGCCTCCGACACGACGAGAGCCCGGTGCCGGAGCAACTGCACCACTAGCGAGGCGAGACGACTCCCGCCTCGATTCCACCCGCCGCCAATGGACGTTCCAACGACCGTCACGGCCGCCCTCGCCGACCGCCCGGTCCGCGACGCGGTCTGTCTGGAGGCCGGCGCGGGAACCGGCAACGCGACCGCGGGACTCCTCGACGCGGGCGCGAAGCGCGTCTACGCCGTCACGAACGACCCGGAACACGCGGAACTCGTCCGCGACCGGGTGGCCCCGTCGCCGACGGACCGAGCGAGGACCGCGGTGCTGGAAGCCGACGTTCGGAGCCTCCCGCTCGCCGACGACTCGGTCGATATCGTCACCGCCCACGGGCTGTTCAACCTCATCGGTCCCGAGTCGCTCGCCGCCGTCGCGGGCGAGCTAACCCGGGTCGCCGCGCCCGGCTGTCACCTCGTCGTCGACGACTACGAACCGGTCCCCGACGACGCCGCGATTCGAGAGCTGTTCGCGCTCGAAAACGCCGCGAGCCAGTTGGCCCGCGGACGGCCCGCGCTGACGTTCTACCCGGCCGACGCGCTCACGGCGCTGTTTTCGGGATACGGCTGGCGCTTCGACCGCGAGCTAACCCTGCTCGACCCGGTGCCGTGGTCCGCGAGCCACGTCGAGGCGCACGCGTCGGTGGCGCGGTCGCTGGCGGCGGACGTCCCCGGCGAGATGGGGAAGCGGCTCGCCGTCGAGGCCGACCGCGTCGCCGCCGCGGTCGAATCGGAGTCCGCGGGCGAGATGTACAGCGTGGCGATGCGGTTGTCCGACTCGGGGTCGGACGCGGTCGAATAGGCGCGGCCGCTACGTTTCGCGGTCGACCGCCGCGTCGTCGAGCCAGCCGTCGACGACGCCCTTGAGCGCGCCGGTGGTACTGCCGAGATTGATGAGCTGATAGCCGTTTTCCGCCTTCTGATTCGCGTCGTCCATGCCGAAGCCGAGCCCACCGACCGCGACGTCGGCCTCGACCGCGGCCGAGCGGATTCGCTCGGCGGCCTCCTGCACGTCCGGGTGGTCTATCTCGCCGGGGTGGCCGAGCGCCACCGAGAGGTCGAACGGCCCGATGAAGACGAAGCCCAGTTCGGGCACGTCGAGAATCGCGTCGAGGTCCGCGAGCGACTCGGCGGTCTCGATGGTCACGCCGACGAGCGTCTCGCGGTCCTCGCTCTCGACGTAGTCGTCGGCGAGTCCCCACCGGCGGGCGCGCGGCGACGCGAGGCCGCGGTCGCCGGGGCCGTCGCCGTAGGTAAAGCGGGCCGACCGGACCGCCTCGCGGACCTCGTCGGCCGACTCCACGCGCGGGAGGAAGACGTTCCTGACGCCGAGGTCGAGGGCCTTCCGGACGAACTCGGTGTCCGTCGTCGGGAGTCGAACCAGCGGCTCGATGCCGGTTCGCTCCGCCGCGCGGAGGAGGTCTTCCATCGCGCCCGAGTCGAGCGGGCTGGGCCCGCCGTGTTCGAGGTCGAGCCAGACGAAGTCGAGACCGAGTTCGCCGTAGAACTCCACGAGCGTCGGGCTGTAGGTGTTGTCGAGGACGCCGAGCGCGACGCCGCCGGCCTCGATTCGGGCGCGGAGCGCGTTCGATGCTGGTGTCTCTACCATGTTCGTCATACGACACGTGTCTGGAAAAAGGGGCGTGGCGGTCGTCGGAGAGTCCGACCGCGAGTCGCCGGTCGTCGCTTACGACCCGTCGGGCGTCCAGCCGTCGCCGACGCCGACGAGGTGGTTCACGCTCCCCGCGCCCTCGCCCACGTCGGCGGGTTCGGCGAGGGTCGCGCGCGTGAACTCGATGCCGTGGTGGACCGCGTCGGCGAGGTCGTCGCCGCGGGCGAGGCGGGCGGCCACGGCGCTCGAAAGCGTACAGCCCGAGCCGTGGGTCGCCGTCGCGTCGATGCGGGGGTTGACGAACGTCGTCGTCTCGGTCGGCGTGACGAGCGTGTCGACCACGGTGTCGCCGTCGGGCGCGACGTGGCCGCCCTTCAGGAGCACGGCGTCAGCGCCGCGGTCGAAGAACCAGTCGGCGGCCTCGGAGACGGCCGTCGGGGAGTCGGGGAACACGCCCGTCAGCGCCTCGGCCTCGTCGGCGTTCGGCGTGGCGAGCGTCGCCCGCGCGAACAGCGCGTCGTAGGCGTCGACGGCGTCCTCGGCCAGCAGTCGGTCGCCGGAGGTGGCGACCATCACGGGGTCGAGGACGACCGGAGCGTCGCAGTCGGCGAGGCAGTCGGCGACCGTCTCGACGGCCTCGGCCGTCGCCAGCATCCCGAGTTTCACGGCGGCGATGTCGAAGTCGTCGGCGACGGCCTCGTACTGGGCGCGAATCGACTCGGCGGGGAGGACGTGCGACCCCTCGACGCCGCGGGTGTTCTGGGCCGTCGCGGCCACGACGACCGACCCGCCGTAGACGCCGAGGCGGGTCATCGTCTTCAGGTCGGCCTGGATGCCCGCACCGCCGCCGGAGTCGCTGGAGGCGATGGTGAGGGCGTACGGCGGCGTCTGCGGGTCGGGCGCGGTCTCCGGCATCTACCGCACCTCGATGCGGTCGATTCGGTCGGCGATGTCCGGCGTCGAGGCGTCCGCGAGCCCGGCGACCGCGTCGAGGAAGGCGATTTTGTAGCTGGCCGGGCCGCGGTAGTCGCCGAACGCGCCCTCGGCGGCGAGTTCGCCCGCGAGTCCGTAGGCCGCGGTCCCGGAGAGCGCCGCGGAAAGCGGGTCGTCGACGGCGGCCGCGAACACCGCGAGCGTCACGCCGAGCATACAGCCGGTGCCGACGACCGCGCCCATCATCGAGTGGCCGGCGTCGACCTCGAAGGCGGCCTCCTCGGTGGCGACGATGTCGGTCTCGCCGGAGGCGACGACGACCGCGCCGGTCTTCCGGGCGCACTCGACGGCCGCGGCGGCGATTTCGGCGTACTCGCCGACAGATTCGACTCCGCGAACTTCGGCGTCGTCGCCGACGAGCGCGGAGATCTCCCCGTAGTTGCCGTTGAGCACGTCCACGTCGAGGTCGGTGACGAGGCGGTCCGCGACCCGGTCTCTCGTCGGGGTCGCGCCGACGCCGACGGGGTCGACGACGAGGGGCACGCCGCGCTCGTTGGCGGCGCGACCGGCGGTCAGCATCGTCTCCTCGCCGGACTCGCTGACGGTCCCCATGTTGAGCAGACAGCCGTCGGCGATTTCGACCATGTCGCCCACCTCGCGCTCGTCGTCGGACATGACCGGCAGACCGCCCCAGTAGAGCGTGACGTTCGCCACGTCGTTGACGGTCACGTCGTTCGTGACCGAGTTGATGAGCGGTTGCTCGCCCGCGACGGCGGCGAGCGCCTCGTCCAGCGCCACGTCGGGCACGCCGCCCGTACCGGGCGCGTCGTCCGAACCGTCCGCGCCGCCCGAACCGCCCGGTCCACCCGCGCCGTCCGGGCCGTCTCGTCCGCTCATCGGCGGTCACTCCCGGCGACGACCGAGGCGGCGAGGCGGCGGGTCGCGTCGGCGGGGTCGTCCGCGGCGGTGATGGCCGAGACGACGGCGACGCCGTCGGCCCCGGCGGCGACCACGTCGGCGGCGTTGTCGGGCGTGACGCCGCCGATGCCGACGAACGGAATCGAGACGGCGTCCGCGATGGCCGACACCCGCTCGGTCCCGATTTCGGACTGCTCGGGGTCGGTGTCCTTCGTGTCGGTGGCGAACACCGCGCCGACGCCGAGGTAGTCCGCGCCGGCCGCCTCGGCGGCTCTCGCGCCCGCGACGGTCGAGACCGAGCGGCCGACGATGGCGTCGTCGCCGAGCTGTTCGCGCGCGACCGAGACGGGCACGTCGTCGTCCCCGAGGTGGACGCCGTCGGCGTCGATGGCGGCCGCGATGTCGACCCGGTCGTTGACGACGAGCGGGACGCCCGCGTCGGCCGTCACGGAGCGAACCTCGTGGCCGATCTCGTAGCGCTCGCGGGCGCTCGCGTGCTTCTCGCGGAGCTGAACGACGTCGACGCCGCCGTCGACGGCGGCCCGCACCACGTCCGGCGTCGACCGCGCGCCCGAGCGGTCAGACTGCGTCACAAGATAGGTTCCCATCGGAGTATTCATGAGTTGTATTCTAGGGTGATGGCACGGTGGACAAAATAGTTCCCGCTCGCGGGTCGTTCGGGCCGAGTTCTCGGACGCTGAGAGGCGTCGCGTTCGGTTATGCTGTGGGCGAACCAACAGATACGCGGTGAGTGGGATGGGGACGATACTCGTCGCATACGGGAGCAGAGAGGGACAGACCGAGAAGATAGCCGACCGAATCGCGGCGGCGCTGGCGGCCCGGGGGCACGACGTGCGGACCGAGTCGGTCGCCGACGACGCCGCCGGCGAGGCGCTCGCCGACGCCGACGCGGTGCTCGTCGGGTCGTCGATTCACATGGGCGCGCACTCGAAGCCGGTGTACGCGTTCGTCCGCGAGCACCGCGAGGCCATCGAGGCGCGGCCCAACGGCTTCTTTCAGGTGTCGCTGTCATCGGCGCTCGACGGCGAAGACGCCCGCGCCGAGGTCGCGACGTACATCGACGAGTTCGTCGAGGAAAGCGGCTGGAACCCCGAGCGAATGGCCGCGTTCGGGGGCGCGCTTCGGTACTCCGAGTACGGCTTTCTCACCCGGATGGTGATGAAGCGCATCGCCAAGGGCGCGACCGGCGACACGGACGCCTCGCGGGACTACGAGTACACCGACTGGGACGAAGTGGAGTCGTTCGCCGCCGACTTCGCCGAGTACGTGGACTCGACCGCGGGCACCGCCGCGGGAGGGGCGGCGGTCTGAGCGGGCGGACCGACCCGCTCGGAGGACTCCATGAAGCTTCGCACACTCGGCATCGTCGTCGTCGCCGCGCTCGTCGTGGTCGCGGCCGCGGCCGGCGGGCTCTGGGCGTTCGGTCGGCTCTCGTTTCTCGACTCCTACGGGAGCCAGTACGACTACAGCGTTCGCGTGTCGGCCGACGAGCCGATTTCGAACGTGACGGTCCTCGTGCCGCTGCCCGTCAGCGACGGCTCCTCGGCCGTCGGCGACGCCGTCGAGTCCCGCGAGTACCTGCTTCCGGCGGGCTGGGGGTACGACGTGGTCGAGACGGAGTACGGGCCGATGCTCCGCCTCCGCGCCGACGAGATTCCCGCCGACCCGACCTACTACAGGGCGGTCGTCGAGAACGACCGACTGGTCCGCTGGGAGCCGATTCCGGCGAGCGAGTACAGTCGGAACGACTCCGACACGCTCCGCGTCGAACACGACGCGATGGACCTGTTCGCCGACGTGAGTGTGAACCGCTCTATCGACACGCTCGCGCCCGAGGGGACCGAACCCCTGTTCGAACCCCGCGAAAACGCCCGGCTCGTCCCCTGTGACTGGCCGAGCGAGGGCGACGACACCCGGTGTTACGACTACGAGTCGATGCTGTTCGTCCAGTACGACGGCCCCGCGACGACGAACGTCTCGGTGAGCGTCGAACTCCGCGGCGCGAACTCGTGGTGGGTCGGCGGTTGGAACTACAACGAGTACGTCGACCACGTCGCCGCCTACGACCTCCCGGCCGACCGACAGGGCTGGGTTACCGCCGACGGCGAACTGCGGACCGGCGTCGGGAACTACCCCCGGAACCCGCCGCAGTAGCCGGGTTCTCAGCCGGGTCTGCCCCCGTTCGACCGCGGGCAACGGTTCGGGCCGCCCGCGAGTGGCTACCGCTTCGGGCAAACGTGGCGAGCCACACACAGGTTTTTGCTATCTTGCACGATTATACGTGATGATGTCTGGCGACGGCCCTCCGCGGGTGACACGAACCACGGCGGAAACGAACGGCGAGAAACGGGGCGACTTCCGGCGGTTCCAGGAGTCGCGCGACTACGACGTGGTCGACGTGGCCGAACACGCCGACCTCGCCGCCGACCTCCGGGCGGTCGTCTCCGGCGAGGTGCGGTTCGACGAGTACGCGCAGGTGCTGTACGCCACCGACGGGTCGATTTACCGGGCGCGCCCGGCGGGGGTGGTCGTCCCCCGCGACGAAGACGACGTGCGCGCCGCGGTGCGGACGGCGGCCGAACACGACGTGCCCGTGCTCCCGCGCGGGGCGGGGTCGTCGCTGGCGGGACAGACCGTCGGCCCCGGCTGCATCGTCATCGACTGCTCGAAGTACATGGACGAAATCGTCTGCGTGGACCCCGACGCGCGGCGGGCGCGGGTCCAACCCGGCGTGGTGCAGGACGACCTCGACGACCGCCTCGCCGACCACGGCCTGAAGTTCGCGCCGGACCCCGCCTCGTCGAACCGCGCGACCGTCGGCGGCGGCATCGGCAACAACTCCACGGGCGCGCACTCGGTCCGCTACGGCATCACCGACGCCTACACCGAGGAGCTGCGGGTCGTGCTCGCGGACGGGTCGGTCGTCCACACCCGCGACGTGGTCGTCGGGAGCGACGAGTGGGACCGCATCGTCGGGAAGGACGACGGCGAGGCCGCCCTCTACCGGACCGTCCTCGGCCTCGTCGAGGACCACGAGGAGGAAATCGAGCGGCGGTATCCGAGCCTCAAGCGGTCGGTGTCGGGCTACAACCTCCACAAGGTCGTCTCCGAGACCGCCGACGGCGAGACGATGGTCAACCTCTCGAAGCTGTTCGTCGGCGCGGAGGGCACCCTCGGCGTCGTCGTCGAGGCCACCGTGTCGCTCGTGACGGTCCCCGAGGAGACGGCGCTCGTCCTCTACGCCTACGACGACCTCGTGGAGGCGATGGCGGCGGTCCCCGACGCGCTGGACTTCGACGCCAGCGCGGTCGAACTCATGGACGACGAGGTGTTGCGGATGGCCGCCGAGTCCAGCGAGTACGCCCAGTACGTCGAGGAGATTCCCGACGGGACGGCGGCGACGCTGATGCTGGAGTTCGACTCCGAACTGCACGACGACTTCGAGGCGGTGATTCGCGAGGCGAACGACCACTTCCTGCGAGACGGCGACGCCGAGTCGGCGGCGGGTGACGCCAGCGACGGCGGCGGCGCGTTCGAGGCCATCGAGGCGTACACGCCCGCGGCGCAGGCGGACCTCTGGAAGCTCCGCAAGGCGGCGATACCGCTTCTCATGTCGCTGCCGGGCGACCCGAAGCCCTACCCGTTCATCGAGGACGCGAGCGTCCCCCCCGAGGAGTTGGCGGAGTACGTCCAGTCGTTCGAGGACGTGCTGGAAGCCCACGGCACGTCGGCCGCGTACTTCGCCCACGCCGGCGCGGGGACGCTCCACATCCGCCCGATTCTGAATCTGAAAGACGGCGCGGGCATCGAGACGATGCGCGCCATCACCGAGGACGTGACCGACCTCGTGTTGGACCACCGCGGGGCCTTCTCGGGCGAGCACGGCGACGGCATGGCCCGAACCGAGTGGAACCCGAAGATGTACGGCCCCGAACTCTGGGGCGCGTTCAAGGAGCTGAAGACGGCGTTCGACCCCGACTGGCGCATGAACCCCGGCAACGTCGTCTACCGCGACGACGCCGACGACCGCGGCCCGGACGGCGACCGCGGCGTCGGCGCCGACATGCGCGAGAACCTCCGGTACGGCGCGGCCTACCAGTCTCTCGAACCCGCGACGACCCTCGATTTCGCCGACGAGGGCGGCTTCTCGCACCTCGTCGAACTCTGTAACGGCTGCGGCACCTGCCGGCAGACCGGCTCGGAGACGATGTGTCCGACCTACCGCGCCTCGAAGGACGAGGCCGAGACGACCCGCGGGCGGGCCAACATGCTGCGCGCGGCCATCAGCGGCGACCTCTCCGAGGACGAGATTCACTCCGACCGCTTCCAAGAGGAGGTCCTCGGGCTCTGTGTCGGCTGTAAGGGCTGTCAGAACGACTGTCCGACCGGCGTCGATTTGGCGAAGCTCAAAGCCGAGGTGAAACACGCCCACCACGCCGAGGAAGGCGCGTCGCTCCGCGAGCGCCTGTTCGCCAACATCGACCGGCTGGCCGGCGTCGGGAGCGCCCTCGCGCCCGTCTCGAACTGGGCGGCCGAGCTCCCGGGCGCGCGGGCCGCGATGGAGCGACTCGCGGGCGTCGCCCCCGACCGGTCGCTCCCCTCGTTCACCCGCGACACGCTCGAATCGTGGATGGACGGGCGACGGCCCCGCGTGCCGGCGAGCGAGGCGGACCACCGCGTCCTCCTGTTTCCCGACACCTACACGAACTACGTCACGCCCGAAATCGGGAAGGCGGCGGTGCGGGTGCTGGAGGCCGCCGGCGTCCACGTCCGACTCGCGGAGGGCGTCGAGCCGAGCGGCCGCGCCGCCTACTCCGGCGGCTTCCTCGACCTCGCGCGGAAGCGCGCGGGCCACAACGTCGAGACGCTCCGCCCGTCGGTCGAAACCGGCTGGTCCGTCGTCTTCGTCGAGCCCTCGGACGCGGTGATGTTCCAAGACGAGTACGCCGACCTCCTCCCGGACGACGCGGTCGCCCCGGTCGCCGCGGCCGCCTACGGCGTCATGGAGTTCCTCGACACCCACCGACTGGACGAGAACCTCCCGGTTCGCGGGGGGTCGGCCGACGGCGACGACGCGGCCGGACCCGTCGCCTCCGCGGTCGCCGACGGCGGCGCGCTCGGCTCATTCGGCTCGCTCACCTACCACGGCCACTGCAACCAGAAGGCGCTGAACAAGGACCACCACGCGGTGGGCGTCCTCCGGCGGGTCGGCTACGAGGTCGACCCGCTCGATTCGAGCTGTTGCGGCATGGCCGGGAGCTTCGGCTACGAGGCCGAGCACTACGACCTCTCGAAGGCTATGGGAGACATCCTGTTCGAACAGGTCGACGACAGCCCCGGCGACGAGGTGGTCGCCCCCGGCGCGTCGTGTCGGACGCAACTCGAAGACAGGGACGAGGCGGCGCGGCGACCGCCGCACCCGATAGAGAAGGTCGCGCAGGCGCTGTCGGGCTGAGCGGGCTACTCGGAGCACTCGACCGAGGAATCGGTCCCCCACGGGTCGGGTTCCGGCCCAGTTCACAGCGTTCCGCAATCACATCCCTTTTGCCGGTTTGCGTGGCACTTGCAGTCAGACCATGTCCGATGCACCCGATGTCGGCGAACTCACCCCGCCGAATCGCACGCTGATGGGCCCCGGCCCGAGCGACGTCCACCCGCGCGTGCTCCGCGCGATGTCAACGCCGCTCGTCGGTCACCTCGACCCGTCGTTTATCGACATCATGAACGAGGTGCAGGAGCTCATGCGTTACACGTTCCGCACCGACAACAAGTGGACGATTCCGGTCTCGGGGACCGGATCGGCGTCGATGGAGGCGGCCATCGGCAACCTCGTCGAACCGGGTGACACGATGCTCGTCCCGACGAACGGCTACTTCGGCGGCCGCATGGAGTCGATGGCCGAGCGCGCCGGCGGCGAGGTCGTCCACGTGGACGCGCCGTGGGGCGAGCCGCTCGACCCCGCGGACGTGCAGGACGCCTTCGACGAGCACCAGCCGGACGTGTTCGGGTTCGTCCACGCCGAGACCTCGACGGGCGTGAAACAGCCGGACGTCCCCGAGCTGACGAGCATCGCCCACGACCACGACGCGCTCGTCGTCGCCGACACCGTCACCTCGCTCGGCGGGGTCGAATTCGAAGTCGACGACTGGGGCATCGACGCGGCCTACTCCGGCCCGCAGAAGTGCCTGTCGTGCCCGCCGGGCGCGAGCCCGCTGACGCTCAACGACCGCGCGATGGACAAGGTGCTCTCGCGCGAGGAGCCGACCCGCTCGTGGTACCTCGACCTGTCGCTGTTGGAGGGCTACTGGGGCGACGACCGCTCGTATCACCACACCGCCCCCATCACCAACGTCTACGCCATCCGCGAGGCGCTCCGGCTGGTCGCCGAGGAGGGCATCGAAGCGCGGTGGGCGCGCCACCGCCGGGTCGCGGGCGCGCTGAAAGCCGGCGTCGAGGCGATGGGCCTCGGGCTCAACCCCGAAGACGACTACTGGCTCCCCAGCCTCAACGCGGTGCTCGTCCCCGACGGCGTCGACGCGGGCGCGGCAATCGACTACGTCCTCGAACACTACGACCTCGAAATCGCCGGCGGCCTCGGCGCGCTCGCGGGCGACATCTTCCGCGTCGGCTGTATGGGCCACTCGGCGCGGCCGGAGAACGTCTCGTTCCTCCTGACCGCCCTCGGCGAGGCGCTGGAGGCGCAGGGCGCGGACGTGGACCCCGAAGCCGGGTTCGCCGCCATGCGCGAAGCGTTGAACCAGTAACGGCTCCGAACCGGCGACAATTCGGTGTGAACCGCGTCGAAACTCGGCGAAACCGACGCAAAACGCCCGCCACGGTGTCCGCTTTTCATGAGCGTCGCCCCGCGAGTGGCGACCGGAGCGATTCACCATGACCCGACTCACTCTCGTCGGCGTCGCGCTCGCGGTCCTCGTCGCGACCGCTGGCGTCGCCGCCGCCGCACCGTCCGAGAACGCGCGCGAATCGTCCCCCGCGTCCGAGGCCGGCCAGCAGGGGCCGCCGGGCGAGCTCCCGGGCCCGGTTCCGGAGTTCGTCTCGGACGTCCACCGCATCGTTAGCGACTTCCTGAGCGGGGCGCTCGACGGCTCGCTTGGGGACTCGCTAAGCGACCGCGCCGACGACTTTTCGGGTGCGTAACTAAGTGCAACCGGAAGGTAGCCGACAACTGCGCTGAACGCCACCCGTTCAACCCGAATTACCAACTCATATGAGACGAACACTCCTCGTCGCCGCGACAGTTCTGGTCCTCCTCACGGCCGGCGTCTCGGCCGCGTTCGTGACCGGAGTCGGACCGTTCTCCGACGACGACGCCGAGTCAGACGAACCGTTCCCCACGAAGACGACCGCACCGCCCGACGACGACGGCGGTGACAGCGGCGGGAGCGACAGCAGCGACAGCGACAGCAGCGACAGCAACAGCGGCGGCGACGCGGCCGAGAGCGAATCGGTGCCGCCGTTCGGTGTCGTCGTCGACAACATCGAGAACTGCGGCCAGACGTGTCGCGACGTGACCAGCACGATAACGAACCAACAGGACGCCGATAGTTCCGGCGTCACCGTCTACAGTCGCATCTTCGTCGGCAACAGCACCGACCCGGACGACGAGGTCTGGCGCGGGTCCCAAGCGGTCGGCGACCTCGCGGAGGGCGAGTCGTACACGACGACGAAGCGCGTCAAACTCTCGTACTCGGAGGCGTTCGCGGTCCGGCAGGCCGACGGCTGGATTACGGTCCAGACGACAATCGAGACCGACGACCG
This sequence comes from Haloferax sp. KTX1, assembly GCF_902410085.1. Taxonomy (NCBI): domain Archaea; kingdom Methanobacteriati; phylum Methanobacteriota; class Halobacteria; order Halobacteriales; family Haloferacaceae; genus Haloferax; species Haloferax sp. KTX1. The sequence continues at coordinate 215,792 of NZ_CABPRH010000004.1, read as the reverse complement.
GACGCTGACGTACACCGAACAGCGCGACGTGACATAACCCGGCGCAGCGACGCGGCGTGACGCCCGCCCCGGCGGCGACCCCGCGTCCGCGCCCGACTCGTTTTACTCCCCCGCTGGTTCGCGTCTGAGACGAGCGACAGTAACTTTAGTTGTCGAGCTAAACTATTATTAGACATGGCAAATTCATACCTTCGTCCCAATGAACAATCGGGGTGGCGGTAGGGGATGCGTCCCTCGCTCCGCGAACTCCTCTCGTATCTCGGCCCCGGTTTTATCATCAGCGTCGCGTACATGGACCCCGGCAACTGGGCGACCAACATCTCGGGCGGCGCGAAGTTCGGCCCCGCCCTGCTGTGGGTCATCGTCCTCGCCAGCGTCATGGCGATGGGGATTCAGGTGCTCGCCGCCAAACTCGGCATCGCCACCGGAAAGGGCGTGGCACAGCTCTGTCGCGAGCGGTTCTCGGGCCCCGTCGTCGTGGTTCTGTGGGCCGCCGCGGAGCTGGCGATGGTCGCCACCGACATGGCCGAAATCATCGGGGCCGCAATCGGCTTCAGCCTCGTCTTCTCGCTCCCGCTGTGGGCGGGGGCCGTCCTCGCGGCGGTGAGTTCGTTCGCCCTCCTCGGCGTTCGGACCGCCCACAAACGGGGGTTCCGCTGGGTCGAACTCACCGTCATGTCGCTCGTCGGCGTCATCGCGCTCTCGTTCGTCTTCGAGATGGCGCTGGCGAGGCCGACCGCTTCGACCGTCGCGTCCGGGCTCGTCCCGACCGTGCCGAACGCCTCGGCGCTGTACGTCGCCATCGGCATCCTCGGCGCGACCGTGATGCCCCACAGCGTCTACCTCCACCCGTACATCGTCCAGGACCGCCGCGACCGCCTCATCGAGTCCGACGGCGACACCGAATCCGTCCACCGCCGCCACTTCCGGCTGGAACGCCTCGACACCGTCGTCGCGCTCTTCGGCGCGATGTTCGTGAACGCCGCGATGCTCATCGTCGCCGCCGCCGCGCTTCAGGGGACGGGCATCGAGACGCTCGAAGAGGCGTACGTCACCCTCAGCGGCGTCTTCGGCGCGAACGCGAGCCTCGCGTTCGGCGTCGCGCTCATCGCCGCCGGGCTCTCGTCGTCGCTCGTGGCGACGATGGCCGGTCAGACCGTCATGGACGGCTTTCTGGACCTCAACGTCAACGTCTGGCTCCGGCGGTCGGTCACGCTCGTGCCGAGTCTCCTCATCGTCGCCGCGGGGTTCGACCCGACGTCGGTGCTCGTCGCCTCGCAGGTCGCGCTGAGCTTCGAACTGCCGTTCGTCCTGATTCCGCTCCTCTGGTTCACCCACGAGGCGTCGCTGATGGGGAACTTCCGAAACCGGGCGACCACGACCGGCGTCCTCGGCGTCGTTATCGCCGTCATCGTGGCGCTGAACGGCTGGCTCCTGTACTCGACGCTCCTCGGGTGACGGGACGACGGCGGTCGCCCGCCGAGTCGCCGCCGGGGCCGAGTCGACGACCGCCCGCGGCGGTCGGACGGCCGCCGTCACCGCCCCACCGCTTCCGCAACGACTTTTCGCGCCGGCCGCAAAGCCGGGGTATGAACATCGAGGTTCGCGAACTGGCCGACCTCGGCACCGACGCCCGCCGCGCATTCTTCGAGCGGGACGCCGGGGTCGGGGAGGTCCGCTCCGACGTGCGCGACATCGTCGAGCGCGTCCGCCGCGAGGGCGACGCGGCGGTCCGTGAGTTCTCAAATGAGTTCGACGGCGTCCAGGTCGGCAACATCGACGTGACCGACGCCGCCGAGCGCGCCTACGACGAGATCGACGACGACGTGCGCGAGGCCATCGAGGCCGCCGCGGCGAACGTCCGCGAGTTCCACGAAAAGCAGGTCCCCGAGGACTGGCGCGGGGAGTTCGGCGACGCGGGCACCCGCGAACTCGGGCGTCGCTACCGGCCGCTCGACCGGGTGGGCGTCTACGCCCCCGGTGGTACCGCCGCCTACCCGTCGAGCGTCCTCATGGGGGTCATCCCCGCGAAGGTCGCGGGCGTCGAACACGTCGCGGTCGCCACGCCGCCGGCGGAGCCGATGAACCCCGTCACGCTCGCCGCGATGCACGTCGCTGGCGCGGACGCGGTGTACTCGGTCGGCGGGGCGCAGGGCATCGCCGCGCTCGCCTACGGCACGGAGACGGTGAAGGCCGTCCAGAAGGTCGTCGGCCCGGGCAACAAGTGGGTCACGGCGGCGAAGGCCGAGGTCCGCGGCGACGTGGACATCGACTTCCTCGCCGGCCCCTCCGAGGTGCTCGTCGTCGCCGACGAGACCGCCGAGGCGCGGTTCGTCGCCGCCGACCTCGTCGCGCAGGCCGAACACGACCCGAACGCGTCTGTCGTCGCCGTCACCGACGACGCCGACCTCGCCGCGGACGTCGTCGCGGAGGTCGAGCGGCAGGCGGGCGAGCGCGAGCGCGCGGAGACCATCGAGGCGGCGCTCGAAGGCGACGCGTCGGGCGTCCTCCTCGCGCGGTCGATGTCCGAGGCGGTGCTGTTCGCCGAGGAGTACGCCGCCGAGCACCTGACGATTCAGGCCGACGACGACGAGGCGCTGTTGGACCGCATCGACTCCGCGGGGAGCGTCTTCCTCGGCCCGTACACGCCCGTCGCGGCCGGCGACTACGCCTCCGGGACGAACCACGTCCTCCCGACCGGCGGCGGCGCGAAGCGGCAGGGCGGCCTCTCCGTGGACCACTTCGTCCGCTCGACGACGGTCCAGCGCCTCGACCGCGACGGGCTGTCGGAGCTCTCGGAGACGGTGACGACGCTCGCCGAGGCGGAAGGCCTCGACGCGCACGCCCAGAGCGTCCGCGAGCGGTTCGAGGAATAGAATAGGGCGGAACGACCGGTTCGAGCCGTTCTCTCCCGTTTTCGACCGGTAGCCGCACCCTACCGGGTCGGCGCGCGGAGTTCCGCCTGCGCCACAGTTAACCGTTCCCACAGTATAATGGGGCGTATGAGCACGGAATCCGCGAGTGGCGGCGGCGATGTGGCGGTCACGGTCACGCCCGCGGCCGCGGACGAGGCCGTCTCCCTCCTCGAAGGCGAGTCGATGGACACCGACGTGGCCGGTCTCCGGCTGTTCGTCCAGCAGGGCGGTTGCGCCGGGCTGTCCTACGGGATGCGCTTCGACAACGAACCCGAAGACGACGACACGGTCGTCGAACAGCACGGTCTCCGCGTGTTCGTCGACCCCGCGAGCATGAACTACATCGGCGGTTCCACCCTCGACTTCGAAGGCGGCCTGCAGGGCGCGGGCTTCCACGTCGACAACCCGAACGCCGAGAGCAGTTGCGGGTGCGGCGAGTCGTTCCGGACGTAGGGACCAATTTCTTAAGCCGCCCCCGCGCGAAGCGGTGGCATGGCCGAACTGCAGACCCAGACCGTATCGAGCGGTAAGACCGTCTTCGTCGCCACCGACGAGCCCGAACGGGGCTCGAAGGGACCCTTCTACGTCGTCTACTCGACCGAGGACGCCGAGAACCGATGGGGCTACCTCTGCGGCAACTGCGACTCGTTCGACACCGCGATGGACACGATGGCCCGCATCGAGTGCAACAACTGCGGGAACGTCCGCAAACCCGAGGAGTGGGACGCCGCCCACGAGTAGCCGCGCGGCTCGCGCGACCGCCCGCCGATTATTGGTATGGTATAGCGTGACAATCTTTATCAGGGGTGCGGGTGTACGTTGATCTGCATGGCCCAGGCTTCGATGCCTCCTGTTCAGGAGGCTCGGTCGATATTCGGCCGGCTCGGCTACTCCGTCTCGGGGGACGGACCCGATATGCTGGCCGAACGCAAGTGGCGTACGGTCCACGTGACCGCACTGAGTTCGCGCGAAGCGACCGAATGCCGTCCGGTGCTCGCAGACGGCGGAACCGAGACACCGTATCGGTTCCGCTGCTTCGTGACGTGGGACGACCACCTCAGCGCGCTTCGAGAGCGGCTTCGCGGTATCGACCTTCCATACGAGTGGGCAATCATCGGCGTGTCGAACGGTGGTGGGAACGACTACGAGGTCGTTCACGGCACGAACACGTAATCGAAACGGGGCGTCTTCGCCCAAACGTTTTCTCAGCCCGTCGCTAACGGACGAGCATGTCGCAGGCCGCACCGACGGAGCTGGCGCGATTCGTTCGGAGCAGACGGCTCAACGCGGCGCTCGCGTGGCTGTTCGTGGCGTTCCTCGTCGCCGTCGCCGTCGGGAGCGTCGTCACCGGCGGCGACCTCGTCTGGGGCGGCTTCGCGGCCGTCGTGGCCGCCGTCACGGTCGTTCCGGCCGTCGCTTTCCGCGAGCCGCGAGCGATGCTTCCGTGGGAGGTCGTCGCGCTCGCCTCGTTCCCGCTCGTCGCTCGCGTCCTCGTTCGGGGACAGACCATCGGCGGCGTGCCGTTCACCGGCCGCGTCTCGACGTATCTCGCGGTGGCCGCCATCGCGCTCATCGTCGCCGTCGAACTCGACGTGTTCACGCCGGTCCGGATGAACCACTCCTTCGCCGTCTTCTTCGTCGTCATCGCCACGATGGCCGCCGCGGGCGTCTGGGCGGTCGTCCAGTGGCTCTCCGATATCTACCTCGGGACGCGCCTGCTGTTGAACGGCCGGCCCGACGACGTTATCGAGGCGGGGCTGATGTGGGACTTCGTCGCCGCCACCGTCGCCGGTCTCGCCGCCGGATTGCTGTTCGAGTACTACTTCCGCCGCCGGGCCGGGTCGCGCGAGCGGCTCCCGGAGGAGGTCGCGGAGATAGCCGAGGTGTCGGAGACGACGGAGGCAGCGGAGGCGGGAGGGTCCTCCGCGTCGGAGGGCGGTGAGTCGTCGTGAACATTCGCTCCCATCTCCGCATCGACGCGCGACGCCAGCGCCAGCTCTCGCGGGCGATGCAGGTGGTGCTCGTCGGTCTCGTCTTCATCGGCCTCGACCGCGGGAACTTCGGCATCGTCGTCAACGCGCTCGTCGGCCTCGGCGTGACCTACCTCCCGGCGCTACTGGAACGCGACTACCGCATCCCGATGGACGCCGGATTGACGCTCTGGATATCCTCGGCGGCGTTCCTCCACGCGCTCGGGACGGTCGGCTTTCCAGGGTCGGAGACGAGTTTCTACTCGGGCGTCTGGTGGTGGGACCACCTGACGCACGCGCTGTCGTCGTCGGTCGTCGCGGCCGCCGGCTACGCGACCGTCCGCGCGGTCGACGAGCACACGACGGACATCTACCTGCCGCCGCGGTTCATGTTCGTCTTCATCCTGCTTTTCGTCCTCGCGTTCGGCGTCTTCTGGGAGGTCATCGAGTTCGCCATCTCCGGGGTGGCCTCGCTCGCCGGCACCGGGTCGGTGCTGACGCAGTACGGCCCCGACGACACGCTCCTCGATCTCGTGTTCGACGCCGTCGGCGGCGTCATCGTCGCCGTCTGGGGGACCGCGCACCTCTCCGACGTGGTCGGCGCGTTACAGAGCCGGCTCGAAGGGACGACTCGTTGACACGACGGGGCGGACACCAGTACGTCGGAATCGGCCGACTGGGGGCGAAACTTCCCGAGTCCCGATATACATTTGTACACGGACTGAGACGTTCACACCGATGTCGAGCTGGGTCGGAGACGGAGACGAGGACGATGGCGAGGACGCCGCCGCCGCGTTCGAGACGGTCGGTCGCCGCAGTCAGATTCTTCAGGCGCTCTCGTCGGAGCCGCTAGCGAAGGCCGAACTGGTCCGCACGCTCTCAGTCTCTCGGTCCACCGTCGACCGCGGCGTCGAGCGACTCGTCGACCTCGGCCTCGTCGAACGGTCGGACGGCGGGTTCGTCGCTACGACGGCGGGCCGCGTCGCGCTGGAGACACACGACGAAGCGATACGGGCGATGGCGAACGTGCTCGGCGCGGGGCCGGTGCTCGACCGCCTCCCCGAGTCGGTCAACCCGCCGCCCTCGCTGTTCCGCGACGCGGTCGTCTGTACGGGCGACCTCACGGCGATGGAACAGCGGGCCTCGCTCGACTTCGACCTCGGCGAGGTGACGACGCTCACCGGCTTCAACGGCCCGTTTCTGTTCAGCCTCTGGCCCGAGGGGAGCGAACAGCTCGCGCGGCTCGGCGACAGCGCCACGCTCGTGCTCTCCGCGGAGTCGCTCGACTGGCTCTCGAATCGCTACCCCGACGGTCTCGACGCGATGGTCGACGCCGGCGTCCGCGTGTGCGCGGTCGACGACGACCCGGCGTTCGGCGTCGTAGTGATGAACCGGCCGACGACGGCCTCGGTCACGCTCGTCGTCTACGACCACATGGGCGGACCCGAGGCGCTGGTCGTGAGCTACGACCCCTCGGCCGTGGCGTGGGGGCGGACGCTCGTCGCGGCGCGGGCCGAGACCGCGCGCCCGTACCGGGCCGACGACTGAGTCCCGCGACGACGCGCCGGGGGTTGCTCCGTTCGCCCCGACACCCGGCCGCCGAGTCGGGGACGATTATTTGTGATAGTAAGACGAAGGGTCCGACGAGATGGTGTTCAAGAAAATCACCCTCGTCGGTCGGAGTGCAGAGAGTTTCGACGCCGCCGTCGACGACGCGATTAACCGCGCGGAGGAGACGCTCGCGGGCGTCCACTGGGTCGAAGTAAAGGAGCTCGGCGTCGAACTCGCGTCCGTCGAGACGCGGGAGTACCAAGCCGAGGTCGAAGTCGCGTTCGAACTCGAAGGAGAAGACGGCGAGTAACCGCGGCAACCGCTTCGTTCCGGTCCGATTCGGTTCGGTCCGCGTCGACGTCGCGGGCCGTCCCGACGGCTTCTTATCCGCCCGCACCGCCACATTCGAGAAGCGAATGCCTCGGCTCCTCCACTACTCCGACATCGAGAACGTCTTCGACGACACCGAGCGCGCCGGCCGCCTCGCGGGCTGTGTCAGCGCCCTCGACGGCGACGATACCCTCGTGGTCGGCACGGGCGACAACACCGCGCCGGGCGTCCTTTCTCTCGTCGAGCGCGGCGGGCAGGCGCTCGACTTCTACGACGCCGTGGACGCCGACCTCGAAACGTTCGGCAACCACGACTTCGACTACGGGGCGGGTCGGACCCGCGAACTCGTCGCCGCGAGCCGGCCGACGTGGGTCACGAGCAACGTCCGCGGCGAGGACGGCGGCCGGTTCGCCGCCGCCGAGGGAACCGTCCCGCGGACGACCCGCGAGATAGACGGGCTGACGCTCGGCTTCTTCGGCGTCACCGACCCCGCGACCGGCTCTATCAACCCCGAGGCGGTCGACCTCGACTTCGCCGACCCCTACGAGGCCGCCGCCGACGCGACCGCCGCCCTCAGAGACGACGGTGCGGACCTCGTCGTGGCGCTCTCGCACCTCGGGAGCGGCGACGACGAACTCGTCGCCCGGTGCGACGTGGACCTCGTCCTCGGCGGCCACGTCCACGCCGAGCGCGACGACGTGGTCGACGGCGTCCCAATCGTCCGCCCCGGCGCGAACGGCCACGTCGTCTGGGAGGTCCGCGTCGCCGCCGACCGCATCGAGACGGTCCGCCACCGGACCGCCGAGTACCGGGCGGACGCCGAACTGGTGGCGGCGCTGGAGGGCCGAGTCGACGCCGCGGGTCTCGACGAGGTGCTCTGTCGAATCGACCGCCCGATGGACCGCGCCGAAGAGACCGTCGCGGCCGGCGAGTGCCGCGTCGGCAACGCCATCGCCGACGCCTACCGCTGGGCGACCGGCGCGGACGTGGGACTGCAGAACAGCGGCGGCATCCGCTCCGGCCCGCCCGTCGGCCCCGACGTGACCCACGCCGACCTCGTGAGCCTCGTTCCCTTCGAGGAACACCTCGTCGTCGCCGAGGTGACCGGCACGGAGTTGCTCGCGGCGTTCGGAGCCGCCCGCGGGGCCGAGATGGGCTTCGGCGAGCCGGACTGGTGGCACGCCCACGTCAGCGGCGCGCGCATCGTCTGGGACGACGACCGAGACGAGGTGGTCGAGGCGTTCGTCGGCGGCGAGCCGATCGACCCCGAGGCGCGCTACACCGTCGCCACGAGCGACTACCTGCTGCACAGCACACAGGAGTTCCCGGCCATCACGCAGGCGCACCGCGTCGGCGAGTTCGAGATTCAACACGACGCGCTGGCGCGGTACGCCCGCGAGGTCGGGTTCGACGCCGCGGTCGAAGGACGCGTCGAGCGCCGGTCGGCCACCCGCGCCGACGGCTGAGCGCGGAACGGGGCGAAACCGAGACGCGGCCGCCGGCGAACCCGTCCGAGAGGGAAAGGTTCACGCACGCCCGGCGAGTGGCTTCGGAGTATGACACGGGTCGTGGTCCCGGTTCGATACCCCCTCTCGAAGCACTCCCGGGCGACGCTCGAAGAGGCCGTCCGCGTCGCGAGAGAGCGCGACGCCGAGCTGACGGTCCTCCACGTCGACCTCTACCAGTCGAACCGCGGCGTGACGCGGACCGAACTCAAGCGGGCGGTCGAAGCCGAGTTCGGCCCGCTCGTCCGCGCGCGCTACGTGGTCCGCCGGGGCTTCCTCGTTGAGGAGACGATTCTCGAAGAGGTCGCCGCCGAGGAGGCGGACATCGTCGTCATCGGGTCGAAGCAGGCCAGCCGCTGGCGGCGGATGCTCCGGCGGTTCCTCGACGACCCCGACATCGACGTGTTCCTCCGCGAAAAGCTCGACTGCACGGTCATCACCGTCCGCGCGGACGACTGAGCCGGCGACGCTCGGGGTCGGGTTCGGTCGGGGTTCCGTTTCCGACGCCGACCCAGTGCCGACCGTCTCGGGCGCTCCCCGCTCAGTCGCCGCCGGCGGTGTCCGTCGACTCCGCGTCCGTCGGCTCCGCGCCCGACGACTCCGGGGCGTCGGTCGCGTCAGCCGCATCGACCGGGGCTTCGCCGCCCACCCCGGAGACCGGGTGCGTGGGCGCTCCCGGTGCCGGCGACGCTGTGGCGTGACGCCGGTTCGCGGCCTCGTCGCCGGTGACGTGGAGGCTCCCGCTCGTCTCGTCGAAGACGAGGTGGGTGTGCGGGTAGGCGAACTCGACGGTCGCCTCTGACTCCTCGACGAGCGTCCAGAGCCGCGTCTGGACCTCCGACTGGATGCGGCCGATTTTGTAGGGTTTCAGCGCCCAGTAGCGGAGGCGCAGGAGGACGCCGTTGTCGGCGTAGGAGTCGATGTAGGCGGTCGGCTTCGCCGGGTAGCGGGCGCTCCCGATGCGGATGTCCGGGCCGCCTTCGACCACCGCGTCGCAGTCGCGGGCGGCGCGCTCGACGAGGTCGCGGGCGGCGTCGATGTCCGACTCGTAGGTGACGAGCACGTCGAGCGACAGGCGGGTCCGCTCGTCCTCGGCGGAGTAGTTGATGACGTCGCGGTCGCGGATGTTCGAGTTCGACATCACGAGGAAGGTGTTGTCGAGGGTGAATATCTTCGTGTAGCTCAGGGTGATCTCGTCGATAAACCCCTTCGTGCCGTCGTCGAGTTCGATCATGTCGCCGATTTCGAACGGCTGGTCCGAGAGGACGAACACCCCGTTGATGATGCTCCCGACGATGGGCGCGAGGACGATACCGAGCACCGCCGAAAACACCGTCACCGAGAGGACGATGTCGCCGAGTTCGAGGCCGAGGACGTTCGCCCCGACGCCGACGCCGACGAGGACGATGGCGAGGCGGACGATTCGGAGGACGGTCTGGGCGACGCTCTGACGGCGGAACTGCCGGGCGACCGGTCGGCCGAGCAGGCGGACGATGTACTTCGAGAGCCCGACCGACAGGGCGACGATGACGAGGGCGACGGCGATGCGCCACCCCGGAAACAGGAAGTAGTCCGGTACGAACGTCGGCGGCGTGAGCGCCGTCGACTGGAGCGGGGCGACCGCGACGTGGCCCCCCGCAGTCGGTACCGCGCCCGACGCACCCGACACGTCGGCAACCCCCTCGACTCCGTGCATGGAAACCGCAACGGGGAGCGGCGAAAAAAGGGTTGTTACTGCGGGGGTTCGCGCGCGGTGAACGGCTAAGTGTCGGGCCGTCGCAGTACCGGTATGGCCAACGCGACGACCTCCCGTCCCGACTTCCGGATAACGCACGAGACGCCGCCCAGTCGAGCGCTCCTCTGTGGCTTTTCGTCGTTCGGACTCGCCGGCCTCACGGCCGTCGATTTCATCGTCGACCACCTCGACCTCGAACAGACCGGCCACCTCACCGTCGAGGGCCTCCCGGCGGTGACGCCGTTCGAGGACGGCCGCCCCCGACACCACACCCGGCTGTTCTCCCGCGACGACCTCGACGTGACCGTGCTCGTCGGCGAACTGTTCGTCCCGGCGGTCCACGGCACGCAGTTCGGAAACGCCATCCTGGAGTGGACCGAACGGAATCGGGTGGAGGAACTCGCCGTCCTGTCGGGGATTCCGATGGCCCACGGCCCGGACGAACACCGCGTGTTCTACATCGCCACCGACGACTACCGCGGGGCGCGACTCGCCGACAGCGACATCCCGCCGATGGGGCGCGGATTCTTCGACGGCACCAACGCGGCGCTCGTCGAGCGCGGCATCGGGTCGCCCCTCGGCGTCGGCGTCTACGTCACGCCCGTCCACGCGCAGGTCCCCGACGTGGAGGCGGCCATCCGCCTCGTCGACGCCGCCGACGACGTGTACGACCTCGGCGTCGACTCCTCGCCGCTGGAGTCCTTCGCGGCCGAGGTGCAGCAGTACTACGCCGAACTCGCCGAGCGACTCCACGACAGCGAGGCCGACCTCCCGGAAGACCGGATGTACATGTGAGGGGCGATTCGCCTCACCCTACTCCACTCCACCTCGCCCGCCGTTCCGCGATGCTCGACGGCCGCCCTGCTATCGTATGTGCCACTTGTTTTCGGAATTTCGTGCTACTCGGATTTCAGTAAATGATTTAGGTGATGCCGTACACGTCACGAGCATGGCCGACGAACTGCGGCTCACCATGGAGCGAGTCGGTGAGCGCTTCAACCTCGGTGAGTACGAGATAGACGCGTATCTGGCCGTCCTCGAACACGGACAGCTGACGGCGAGCGAAATCGCCGACCGAACCAGCATCCCCCAGCCGCGGGTGTACGACACGGTCCGGAGCCTGTCCGACCGCGGCCTCGTCGAACTCCGCGAGTCGCGGCCGATGAAAATCGTCGCGGTCGACCCCGACGACGCCTTCGCGAACGTCAAGACCTCGCTGGAGGAACTCATCGAGGAGCTTGAGGCGCGGTACACCGCCCCGGCCCGCGACACCGAGGCCGTCTCGCTCGTCAAGTCGCGGTCGACCATCCTCCGCTACATCGAGGAGATTATCGAGGCCGCCGAGTACGAACTCGTGCTCTCTTTGACGCCCGACCTGCTCCGTCGCTTCCGCGACGACCTCGCGGCGGCCATCGATAGCGGCGTCAGCATCGACCTGCTCGTCACACCCGCCTCCCGCGCGCCCGACCCCGAGGAGTTCAACTACCTCGACGTGGCGACCATCGCCCGCGCCCGCCGCGGCATCACCTCGCCCGTCCTCGCGGTCGCCGACGGCGAGTACTCCATCTACGCGACGCAGGACGCCCTCCGCGACGACCGCGACCGCTACGGCGTCATCTTCAACCGCTCCGCGCTCGGCTTCCTCGTCAGCGGCTTCTTCGGGACCGTCCTCTGGACCACCGCCGAGACCATCGTCGCCAACGGCAAGCGCCGGCCGTTCCCGCGCCGCTACGCCTCTATCCGCCGGGCCGTCAAGGACATCCGCGAGATAGACGGCGACTTCTACGCCTCCGTCTCCGGCCGCGACATCGAGACGGGCGACCCCGTCGTGGTCGAGGGTCGCGTCATCGAGACGGCCTTCGAGGACACGGAGGAGGTCGCGTCGCTCCACATCGAGACCGAAGAGAGCGTCGTCGAAGTCGGCGGGCTGGTCGCCGCGCTCGAAGACGTGGAAGGACAGGAGATTCTGCTCGGCCGCGACGAGGTTCCGAACCGCGACGAAATCGTCTGAAGCCGCGTCGTCAGGTTTCGCGCCCGCGTCTTTTCCGCTCGACCGCACCCCGTCAGCGACGGCTACTCGTCGGGGAACTCGTAGACGACCGCGCCGCAGTCCGCACAGCCGAGCACCTCGTGTTCCGGCGAGTCGTACAGCCCCGCGGTGCCGCCGCAGCAGTTGCGCGTCGTCGTCTCCTCGACCGGGCCGCCGCAGTCCGGACAGACCTCGGCGAACATCCGCATCGGCTCCGTGGCCGCGAGCGCGACCATCGGGTCGACCCCGCGCTCGACGACCGCGTAGAGCGTCGCCACGTCCGCGATGGCCTGCGGCCGGGAAATCCACACGGACATCGAGGGGCCGTCGAGCGAGATGCCATCGAACTCGGCGTCGACCGTCGCGTCGAACGGGACCGCGTTGGCGACGGCCTCGGCGAGCTCCTCGTCGGTGGTCTTCCGGAGCGTCGCCATCGTCGACTCCCACTCCTCGCGGGCGTCGTCGTCGAGGAACAGCCCGTCTTCTTCTTCGACGAGGACGCCGGCGTTCAGGAGCGCCGAGAGCATCACGTCGGGGTCGACGCTTGCGTCGAGCGATTCCGAGCGGCGGTCCGAGGCCGGCCCCTCGTCGCCGTGGTCGAAGACGCCGGCGAGGCCGACTGCGCCGACCAACTGCGGCGCGAACGAGGGCGTGCCGGGGACGACGTAGCCCCGGAGGTACACAGAGAGCGCGCCGCCGACGAGGACGACGAGGCCGGCGACCGGCGAGAGCACGCTGACCGCGAGACCGACGACGACGACGATGGCGACGTTGACGGCGGTACACGGGAGACAGCGGTTCTCGCCGGTGTGTTCCGGGCGCTTGAGTGAGTCGATGACGGACATGGTGTGAAAAGTGGGACTGAGAGATGTTCGCGTTCGCGGTGGTCAGTTCGCCGGGGGCGTCTCGGTCTCGGTCTCGGCCGCGTCGAGGCGGACCGCCTTCCCCGTCTCCGACGAGCGGTAGATCGCGTCGATGACGCGCTGGACGGCGAGGCCCTGTTCGACCGTGTTGCGGCCGGGGTGTTCGCCCTCGGCGACCGCGGCGAGGAACGCCTCCTGTTCGGTCTTGTGGGTGTCGTTGTCCTGCGTCACCACGTCCGTCGTCGAGAGGTGGTTGCCGCCGCCGACGCCGTCCTCGTAGAACTGGAGGTCGTGGCTCGCGCGGTCGAAGCGCACGCCGCCCTCCGTGCCGCGGAGGAAGAACTCGTCGTTGGTCGGGCGGTTCGTCGCCCACGCGACTTCGAGGGAGATGGTCGTCCCCTCGTCGGTGCGGATGAAGGCGCTCGCGGAGTCGTCCACGTCGAAGGCCTCCGGGCCCACGTCGTCGCCCCACATCTCGACGAAGGTGTAGTCGTCGCGGTCGCCGAACTCCGAGCGGGTGACGCCCGAGACCTCGACGACCTCGGGGAAGTCGAGGAAGTAGAGCGCGAGGTCGATGGCGTGGACGCCGATGTCGATGAGCGACCCGCCGCCCGCGACCTCCTTCGAGGTGAACCACGACCCGCGGCCGGGGATGCCGCGGCGGCGGACGTAGTTGGCCTCGACGTGGGTGACCTCGCCGAGGCGGCCCTCCTCGTAGTGGTGGCGGACGACCTCGACGGGGTTGGCAAAGCGGTTGTTGAAGCCGACCATGCAGAAGCCGTCGGCCGCCTCGGCCGCCTCGGCGATTCGCTCGGCTGATTCGAGCGAGTGCGCCAGCGGCTTTTCGAGCAGGACGTCGAGGCCCGCGTCGAGCGCGGCGACGGCGTACTCCTCGTGGAAGCGGTTCGGGGTGGTGATGATGACCGCGTCGACCGCCTCGAACAGTTCCGACTTCTCCTCGTAGGTGTTCACGTCGTACTTCTCCGCGAAGCGCCGACGGGCGTCCGCCATGATGTCGAGGCCGCCGACGAGGGTCGCGCCGAGGTTGACGAGGCGGTCTGCGTGGTGGTGTCCGATGTTTCCGAGTCCGACGATACCGATTCGGACCGATGATTCCGTACTCATGATTCGATGATTAACTACTGGTGGTGTTAAGTTTCACGTTCTTTGGGCTGAATTGCCAGAATCGACCGCGAGACCCCGGTTAGCAAGCGTTCTCACTGCGACGGGTGGCTCGCAGTGGAGCCGGACCAGACGGGGCGAGACGAGACGGGACACGCGGGTCGAGTCGGCGTTCAGTAGAGCTGTTCTTCCCGCTCCTTGCGTTCTTCTTCGCGGCGCTGTTCCTCCTTGAGCCGACGCCGTCCGCGGAGGTACTGCCTCCCCTTCGGGATGAACGTGTTCTTCAGGTCGAGGAGGAACGAGACGATACCGTAGGCCCAGAAGAAAAACAGGACGGTCATGCCGCCGAAGTAGAGCAGGCCGAGTTCGTTGACCATAGGTGTGCTGTGGGTGTGTTGTGGGTGGGTTCGGAAAGCGGTGTGCGGGCGATGCGAGTCGCGGGCGCGTCAGTCGTCGCTTTCGGCTTCCGTGCCGGCCGCGCCGCTCGTCTGGACGGCCGTCTCGATGCCGTGGCTGATGGCCTCGCCCGTCGCCGTGTCGAAGAGGTGGACGCGCGAGCGGTCGAGCACGACGGTCACGTCCTCGTCCTCCTCGATGTCGGTGTCGGGGGCGACGCTCATCAGCAGTTGGTCGTTGGCGACGCCGCTCGTGTCTTCGAGGTCCGTCTCGGCCGACTCCGAGAGCTTCAGGTAGACGAATATCTCGTCGCCCATCGGTTCGAGCACGTCCGTCACGGCGTCGATGCGGCGGCTGGGGTTCGAGACGAGCGACTCCTCTTCGACGAGATACACGTCTTCCGGGCGGATGCCCATCGTGACGTCCGTCCCCGGGTCGACGCCGAGGTCCGCGGGGTCGAACTCCACGTCGATGTTGGTCGAGACGAAGCCGTTTTCGGTGACCTCGCCGTCGAGGAAGTTCATCGAGGGCGAGCCGATGAAGCCCGCGACGAACAGGTTCGACGGCTCGTTGTAACAGACGAGCGGCGGGTCTATCTGCTGGAGTTGGCCGGAGTCGATGACCGCGATGCGGTCGGACATCGTCATCGCCTCCGCCTGGTCGTGGGTGACGTAGATGATGGTCGTATCCAGTTCCTTGTGCAGGCGCTGGAGTTCGGTCCGCATGTGGACTCGGAGCTTCGCGTCGAGGTTCGCAAGCGGCTCGTCCATCAGGAAGACGCCGGGGTTGCGGACGATGGCGCGGGCGATGGCGACGCGCTGGCGCTGGCCGCCGGACATCTCGTCGGGCATGCGTTCGAGCATCCCCTGCAACTGGACGATTTCGGCGGCGCGCTCGACGCGGCGCTCGATTTCCTCCTTGTCGTAGTTGCGGAGGCGGAGCCCGAAGGAGATGTTGTCGTAGACGTCCATGTGGGGGAACAGCGCGATGTTCTGGAACACCATCGCCACCCCGCGGTCCTTCGGCGGGAGGTTCGTCACCTCGCGGTCGCCGATGAACACCTTCCCCTCCGAGGGGATGGTGAGGCCCGCTATCATCTCCATGGTCGTCGACTTCCCGCACCCCGACGGACCGACGAGACAGATGAATTCTCCGTCGTCGATGTCGAGGTTCATGTCGTCGACCGCCGTTACGTCGTCGTAGTGCTTGCTTACGTGTTCGAGTGTTACGTCTCCCATGATTACTCCTTCAGCGCTCCTGCGGTCAGTCCACTCACGATGCGTTCTTGGGCGATGATGACAAGGATAGCCACGGGTAAGACCCCCACGATGGAGGCGGCGGCCATCAGGTTGTACGGGGTGTCGAACTGCCCCTGATACTTCAGGATACCCGCGACGATGGGGGCCCACGAGTCGGCCTCGCCGTTGTTCATCAGGAACGAGAAGAAGAACTCGTTGTAGACGCTGATGAACGTGAGGACGCCCGCGGTCGCCACGCCGGGTGCCGAAAGCGGCACGATGACGCGGAACAGCGCGCCCAGTCGGGTCGTTCCCTCCACCCGCGCCGCGTCCTCCAACCCGTCGGGAATCTGCCCGTAGAAGGTCGTGAGGATGAATATCGACAGCGGCAGGAACAGCGCGCTGAACGGGAACACCATCGGTGCCGGCGTGTTGAACAGGTCCGGCGTCGATATCGTCACCATCCCGACGGTGAGCGAGGTGTTCCCGGTGAACAGCTCGAAAAGCGGGATGAGGAACGCCGCCGGGGGGAAGTAGCTGATGGCGAGGATGCCGAGCATCAGCACGCCCTTGCCGGGGAAGCGGAGGCGGCCGAAGACGTACCCCGCGAGGCTGGCGATGAGCAACACGAGGACGGTGGTCGTGATGCCCAGCACGAAGCTGTTGAACATGTACAGGTGGAACGGCACCCGCTCGAACATCGCGATGAACACCTGCGGGTTGAACCCGTTCGGCACGAGTCCCATGTCGGCGATGAGGTTGTTCGGCGTGAGCGCGAGCACCAGCAGCCAGTAGAACGGGAACAGCGTCGTGACGAGGAAAAACAGCATCGCCACGTAGAACATCGCGCGGTAGACCCTGTCGGGGTTCTTGATAGCCGAGTCGACCCAGCGGCCGAGCGGCCCGCGTTCCATGTCGTCGTCGGAGCCGAGGCCGGCTCCCGGAGTTTCGTTGGACATCTCAGAGACCCTCGCTGGCGAAGTTCACGATGTACACCGAGACCACGACGGCGATGATGCCCGCGGTGACGAACGCCACGGTCGCCGAGGTCCCGTACAGCGGCGTGTTGAACGTCGTGACGACGAGACACGACAACGACGGGACCGTCTGACAGCCGGCCATGGTCTGGATGATACCGTAGACGCGCATCGCGTCGATGGTGCGGAACAGCATCGCCACGAGCACCGTCGGCAGGATGAGCGGGAAGGTGATGAGCTTGAACTGCTGCCAGCGCGACGCGCCGGCGACCTTCGCCACGTCGTACAGCGACCGGTCGATGCTCTGCATCCCCGCGAGGATGAGAAGCGCCATGAACGCCGAGGTCTTCCACACGTCGGCCACGATGATGAGGAACAGCGCGTCGGCGGTGTTCCGAAGCGGCGTCGTGCCGATGAGACCGAGTTGGTTCAACAGCGCCGGGTTCTCGGTCGTGCCGACGAGGAAGCCGATGTTCGGTTGGAACATCAGGTACCAGATCATCCCCTGGATGACGATGGGGACGGCCCACGGGATGATGATGGCGACGCGGACCCACCGCCGACCGCGGAAGTCCTGGTCGAGGATGAGCGCCTGACCGAAGCCGATGAGCGTTTCGAACAGCACGCTGAAGACGGTGAAGATGAGCGTCACCGCGAGCGCGCTGGAGTAGATGTTCGTGACGAAGGGGAACTCCGAGGTGAACGTCGGGAGGAACTGCGACGGCAGCGCGTAGTTGCGCGCGCCGCTGAACAGGTCCACGTAGTTTTTCAGTCCGACGAACTGGCCGAGCCGCGCGGTCCCCGTCAGCTGATCGGCGAACAGCGACATGCTGAACGTCGAGATCAGCGGGTAGACGGCGATGACCCCCAAGAGGACGAGCGCGGGCGTCAAAAGCAGGTACGCGAACTGCGTCTCGGAAAGCGACTCCATCCAGTTGACGGCCGAGGCGTACGGGCCGCTGTTCCGGCTGTCGGAAAGCGCCTCCCCTGATTGTTGTTCGGTAGCCATGTCAAATGATAACGTGTGTATTGGTTACGTCTCGGTAAAGACGTTGCTCTACGCGTTCTGCTCGATCTGTTCGAGCTGTGATGCGAGGTCGGACATCGCCTGTTCGGGGGATTTCTCCTGGGCGAACGTGGCGTTGACCTCCTGGGCGATGCGGCCGGACTGCTGCGGCCAGACGACGGTGACCGGCCGCGGAATCGCGTTCTCGCCGGCGACCTTCAGGGCGTCGAGGTAGCGGCCGATGATGGGCACCTCGGCGGCCTCGTCGGAGTCGAGCAGCGACGGGCGCGGCGGAATCCAGCCGATGATGCGGAACATATCGAGCTGGAACTGCTCGGTCTGCATCGTCCGAAGCACCTGCACCGCGGCCTGCTTCTGTTCGTCCGAGGAGTTCGGATTCATCGTCATGTGCCAGCCGCCGAGTGCGGCGACGGGGCCGCCGGTGCCCTCGTACTGGGCCTCGTCGGCGGTGACGCCGTACGGAATCGGCATGACGCCGAGGTCCTCGCCGAAGCCGGTCTGCTCGTTCTCCGCCGACGGCTCCGCGCCGTTGATGACGATGGAGTACGGCCAGTTGCGGTGCATGACCGCGTTGCCCGTCGTGAAGGGTTGGCGAGACGGGTCCTCGGTCCACTGGAGGACCGCTTCGGGCGAGATGCCGCCCGTGATGCCGTCGAGGGCGTACTCGTCGTCCTCGCCGTGGATGAGCGTCCGAACCATCCGAATCGCGTTGATGACCGGCTCCTCTTCGACCGTGATGGGGCGGTCGCCGATGGGGCCGAACAGGTTCTCGCGGCCGCCGAAGTACGCGCCGCCGTACGAGGTCATGAACTCGTTGAAGTCACAGCACGACAGGCCCTCGTAGACGTTCGCCTGGAACGTAAACCCGTTCTCGATGTCCTCGTTGGCGTCGAGCGCCTCTCTCGTAATCCGCGAGAAGTCCGACCACGACATCGACTCGGTCGCCCACGTCGAGAAGTCCTCGTCCGTGTAACCCGCGTTGCGGAGCAGGTCCTTCCGGTACTGAATCGTCGGGAAGTCGGGGAACAGCGGCTGACCGTAGAGGTCGCCGTTCGGTCCCATCGCCGTCGAGACGCTGGCCCCGAAGTACTCCTCTTCGATGGTCGACGTCAACTCATCGGGGAGCGACTGCGAGAGGTTCTGCAGTTGGTTGCGGGCGATGAACGGAATCGTCCATCCGCTGTCCATCATGAGCAGCGTCGGCTCCGAGCGACCGCCGGAGAGCCACTGCTGATACTGCGCCTGTCTGTTGTCGGTCACCTGCGAGCCGGCGAGGATGTCGATGTCGATGTTCTCCGGGAGACCCGCGTCCCGGAGCGCCTGCACGACTTCCGCTTCCGCCTCCGCGACGCGGGTGTCGGCGGCCCACTGAAGCGTGATCTCGTCGGTTGTCTCTTCGGTGTTAATCGGCGTGTCGGTGTCGGCGTCCGTGCCGCCGTTACCGCCGCCGTTTCCGTCTCCACCGCCGGTGCTAATACATCCGGCCAGCCCGACGGCGACGCCCGATGCGCCGGCCGCCTTCACAAAACTGCGTCGAGAGACGCCAGTACGCTCGCCCTCGCGTGAGTCAGCATCAACCATTACAGTCTGTATTCTACAATTAGTGATTATTTATAGTTTTGGTGCTGGCCACTACCGGTGTTGTAGTAAATTACTTGATAATATTCTCGACGGCTCGAAAATCAACCAAGTCCGAATATGTAATAATTGTACGTGAAGATTAGGCTCCGGGGGTTTAGTCTTTCCCCGGCGCGGGCCACCGCGGCGTCTTCGGGGCCTCGATTCGCTCGATATCGTCGTCGCTCAGTTCCACGTCGAGCGCGCCGACGTTCTCTTCGAGGTGGTCGAGTCGGCGCGGCCCGATGATGGGCGCGTCCACGACGGGCTTGTGGAGGAGCCACGCGAGCGACACCTGCGCGGGCGTGGCGTTCTTCTCCTCGGCGAGCGACCGAATCGCGTCGAGGACGGCCCAGTTCTCGTCGGTGAAGCGGTTCGACGTGTACTCGTCGGACTCCGCGCGCGTGTCGGCGGGCACCTCGGCGTCGCGCTCGTACTTGCCCGTGAGGAAACCGCCCGCGAGCGGCGACCACGGGATGACGCCGACGCCCTCGCCCTCGCAGACCGGAAGCAGGTTCGCCTCCTCGTGGCGGTCGACCGCGTTGTACTCCGGTTGCATGCAGGCGAAGCGTTCGAGGTTCTCAACGTCGGCCGTGTACAGCGCCTTCGTGAACTGGTACGACGACATCGTGGACGCACCGACGTACCTGACGAGGCCCTCCTCGACGAGGTAGTCGAGCGCCGACAGCGTCTCCTCGATGGGGACGCCGTCGTCCCAGCGATGAATCTGGTAGAGGTCGATGTAGTCGGTGCCGAGGCGGTCGAGGCTCGCGTGCGCTTGGTCGATGATGTGCTTGCGCGAGAGCCCCGATTTGTTCGGCCCGTCGCCCATCGGGAAGTAGACCTTCGTCGCGATGGCGAGTTCCTCCCGGTCGCGCTCGGCGACGGCCTCGCCGACGATTTCTTCCGACTCCCCGCGGGAGTAGGCGTTCGCCGTGTCGAGGAAGTTGATGCCCGCGTCGAGCGCGCTGTCGAGGAGGTCGAGGCTCGCCTGCCTGTCGTTCATCATCCACTCCGCGCTGGAGCCGAAGTTCATACAGCCCAGACAGAGCCGCGAGACTTCGAGGCCGGTGTCGCCGAGGTAGGTGTACTCCATGTCGGTCACACCGGTTCATAGACGAACGACAATGATAAGCATGCGCACACTACGGTGGTGAGAGGAACGACTACGGACGCGCGGAGACGTAATCGCTTTACCCGCGCCTCCGGAACCCGAGGTGTATGGACGGGCGCACTCGCGAGTACCTCGAAGGTCGCTTCGGCGATTACTACCGGAGCACCGACGTTCCGCTCCCGCCCGCGCCGGGCGAACGAGAGTGGGGCGTCATCCCGTGGTCGGCCGGCGGCACGCGGATGCACCGCCACCAGTCGCTTCTCGACCTCGGCGACCTCTCGGACTACCTCGCCCGCAGCGCCCCTCGACACGTCTACTTCTCGTCGGCCCGGTTTGCGGACCCCGGCGCGTCCTCGATGGACGACAAGGGCTGGCGCGAGGCGGACCTCGTGTTCGACATCGACGCGGACCACCTCCCCGGCGTCGACCCCGAGACGACGGGCTACGCCGACATGCTCGACGCGGGGAAGGACGCGCTCTTGGACCTCCTCGACCTCCTCGAAGACGACTTCGACTTCGAGGAGATGCAGGCGGTGTTCTCCGGCGGTCGCGGCTACCACGTCCACGTGCGCGACGAGTCGGTCCGCGGCCTCGACAGCGAGGCCCGCCGCGAGATAGTCGATTACATCCGCGCCATCGACCTCGATTTCGACGCGCTCATCGAGACGCGACAGCACGGGACGACGACCCAGCGCGTCCTCCGAACCGAGGGCGGGTGGGGTCGGCGGACCCACCGGCGACTCCTCGCGTTCGTGGACGCGCTGTTAGAGATGGAAGAAGACGCCGCGCTCTCGCGGCTGAAGGAACTCGACGGCATCGGCGACGGGCGCGCGAAGACGATTCTCGGCGCGTTCCGCAACAACCCCGACGCCGTCCGCGAGGGCAACGTCGAGGCCGGCGGCCCCGGCGTCCGGACGCTGGTCGAGGCGCTCGCCCACGAGACCGTCGAGGACGAGACCTCGCCGATAGACGAACCCGTGACGACCGACACGAAGCGGCTGATTCGCCTCCCAAAGAGCCTCCACGGCGGGTCCGGTCTCGTCGTCGAACCGCTCGACCGCGACGAAATCGACGACTTCGACCCCCTATCGGACGCGGTGCCGGACCGCTTCCGCGGCCGCGACATCGCGGTGAAAGTGACCGACCCCGGGGAGGTCGAGTTCGACGGCGATAGCTTTACACTCGACTCCGGCGTGCAGTCAGTAGACGAGAGCCTCGGCGTGTTTCTCATGACTCGCGGGCGGGCCGAGAAGGTGACAGAATGAACGTAGACGACCTCAGGAGCGTGCTTCGGACGGAGCGACAGAAAGACAGCTTACAGCACCTCCGCGAGTCGTTTTACGAGGACGTCGCGGAGTTCATCGCCGAGCAGAAGGCGACACGCGAACAGAAGGCCGAACAGCTCGGCACCCACTACTCGCCGGAGATTCGGCGGCTCACGGACGAAATCGAGACCGCGGAGGAGGTCGTCACCTCCATCTACGAACGCCGCGTCGGCAAGGTCGTCAAGGCCGCGAGCTTCGCGGCCGCGGGGATGTCCTCCGAGACGGACGGGCTGACCCGCGAGGAAAAGCGGCTGTTCGACGACCTCGTCGCCCGCATCGAGGAGAACCGCGGGACGGTGCTGTCCGCGCTCGAAGACGTGTCGGCCGCCGACTCCCCGCGGGACGACGTTTCGGCGACCGACGTGACGACCGCGGAACCGGACGCCGGCGTTCCCGGTGTCGAATCGACGCCCGCGACGTCGCCCCCGGACGCAGTTGACGATTCCGGACCGGCGATTCCGCCGGACGAACCCGACCCGGAGACCGCGCCGACCGGGACCGGAACCGACGTCAGCGCCCCCGAAGCCGCCACCGGCGACTCGGCCGCGGGCGACGTGCTCGCGGACGCGATGGGCGGCGGGACCGGCGACGACGCCTCGGACGCGCAAGCGACGCCCCAACCAGACTCCGGCCCCGCGGTTCCGCCGGACGAGCCAGACCCGGAGACGTCGGCCCCGTCGCCGGGCGACGCCGACACGGTCGAGCCGTCAGCCGACGACCCGCTTTCCGGCCTCGCCGACGAGCGCGAGACGGTGCGCATCACCGCCGACGTGGGGACCATCCTCGGCGTCGACGAGCGCGAGTACGACCTCGCCACCGAGGACGTGGTGACGCTCCCGGCGGCCAACGCCGACCCGCTGGTCGAACGCGGCGCGGCCGAGAAACTCGACTGAGAAAGACCCTTCTTTCCGCCGCCAGAACAGGTGGCTATGCTCGAAATTGGCGACGACGCCCCCGACTTCGAACTCCCCGACCAGCGCGGCGACCTCGTCTCGCTGTCCGACTTCCGCGGCGAGCACGTGGTGGTCTACTTCTACCCGCGCGCCGACACGCCGGGCTGTACCACCGAGGCCTGCGGCTTCCGCGACTCGTGGGACGAGTTCGAGGACCGCGACGCGACGGTCCTCGGCATCAGCGACGACCCCGTCTCGGACCTCGACTCGTTCGCCGAGAAGTACGACCTCCCGTTCACGCTCCTGTCGGACGAAGACGGGAGCGTCTCCGCGGCGTACGACTCCTACGGCGAAAAGAACATGTTCGGCAAGACGTTCGACGGCGTCTTCCGCAACTCCTATCTCGTCGGTCCCGACGGAACTATCGAACGGGTCTACGAGGGCGTCTCGCCCGACGGCCACGCCGACGAAATCCTCGCCGACCTCGACGAACTCGACGGCTGAGCGGTCGGTCGGGGTCTCTCGCCCCCTCGCGCCGAACTAACAACTACCGACCGAGTACATTCTTTACAAACGCCGGAAGGCACACCGCATTTCCGGTGAAACAAACGTAGAACTCGTTTATTATTTCGCATCCCGAGAACCGCGTACCACTACGTAGCGGATGGGAGTGATATGAACGTGACGGTCGCGGTGCCGGGTCGCTCGGGTGTCGGTCGAACAGTCGCCGCGAACTGACCGGGCGATTCGCGGCCGACAGCGCCGTCGCTCGGGGACAATCACTTCGAAAAAACCGCTTGAGCCGGGGTTACGAGGCGCTTACTGGAAGGTGCGACCGACTTCCGTTTCGCGGTCGCGTTCGACCTCGCTCTTCTGGAAGCGCTCTTCGATTTCCTCGTAGCGGCGGCGCACGTCGTCGGTGACGCTCGCGCCGATTTCGTCGAGCGCGTCCTCGAAGTGCTCCATCGTCACGCGGACGTTCCCGACGCTCTCGCCGATGTCCTCCTTTTCGACGCTCCGGATGAACTCGCGGGAGGCGTTCATCGACGCCTCGCGGGCGAGCGCTTCGAGGTCGGCACCGACGTAGCCGTCGGTCTTCGACGCGATTTTGTCGAGGTTCACGTCGTCCGCGAGCGGCTTGTTGCGGGTGTGCACGTCGAGGATGGCGCGGCGGGCGTCCTCGTCGGGGACGGGCACGTGGACGTGGCGGTCGAGGCGGCCGGGGCGCAGGAGCGCCGAGTCGATGAGGTCCGGCCGGTTGGTCGTCGCGATGACGACCACGTCTTCGAGCGCTTCGAGGCCGTCGAGTTCGGTGAGCAGTTGCGAGACGACGCGCTCGGTGACGCCCGAACTCGACGAGTCGCGGCCGCGCTCGGTCGCGATGGAGTCTATCTCGTCGAAGAACACCACCGTCGGGGCGTTCTCGCGGGCCTTCTTGAACACCTCGCGGACGCCCTTTTCGGACTCGCCGACGAACTTGTTCAGGAGTTCGGGGCCCTTGATGGAGATGAAGTTCGACTCCGCCTCGTTGGCGACGGCCTTCGCCAGCAGGGTCTTCCCCGTGCCCGGCGGGCCGTACATCAGGACGCCCTTGGCGGCGTCCATGTCCATCTGCTGGAACACCTCTGGGTATTCGAGCGGCCACTGGATGGTCTCGCGGAGGCGCTCTTTCGTGGGTTCGAGTCCGCCCACGTCCTCCCACGTCACGTCGGGAACCTCGACGAACACCTCGCGGAGCGCCGACGGTTCGATGCTCTTGAGCGCCTGCTTGAAGTCGTCTTCCGTGACTTTGAGGCCTTCGAGCACCTCGGCGTCTATCTCCTCGGCGTCGAGGTCGAGCTGCGGGCGGATGCGCCGCAGGGCGTGCATCGCCGACTCCTTGGCCAGCGATTCGAGGTCGGCCCCGACGAAGCCGTGGGTGCTGTCGGCGTATTCATCGAGGTCCACGTCATCGGTCAGCGGCATGTTCCGCGTGTGGACCTGCATGATCTCCTTGCGGCCGTCGCGGTCCGGCACGCCGATTTCGATTTCGCGGTCGAAGCGGCCGCCGCGGCGGAGCGCGTTGTCGATGGCGTCCACGCGGTTGGTCGCGCCGATGACGACGACCTCGCCGCGCTCGTCGAGGCCGTCCATGAGCGACAGCAGTTGGGCGACGACGCGGCGTTCCACGTCACCGCCGGCCTCGCTGCGCTTGGGCGCGATGGAGTCTATCTCGTCGATGAAGACGATGGCGGGCGAGTTCTCCGTCGCCTCCTCGAAGATTTCGCGGAGCTGCTCTTCGGACTCCCCGTAGTACTTCGACATGATCTCCGGGCCGGAGATGGTGTGGAACGAGGCGTCGATTTCGTTGGCGACGGCCTTCGCGATGAGGGTCTTCCCCGTCCCCGGCGGGCCGTGGAGGAGCACGCCCTTCGGCGGCTCGATGCCGAGGCGCTTGAACAGCTCGGGGTGGCGCATCGGGAGTTCGATCATCTCCCGGACCTGTTCGAGCTCCTTGTCGAGGCCGCCGATGTCCTCGTAGGTGACGGAGGGGCCGCCGTCGTCGCCCGGCGCGGCGTCTTTAATCTGCTCGGCGGGCTTCTGGCTCACCTGGAACTCGGTGCTGTCGGTGACGACGACGGTCCCGTCGGGGTCCGTCGACGCGATTTTGATGGGGACCGACTGGTTCGACGCGCTCATGAAGCCGAAGCCGAGCGGGAGCTGGACGCTCTGGCCCTGCGCGACCGGCTGACCCGAGAGCTTGTCGCGGATGTACGTCCCGATGTTGCCGCCGATGCGGAGGTTCTGCGGGAGCGCGATGGTGACGCGCTTCGCGGGCTTCACGTCGGCTTTCTCCACGTCGACGCGCTCGTCGATGCCGACGCCGGCCTGCTGGCGGAGGCGGCCGTCGATGCGGATGATGCCCGTGCCCTGGTCTTCGGGGTAGCCGGGCCAGACGCGGGCGATGGCGGTCCCGTCGTTCGGACCGTCGATGCGGATGAAATCCCCGCCTTCGAGGTCGAGTTCCGCGGCCGCGGCTCGGTCGATGGCGGCGAGTCCGCGGCCGGCGTCCTTCTGTTTGAGGGGTTTGACGATGAGTTTCATTTACTTGGTGAGGGTGATGGTGAGCACGCCGTTTCGAACCGCCACGTCGGCGTCGCCGCCGGCGGGAAGTTCGAACTCCGTCTCGGTCACGCGGTCGCCGGTGTCGGCCACGACGATGGCCGTCGACCCGACGATGTCCACGTCGATCTCGTCTTCCGAGAGACCCACGTCGGCCGCGATGACCCAGCTGTCTTCGTATTCGTACCGGCGAATGAACCGCTCGTTCCCGCCGGCGAACTGTTGCATGCTCATGATAAGTCTAACCCAAGGTTAGCGTTTTGAATATATAAATCTTTCTCCGACGAATCGGGTGACGACACCGATATTCCGAACTTCGGTTGAATTGCGGTTCACAGTCGCCACGCCTCACCGTACTGTTCGCGGCGGAGTAACGTCAAACTAGTGGCCTCGGCAGCCGGCCGCCCGGTCGGTCGGCGCGCTCCGCCGCCGAAACTCGGTGCCGGCGTGGGGGTTTATTGGCTCGCGGCGACCAGTTTCGAGGTATGGAGACGGCCTCGGTTGACCACCACGGACGGGAGACAGCCTATCGATACCGCGACGCGGGCGGAGAGGGACCGACGCTCCTCTGCGTCCACGGGAGCGGCGGCGCACGCGGCGTCTGGCGCGGCCAGTTCCGCCTCGCCGACGACTACCCGGTCGCCGCGCTCGACCTGAGCGGCCACGGCGACAGCGACGACGTGGACGCCGACGCCGGCTACGAGACGCTGTCGGCCTACGTCGACGACGTGGTCGCCGTGGCCGAGGCGACGGACGCGAGCGTCCTCGTCGGCAACTCGCTCGGCGGCGCGGTCGCCCTGACGCTCGCGCTCGAACGCGACCTCGACCTCGACGCGCTGGTGCTCGCGGGCACGGGCGCGAAACTCGCCGTGCTCTCGGACCTCCTGGGCTGGCTCGACGACGACTTCGACCGCGCCGTCTCGTTTCTCCACGGCGAGGACAAACTGTTCCACGCCGACGACGAGCGACTCGTCGAGGGCTCCAAAGAAGCGATGTACGACGCCGGGCAGGCCGTCACTCGACGGGACTTCCTGTCGTGTCACACCTTCGACGTGCGCGACGACGTCGAGGGGATTTCGGTTCCGACGCTCGCGCTCGTCGGCGAGTACGACCGTCTGACGCCGCCGTCGTACCACGAGTACCTCGCGGAGACGATGCCCGACTGCGAACTCGGGACGGTCGAAGACGCCGCGCACCTCGCGATGCTCGAACGGCCGGCGGCGTTCAACGAGGCCGTGCGGTCGTTCCTCGACCGCCGCGTCGCGTAGGGCGTCGCAACCGGGCGCGAGTTCGGGTGTCTGGAACGGGGCCCCTCAGTACAGTTCGTCGAGGTCGTCTTCGACGTGGCTGTGTTCCTCGGCCGGGAACTCCCCGGCTTCGACGGCGTCCCGGTACGCGCCGACCGCCCGCTCCATCTCCGATTTCACGTCGCCGAACTGGGCCGCGAAGGGCGGGGTCCGGTCGCTCATGCCGACTACGTCGTCGACGACGAGCACCTGCCCGTCGCAGTCGGGGCCCGCGCCGATGCCGATGGTCGGGATGTCGATGGCCGCCGTGACCTGTTTTGCGAGGTTCGCCGGGACGTGTTCGAGGACGAGCGAGAACGCGCCCGCGTCGGCGTGGGCCTTCGCGAGGTCGAGAATCTCCCGCGCGTCGTCGCGGTCGGTTCCCTGCCTGCCGTAGCCGACCTCCCTGACGCGCTGGGGCGTCAGCCCGAGGTGGGCCATCACCGGGATGCCGAGCCGGACGAGGTGTTCGGTCAGTTCGACCGTGTGCGGGCCGGATTCGAGTTTGATCGCGTCGGCGTCGGCCTCCTTGAGCATCCGGCCGCAGTGTTCGACGCTCGACGCCTCGTCCACGCCGACAGAAAGGAAGGGCATGTCGGCGACGACGAGGGCGTCGTCGGCCGCGCGCGCCACCGCGGCGGTCCGGCTCGCCACGTCCTCGACGGTCACCGGGAGCGTCGAGTCGTAGCCGAGCGCCGTGTTGCCCATGCTGTCGCCGACGAGGACGATGTCGATGCCCGCCTCGTCGACGACGCTCGCGGTCGGCGCGTCGTACGCCGTGAGCATCGTGATGGGCTCGCTACCAGCCTTCGCCCGAATGGACCGTACCGTGACCATGCGTGCCGTTCGAGCGTCCGCGTTATCAGGTTACCCTTGCGCGTCGCCGAACGCGGACCAACGTCTGTCCGAAGTAACACTTTACTTAGAGGAATGCGCCTGTGCGAACGACGCATGCCCGCTTTGTCCCCCCACCGAACGCCGGTCGAGCCGCGGCCTCTCGCCGGTCGTCGGCGTCGCGCTCCTCGTCGTCATCGTCGTCCTCCTCGCCGCCACGGTCGGCGCGATGGTGATGGGGTTCGAAGACGTGCTCACCGAGCCGCAACCGCAGGTGTCGTTCGACGTGGACTACCACCCCGACGGCCCGGGCAACGGCGCGAACGGCGCGTACATCAACATCACCCACGAGTTCGGCAGCATCGAAGACGGCAGTCAGGTGTTCGTCGTCGACGACGCCGGCAACCGCATCGCGTGGGAGGACGTGTGGACCGGCGGCGAGACGGTCGGCCCCGCGGGCGAGTACGCCCACATCGACGGCTCCGGCTCCGACAGCGCGCTCCGCCCCATCTGCGAGGCGGGCCAGCACTACCGCGTCGTCATCGAACGCGAGGGCGGCTCGTCGAGCGTCCTCGTCGACTACGAGATACCGACCGAGCCGACCGCGACGAACGCCGCGTGCTGAGCGACGAGCGTCGGGGCGACGAGCGCGCACGCCGCGAGCGGGAACCGGCACGCATTAGCCGTCGCCGTGATACTGCTACCCGTGCAACCAGTCGAGCGCTCGAATCCGGACGGCGTCGATTACGGGTGGGTCATGCAGATGACGTTCGTCACGACGATTCTCGTCGGCTCGCCCATCGTCGCGGTCCTCTCGATTAACGCCGGCCTCCAGACGTGGGGCGCGCGCGCCGAGTTCGCGGTTCGCGTCGGCGCGGTCATCTGGTTCGTGACCGCCGTCGCCCTGTTCGTCTACGCGAAGCGGACCAACGCGGGCGACGGCGGGACGCCCCCCGAGGCCGAGTTGGACACCGACATCGACGTGGAGGACTGAGGTCGACCGCGGGCTGACCGCGGGGACGCGCCCACGACGGCGATGGCGACCGCGACGTCGCTCGCTCCCGGAAACTCTTTCACACGATACGGCGACGTTCTCGTATGATAGACGAGACCATCGAGGAGATTCGCGAGATGCAGACGCACAGCTCCTCGGTCGTCGCCGTCAAGGCCACGCGGGCGCTCGCGGAACTGACCGAGCGCGACTACGCGACCGTCGAGGAGTTCGAACGCGACCTCGAACGGAACGTCGGCGCGCTCAAGCGGGCGAACCCCTCGCACGCGTCGCTGTACAACGCCCTGCAGGACGTGCTCCACAGCGTCCAAGGCGAGGCCGACGACCTCGACGAGGCGCGGGAGCTCACCGTGGCGACCATCGACCGCGTGGTCGAGACCGTCGAGACGGGCAAGCGCCGCGCCGCCCAACAGGCGGCCGCGACCATCGAGGACGGCCAGACGTTCCTCACGCACGACTACTCCTCGACGGTCATGGAGGCCGTCGAACTCGCCGTCGCCGACGGCGCGGAACTCACCGCCTACGTGACGGAGGCCCGCCCGCGGTTCCTCGGCCGGAAGTTCGCGCGCGAACTCGCCGCCATCGACGACGTCGAACCGCACCTGATGGTCGACGGCGCGTCGGGGATGTTCCTCCCGAAGTGCGACCGCGTCATCATCGGCATGGACTGCATCGTCGAGGAGACGCTCTACAACCGCATCGGGACGTTCCCGCTCGTCGCCGCCGCCAACGAGGTCGGCGTGCCGGTCACGGTCGTCGGCTCGGGCGCGAAGGTCGTCGACGGCGGCTTCCGCTTCGAAAACGAGATTCGCTCGCCCAGCGAGGTCATGCTCGAACCCGTCGAGGGAATCGAACTGGAGAACCCCGCCTACGACGCCACGCCGGTCGACCTCATCGACGAGGTCATCACCGACGAGGGCGTCGTCGAGTTCTGAGCGGGCGGCGACTCGCCCGCGGCCCGATTCAATTTCCTTCCGTCCGCCCCGTCAGCCGAGGCTGACCCACTCGCCGGCCTCGTCGGAGCGCTCGATGGCGTCGAGGATTTTCTGGACCTCGTAGCCGTCCTCGAACGAGGGGGCGAACTCGCCGCCCTCGGCGACCGCCGACAGGAACTCGTAGTTCTCGTGGACGAACGTGTGTTCCCAGCCGAGGACGTGCCCCGGCGGCCACCAGTGGTCGAGGTAGGGGTCCGTCTCGTCGGTGACGAGCACCGTCTCGTAACCGCGGGCGTCGCCGGTTTTGACCTCCAGTTCGTTGAGGCGTTCGAGCGAGAACTGCAGGCTCCCCTCGGAGCCGTGAATCTCGATTGTGTGGTCGTTCTTGTGGCCGTCGGCGAAGCGCGAGGCCTCGAAGCTCCCGACCGCGCCGTTTTCGAACTCCGCCTGCGCGGTGTAGGCGTCGTCGACGGTGACGGGCCGGTACTCGTCTTCGCCGGGCACGGGTCGCTCGTCGACGAACGTCTGGAGATGCCCCGAGAGGCGTTCGATGTCGCCGGCGCGGTCGCCGACGAGGAACCGAACGAGGTCGACGGTGTGCGCGCCGAGGTCGCCGAGCGCGCCGGAGCCGGCGGCGTCTTCGTCCATGCGCCACGTCCACGGCGCGTCGGCGTCGACGAGCCAGTCCTGTAAGTAGCGCCCGCGGACGTGTCGAATCTCGCCGAGTTCGCCGTCCTCGATGAGTCCCTTCGCGTACCGGATGGCGGGCACGAAGCGGTAGTTGAACGCACAGCCGGCGACGCCGTCGGCCGCGCGTGCGGCGTCGCGCATCGCCTCGGCCTCGTCGAGCGTCGGCGCGAGCGGCTTCTCGCAGAAGACGCTGGCACCGGCTTCGAGCGCGGCGATGGAGGGTTCGGCGTGGAGGTGGTTCGGCCCGAGGTTGTAGAACACGTCCACGTCGTCGACCACGTCGCGCCAGTCGGTCGCCGTCGACTCGAAGCCGAAGCGGTCGGCGGCGTCGGAAAGCGCCTCCTCGTCGCGGCCGACGATGACGGAGCGCTCCACGTCGGGCGCGTCGGGGAAGAACATCGGCAGGCGGGCGAGCGCGTTGGAGTGCGCCTTCCCCATGAAGCGGTAGCCGAGGACGCCGACTGAGAGTGGTTCAGTCATTGTGCCACCTCCGTGCCCGATGCAGTACCGCGAGCGAGGACGGAGGCCGAGTCTCGCGGCAGTTTTTGGTCCAGCTTTTTTCGGTGAGCGGGTCGCGACGCGGCCCCGAACCGGAAAAAGGTGGGCCTGAAGCGGTAGCCGAGGACGCCGACGGAAAGTTTGTCAGACATGGATCACTCCGCCCAGTAGGCGTCGCCCGGTTGCGTCTCGAAGACGGCGCGCGAGAGCACGTCGACGGCCTTTTCGAGGCCCTCCTTTGACGACGTGAGCGCGTCCTCGTGTTCGATGGAGAGCGCGCCCTCGTAGCCGACCATCCGGAGCGTCGAGACCACGTCCTTCCAGTGGCCCTCGTCGTGGCCGTAGCCGATAGAGCGGAACAGCCACGAGCGGTCGGCGGTGTCCGCGTAGGAGGTCGTGTCGAGGACGCCCTTGATGCGCGACTCGGACTCGTACACCTTCGTGTCCTTCGCGTGGAAGTGGTGGATGGCGTCCGCCTCGCCGAGGAACCGAATCGCGTCGGTGATGGAGATGTCCTGCCAGTAGAGGTGCGAGGGGTCGAAGTTCGCGCCGATGCGCTCGTTCGTCGCCTCGCGGAGCTTCAGCATGCCCGTCGGCTCGTAGACGAGCATGTTCGGGTGCATCTCGATAGCGATGTCGACGCCGTGGTCGTCGGCGAACGCGGCGAGGTCGGACCAGTAGTCGACAGCGACCTCCCACTGGTAGTCGTGGGCGTCGGCGTGCTCGGTCGGCCACGGCGCGGTAATCCAGTTCGGAACCTCGTCGTTCGGGCCGCCGGCGGGGAGCCCCGAGAAACAGGTGACGGTGTTCACGTCGAGGGCGTCCGCGAGTTCGATGGCCTCGCGGAGTTCGGTGTCGGCCTCGGCGGCCGTCTCCTCGACGGGGTGCAGCGGGTTGTTGTGCGTGGCGAGCGCGCTGATCTGCAGGTCGCGGCTCTCGACCGAATCGAGGAGGTCGGCCTGCGCGCCCTCGTCCGCGAGGACCGCGCTTCGGTCGACGTGGTCCTCGCCGGGCCAGCCGCCGACGGCGAGTTCGACGCCGTCGACGCCGATACCCGACAGGTAGTCGAGCGCGTCGTCGAGGGGTTCGTCTCCGAGCGGGACGGTGAGCACTCCGATGTACATATCGACTACATATACTAGGAAGTGAATAAAAATTAAGGATACGCGCAAGGCGGAGCGACTGCGGCTCGACCGGTCTCGAATCGGCGTCGAATGAACGCAGTCGGTCGATTACCGGCGGAGGAACTCCGAGAGCTTCTCTCTGAGGCCGGCCTCCTCGCCGAGTCGAAGGTAGAACGCGGCCCCGCCGTCCTCGTAGTAGTTGTCGATGCGGCGGCGGACCTCGAAGCCCATCTTCTCGTAGAAGTCGAGGGCGTTCGTGTTCGTCGTCCGGGCGTGGCAGGTCACGACCGGGTGTTCCTTGGCAACCTCGGCGACGAGGCGCTTGCCGTAGCCCTCGCCGCGGGCGTCGGGCGAGACCGCGAGAAAGAGGATGTAGCCGTCGCGCCGCGTGGAGGCGAACGCGACGAGCGCGTCGTTCTCGTAGAGGAGATACGTGTTCGCCCGGCGGTAGGCGTCCATGAAAAAGCCCCGTCGCTGTTTCAGGAGGCCTTCCTCGACCCGAATCCGCTCTTTCAGGTCCCACGCCTCCTCGGCGTACTCGCGCTGGCCGGGGGCGTCGACCCGCATCTCCACGTTGACGCTCACACCCGGTCGTAACCGGAGCGAGAATATAACTCCACCGTCCGTTTGGACGACCGGTCGACGCCGCCCCCCGACTGGATAGCGGGGCGACACGACCGGCGAACGGACCCGGGGAGCGAGACGCGCGCTCGCCGCCGACCGAAAGGACGAGGGTCGACGGCGTCCCTCGTCTCGGCATGGGATTTACGCTCCGCGACCACACCGCCGACGTGGCCGTCGAGGCCGACGGCGAGAGCCTCGGTGCCGTCTTCGCCGCCGTCGCCGACGGGCTCACCGCCGCGATGTGCGAGGACCCCGCCGAGACGGGCGACCGATTTTCGTTCGTCGTCCGCGCGGAGAACCGCGAGGCGCTGTTGTTCGACTACCTCGACCAACTCATCTACGAGCGCGACGTGCGCGGGGTCCTCCCCGCGGCCCACGAGGCGGCCGTCCGGCGGGAGGGCGACGAGTGGGTCGTCGCGGCGTCCGCGCGGGGCGTCCCCTTCGCCGACGTGGACGCCCGCGACGTGAAGGCCGTCACCTACTCCGAGATGCGATTGGCGGAGACCGACGCCGGCTGGGAGGCGTACGTCGTCTTCGACGTGTGAGCCGTCGGCTTCGTCTCCGTCGTCGCCGATTGTCGCGCCGCGCGCCGCGGGCGCTCGCGGCGTGACGGAATCCTATTGAGTCGCCGCGTCGATTGTCCGGGTATGGAAACGCGCGAGTTCGGCGACATCGAACTGCGACGGGTTCGCGAGCACGTCTGGGAGATTCCGCAAGAGGGCGAGATGAACGCCCCCGCGCGGGTGTTGGCCTCCGAGGCGCTGCTCGACCACATCGGCGACGACAAGACGCTCGAACAGCTCCGGAACGCGACGCACCTGCCGGGCATCGCCAACCACGCCATCTGCATGCCCGACGGCCACCAGGGCTACGGGTTCCCCGTCGGCGGCGTCGGCGCGACCGATACCACCGACGGCTGTCTCTCGCCCGGCGCGGTCGGCTACGACATCAACTGCGGCGTCCGCATGATGACGACCAACCTCACCTACGAGGACCTCAAGGGTCACGAGGAGGAACTCGTCGACGCCCTGTTCGAGGCGGTTCCCTCGGGCCTCGGCGGCGGCGGCGTCGTCGAGGGCGACGCCGAGACCATCGAAGACATCCTCGCGCGCGGAATGCGCTGGGCGGTCGACGCCGGCTACGCCACGGCGGATGACCTCGCACACTGCGAGGACGAGGGCTTCCGCGACGACGCCCGCCCCGAGTTCGTCTCGCAGAAGGCGAAAGACCGCGGCCGCAACCAAATCGGCAGCCTCGGCTCCGGGAACCACTTCCTCGAAGTCCAGCGCGTCACGGACGTCTACCGCGAGGACGTGGCCGAGTCGTTCGGCCTCGAAGCCGACCAAATCGTCGTCCTCATCCACTGCGGCTCCCGCGGCCTCGGCCACCAGACCTGCACCGACTACCTCCGGCGCATCGAGAAGGAACACAAGGACCTGCTCGACGACCTGCCGGACAAGGAACTCGCGGCCGCGCCCGCCGGCTCCGAGCTCGCAGAGGAGTACTACGGCGCGATGTGCGCCGCCATCAACTTCGCGTGGGTGAACCGACAGCTCATCATGCACCGCACGCGCGAGGTGTTCGCCGACGTGTTCGACCGCGACTGGCGCGACATGGAGATGCGCCTGCTGTACGACGTCGCGCACAACATCGCCAAGAAGGAGGTCCACACGGTCGACGGCGAGGAGCGCGAACTCTACGTCCACCGGAAGGGCGCGACCAGAGCGTTCCCCGCGGGCCGGCCCGAACTCCCGCCCGCCTACGCCGACGTGGGTCAGCCGGTCATCATCCCCGGCAGCATGGGCGCGGGGAGCTACGTCCTCCGCGGCGGCGACCGGTCGCTCGACCTCACCTTCGGCTCGACGGCCCACGGCGCGGGCCGGCTCATGAGCCGAACGAAGGCGAAACAGGAGTACTGGGGCGAGACGGTGCGGGACGAACTCCGCGAGCAGGACAAGATATACGTGAAGGCCCAGTCGGGCGCGACGGTCGCCGAAGAAGCGCCGGGCGTCTACAAGGACGTCGACGAGGTCGTCCGCGTCTCCGACGAGTTGGGCATCGGCGACAAGGTCGCGCGGACGTTCCCCGTCTGCAACATCAAGGGCTGAGTTCCCCACCTCGGCTCACCCCCGACCGCGTTCGCGGCTCAGGCGGCCGTCGTTCCGACCGCGCGGCGCTTGTAGAAGTAGTACGCGAGCGCCGCGAGGCCGACGAACGCCGCGGTCACGCCGTCGCCGACCGCGCCGCCGGAGAGGAAGGCAGAGACGACGCTCCCGAGGCCGAGCGCGAGCACGAGCAGGCCGCCGCCGAGAATCCACGCCCGCGAGTCGCGGCCGACCTCGTCGTAGTGGCCGCGCTCGATGAGCGCCATCTCCTTTCTGTGTTCGAGGTAGACCACCGCGCCGGCGAACGCGAAGATGACGACGGCGAGGGCGACGAACGGGACGAAGAACAGCGCGTCGCCGAGACCGAACGAGGACTGAATGGGAATCATGCGTGAGTAATCGACGCGTGAGCTATTGAATACGAGCTGGTGCGTGCTCGCACGACGTGGGCAGTCTCGCCGTCGAGCGACTACGTGACCGGGCGACCGAGTGTGCGTGCGAGTCGCGCCGAAGGCTCAGAGCCCGCCGGGACCGCGCGGCCCCGCGTTCGGTCCGCCGGGTCCGGCCGGCCCCGAAGGGCCTCGCCCGCCGATGACGACGTAGTCGCTCTCGGGGACCCCCTCGACCTCGCGGCCGTCTTCGTATCTAACGAACGAGAGGTAGAACTCGCGGCCGCACGGCGACACCAATCCGGGCTGTTCCACGTCGTCCGCGTCGACCACGTCGCCGGTCCACGACAGGCCGGGCGCGTCGCTCTCGCCGCAGGAGAGCCGGACGCCCTCGGCGTCTTCGAAGTCGTCGGTCGGGTCGGCGTACGACCAGCCTTCGAGGGGGTACGGCGTCACCGACTTGTCGGCCAGATAGCCGTCGCGTTCGAGTTCGACGACCGCGCCACAGTGCGGACAGTAGTACGAGACCGGAAATCCCATGCGAGAGCGTAGGACTCGGCGGGCTTAACGCCCGCGCCGGAGCGGAGGTTTATCACGTATTCCGCGGCCAGCGCCGCCGTGCGTTGAGCATCGCCGCCGGGCGAGACGCGGGAGCGCGGCACGCCGCCCGGCGGAGCGACCGTGCCGCCTGTTCGCTTCTGTTCTGACGGGCTTCCGGCCGCCCGGCTCTCGTCTCAGACGCCGGAGGGACCGCCATCGACGTATCTGAAGGCGATACCGGCGCGGTCGGCCGTCACCTCGTCACGGGCCGAGTCGCCGACGAACACGGCCGAGTCGGGGGCGACCGCCATGCGTTCGAGCGTCGTGAGCAACGGCTCCGGGTCGGGCTTCTGCGTCGCCACGGTGTCGCGGCCGACGACGGCGTCGACGTGGTCCGAAAGGTCGTGCACGTCGAGCGCGACCCGGCAGGCGTCCTCCGCGTTGAGCGAACAGACGCCAGAGGGGACGCCGTCCTCGGCGAGGAGGTCCGCGAGCGGGAGGCGGTCGGAGCCCCACGCGCCCTCGCGCTCGTGCGCCGCGATTTCCCGCTCCAGTTCGTCGCGGACGCCCGCCTCGTCGGCCGCGTCGAGCATCTTCCAGAGGTCCATCGAGTCGGCGTCGACACCGGCGTCTCGGAGGACGACCGCGGCGTCGCTGGCGACGTCGTCCCAGTCGACGCGGAGGTTGACGAGGGTCCCGTCGAGGTCGTAGACGACCGCATCGAACGCCGAGAGGTCGGGAAGCGTCATTGCCCGGAGTAGGGAACCGCGGGGAAAAGACGCTTCGGGAGAAGGCCTATACGGAACCCCGGCGTCGCGTCCGGCATGGCAATCCCGCTCCGTGAGCGCCTCGCGCCGGTTCTCCCGTCGCTCGTCGTCGTGGCCGGCGTCTTCCTCCCGTGGATACAGGTCGACCCGGCCCACGAGGGGCCGCTCATCGACGTCTACTACGGCGGCATGGGAAACGGGTTGGAACTCGTTCACGGCATCGTCCTCCTCCCGACGGTCGTCGTGCTTTCTCTCGCCGCGCTCGCCGGACGGCGCTCCCGACGCGCGGAACTCGTCGTCGGCGTCGTCGGGACCGTCGCAGTCCTGCGGTTCATCCAGTTGTGGGACGAGACGTTCGTCTCGGCGGCCGGCGCGTGGGTGACGCTCCTCGGATGCGTCCTCCTCGCGGGCGTCGCCGCCGCCGACGCGGTCCGCGAGCGAGGACTGCCGACGCTCGCCCGGAGTCCGTGAGCGCTTGACTGCCAGAAACAGCGGTTGGCTCGGCGGCTCGCGCGTTCAGTCGAGGAGTGACCGCGCGATAATCTCCTTTTGAATCTCGCTCGTCCCCTCGTAGATGGTCGTGATTTTCGAGTCGCGGTAGTAGCGTTCCACGTCGAAATCGGTGGTGTAGCCGTACCCGCCGTGGACCTGCACGGCCTCGTTCGTCACGTCGACCGCGGCCTCGCTGGCGAAGTATTTCGCGATAGACGCCGCGGTCCGCGGGTCGTCGCCGGCGTCGGCGACGCGGGCGGCCTCGCGGACGAGCATCCGCGAGGCGTGGACCTGCGTGCCCATGTCGGCGATTTTGTGGCGAATCGCCTGAATCTTTGAGATGGGTTTGTCGAACTGCTCGCGCTCGTTCGCGTAGTCGATGGCGTCGTCGAGCGCGGCCTGCGCGAGCCCCACGGCCTGCGAGGCGATGCCGATTCGCCCGCCGGTCAGGATGCGGAAGGCCGCAGAGAGGCCCTTTCCCTCCTCGGTGAGCCGGTTTTCGGCCGGGATGCGCACGTCGTCGAAGAGCAGCGCCGTCGTGTCGGACGCGCGGAGCCCGAGTTTCTCCTCTTTCTTGCCGACCTCGTAGCCGGCTTCCTTCGGGACGAGGAACTGCGTGACCGACGAGGGGTCGTCCGGGTCGGTCTTGGCGAAGAGGATACAGACGCCGCCGCGCTGGCCGTTCGTTATCCACTGCTTTTTCCCGTTGATGACGTACTCGTCGCCCGCTCGTCGGGCGACCGTCGACATCTCCGCGGGGTTCGACCCGGCGTCGGGTTCGGAGAGGCCGAACATGCCGACCGGCCGGCCGCGGGCCATCTCGGGGAGCCACGTCTCCTTCTGCTCGTCGGTGGCGAACTCGGCGATGCACTCGGTGGCGAGACAGTGCACGGAGAGCGCGGTCGCGACGGCGAGCTGGCCGTAGGCGACCTCCTCGTTGACGACGGCGTAGGTGGTGCGGTCGGCGTCGAAGCCGCCGTACTCCTCGGGGACGGTCAGGCCGGTCAGGTCGAGTTCGGCGAGGCCGTCCCACACGTCCTCGGGGAACGTCTCCGTCTCGTCGGCCTCGCGCGCGGTCGGGCGAATCTCCTCGACGGCGAACTCGTGGACCACGTCGCGGATGGCCCGTTGCTCGTCGGTCAGACCCGTGGTAGACCCTACGGTTTCCATGGTGATGAGTACGGACCATCATTGAAAAAGATGATCGAACTGCCGGGCGTCCGCCGGGCGTCAGCACGCCACAGTCTCGGCCGACCCGGGCGTCACTCAGTCGCGTAAGTACGCCAGCACCTCGTCGGCCGGCGCGCCGAGACCGCCGCCCTGCGCGAAGGTCGGCCCGCCGCCACCGCCGCCGCCGAACTCGTCTGTCACCTCGGCGACGACGTCGCCGGCGGCCGCGTCGCCGGCGCTGGCGACGACGACGAACGGCGCGTCGGACTCGCCGACGGCGACGAGCACGTCTACGTCGGCTCCGTCGCGGGCCTCCTTGGCGGCCTCGCCGACCTCGTTCGCATCGAAGCCGGAGACCGCGCCGACGTTCCACGTCAGTCCGTCGCGCTCGACCGTCTCGAAGTCGGCGAGTCGGGAGCGAAGCACCTCGGATTTCAGGTCGGCGAGTTCGGACTCCAGTTCCTCGCGGGCGGCCGCGGTTCC
Organism: Haloferax sp. KTX1; assembly: GCF_902410085.1. NCBI lineage: Archaea > Methanobacteriati > Methanobacteriota > Halobacteria > Halobacteriales > Haloferacaceae > Haloferax > Haloferax sp. KTX1. The sequence continues at coordinate 177,134 of NZ_CABPRH010000004.1, read as the reverse complement.
GGCGGCCGACTCCCCCAGTCCATCGAGGTTCGTCCCGAGTGCTCGGGCGGCCTCGTAGGCGGACGTTCGGACTGCGGCGCGCCGGTCGATGGCCGACGGACCGACCGCGAACTCGACCCGGGTGAGTCCCTCGCCGGGGTTCGACCGACCGAGCACCTCGACCGGTCCTATTTCGACGGTGTTCGAGACGTGCGTGCCGCCGCAGGCCGCCCAGTCCCAGCCGTCGATGGAGACGACTCTGACCTCGTCAGCGTCGGCGAAAACGCCCTCCTCGGTCTTGACGTTGAACGCGATTTCTTCGCGCTCGCGGGCTTCTGCGACGGGTATCTCCTCCCACGACACCTCGCGGCTGTCCCACACCGCCCGGTTGACGAGACGCTCCAGTTCGACGAGCGCGTCGTCGTCCACCTCGGTCGAGGTCTCGAAGTCGACGCGCACCTTCTCCGCGGAGATGTCGAAGCCGCCGTAGCCGAGGTCGTCGAAGATGCGGCGACCCGCGCCGTAGAGGACGTGACTCGCGGTGTGGGCCCGCATGCAGTACGTCCGGAAGTCGTCGTCGACGACGCCGGTCACCTCGTCGCCGACGCCGAAACCGGGGTCGGCCGCGAGGTCGTGGACGACCGCTCCGTCGGCGTCCGTGCGGACGTGTTCGACGTCGACGCCGCCGAGAACACCGCGGTCGGCGGGCTGGCCGCCGCCTTCGGGGTAGAAGTACGTCTCGTCGAGAGTGACCGACCGACCGTCGACGCGCGCCACCGTCGCGTCGAACGCCCGGACCGTCGGGGAGTCGGCTGCGAGTGAGTCGGACATGTGCGCGTCGAGACGCCCGACCGAGAAAAATCGTGCTACTCGTCGACGAGGGTCACGTCGAGGCGCTCTTCGAGCGCGCGGATGGCCGACCCGCCGACGTTCGCCCGCGTGGCGCGGCCCTGCTCGATGGCGAGCAGTTGCTTCTCGTCGAGGTCGAGTTCGTCGGCGAGTTCGGCGAGTTGGAGGCCGGCGTCCTGCCGGGCGGATTCGACGACGCCGCCGTAGCCGGAAACGAGGTAGGGAAGCCGGTCTTTCTCGTAGTTCGTCCCCTTTTCCTCCCAGTGCTTGGAGTCGCCCTTCGCGCTGTCGTACATCTTCGCCGTGCGCTGGGCGGCGCGCTTCTTGCGGTTCCCCGACGAACCGTCGCGGGAGGTGTCACTCGACCCGCTTTTTCGGTCCGCGTGGCGGTTCTCGCCGTGCGGCGCGCAGTCCGGACAGACCAACAGGTCCGCGCCGGCCACGTTCGCGCGCCGGAGCTTCGCGGTGCTTCGGCCGCAGAGTTCGCAACTGTCGCCGTCGCCGCCGCCACCGCCCCGGTTCGTCGAGTACTTGGCCATGCCGCGTGTTACTCGTTCGACCCTTTTAAACTCGCGGCACGGGGCGATGGCGGGGCTCGAATCCGGAGCCGGCACGGCCGCTGACCGGTGCATAACGAACAAACCCGGAGAGACGCACCTCTCTGGGGTGTAGTTTCGTGGAAGGATTGTGCGTGGGTGATGTCCGTGTAGGGACGTCACCTGCATCATTCGGCGGCTTCGCCGCCTCATTGCGGACTATGAGTCCGCACATGCGATGCGTGGGACCGGATTTGAACTTCCGAGACTCGCTTCGCTCGTCTCGACGTTCGAATCCGGCGAGCCGGATTCTCACCGGCGGACCTCTACAGGACAGCGCCCGCAACGCTGTCGGGAGAGCAGTGCAGAGAACCCATAGAGTCGTATCTCTCTGGGGTGTAGTTTCGTGGAAGGATTGTGCGTGGGTGATGTCCGTGTAGGGACGTCACCTGCATCTTGCGATGCGTGGGACCGGATTTGAACCGGCGGACCTCTACAGGACAGCGCCCTCAACGCTGCGCCGTTGGCCTGGCTTGGCTACCCACGCTCGCTGTGTCTTACTGCATTCTCGTTTACCCCGTGGTAATTTAAATGACTTTCCTTTCGACTCGGCAATGTCGGGCGTTTGCAGGCGTCGTGCCGCGGGGGACGACAGAACGATTTTGGCCCCGCGGCACCGGGATACGCCCATGGAGTTCCGAGCACGCGACCACGTCCGCGGACTGACCGCTCTCCTCTCGGTGCTGTCGCTCGCGCTCGTCTTCGGCGCGGCGCTCGGCGCGATTCCCCGCGCCGCGATCCCGGTCGCGCCGGCGGCCGCGTTCGACGCGATTCCGCACGTGAACGCGGTTATCAGCACCGTCGCCATCGTCACCATCCTCGCCGGCGTCCGGTTCGTCCGGCGCGGCGAAATCGAGCGTCACCGACGCATGATGCTCGCCTCGTTCCTCCTCTTCGCGACGTTCCTCGTCCTCTATCTCTACAAGGTCGTCGTTCAGGGGACCGCCGAGTTCCCCGGCCCCGACGCGGTCTACCGGTTCGTCTACCTCCCGACGCTGGCGATTCACATCCTCTTGGCCATCGTCTGCGTCCCCGTCGTCTACTACGTCCTGTTGCTGGCGTTGACGCGGCCGATAACGGAGGTCTTCGGCACCGAACACGCTCGGTTCGGTCGCGTCGCCGCCTCGCTGTGGCTCGTCTCGTTCGTCCTCGGAAACGTCGTCTACGCCCTCCTCTACGTCGTCTACTGAGGCGGGAGTCGGCGAGCACCGCCGCTCGGCCGTTCAAAGGGAGTACCCGTCCGGCGCCCGCGGCGGGGCGCGCGGCCCGAGGGCCGGTGCGGACGGGCGGTAGTACGCGGTGCGACCGGCAGGTCACAGAGACGGGATGTGCGGGCCCTCCCGCGGTGTTACACCACCCCGTCGATTCGCACTCCGTACTCCGCTCGCAACCCGGTCCTCGGCGAGTCGGAGTACGGTTCGAACGACGGGCGCGAAAGAAAAGAAAGGCCGCGTTGATTATGCTATCGAGGCTCTCGGTGACTGTCAGGCGGAGCGATAGGTCGGGGGGACGAGACGGGTGGAACTCAGTCGCTCAGCGGCGCTTCGGCACCGATGACGGGACGGCTCACGTCGCGGTCGGTCTCCTCGCCGTCGATGTCGTAGGGGTACTCGCCGGTGACGCAACCGAGACAGAGGTCGGCGCGGGATTTTTCGAGCACCTCGGCGACGGCGTCGATGGAGAGGTAACCGAGGCTGTCGGCGTCGATGGTGTCGCGGACCTCCTCGACGGACTTGTCCGAGGCGATGAGTTCCTCGCGGGTGGCCATGTTGATGCCCATGTAGCAGGGCGCGACGATGGGCGGCGCGCCGATGCGCATGTGGACCTCGGTCGCGCCGGCGTCGTACAGCAGTTGGACGAGCTGGTTCGACGTGGTCCCGCGGACGATGCTGTCGTCGATGAGCGTCACGGACTTCCCCTCGACGGTGCTCTTGATGGGGTTGAGTTTGAGGCGGACGGCGCGCTCGCGCTCGTCTTGGGTCGGCATGATGAACGTCCGGCCGACGTAGCGGTTCTTCATCAGCCCCTCGGCGAACTCCACGGTCGCGTCGTCTTCCTGTGCGGCCTCGGCGTAGCCGGAGGCGAACGCGCGACCCGAGTCGGGGACGGGCATGACCACGTCGGTGTCGACGCCGTTTTCCTCCCAGAGCTTCCGGCCGAGCCCGCGGCGGACCTCGTAGACGAGCGTGTCGTTCATCACGGAGTCCGGGCGGGCGAAGTAGATGTGTTCGAAAAAGCAGTGGGCCGTGTTGTCGCGTTCGACCAGTTGATACGAGTCGAAGCCGGAGCCGTCGGGGTCGAGCACGACGAGTTCGCCCGGTTTCACGTCGCGGACGAGTTCGCCGTCGAGCGTGTCGATGGCGGCAGACTCGGAGGCGAGCACGTAGCCGTCGTCGACTTTCCCGATGCAGAGCGGGCGGTTCCCCTCGGGGTCGCGCACGCCGAGGACCGTCTCGTCGTGCATGATGGTGAGCGCGTACGAGCCGTGGATGCGCTCCATGGTCCGCTTGACGGCGCGGACGAGGTCCTCTTCGAGGAGGTTGCGCGCGAGGTCGTGGGCGATGACCTCGGTGTCGCCCGTGGAGGTGAAGGCGTGACCGAAGTTCTCCAGTTCGTCGCGGAGTTCGTCGGCGTTGACGAGGTTGCCGTTGTGCGCGAGGCCGAGCGACCCCGACTTGAACGAGACGGCGAACGGCTGGGCGCACGACTTCGACACGTCGCCGGCGGTGGGGTAGCGGACGTGACCGATGCCCGCCTCGCCCTTCAGATCGTCGAGGTCGTCGGCACCGAACGCGTCGCCGACGAGACCCATCTGGACGTGACTGTGCTGTTGGAACCCGTCGTGGGTGACGATGCCTGCGGACTCTTGGCCCCGGTGCTGGAGGGCGTACAGCGAGTAGTACAGGGGCCGTGCGGCGTCTCGACCGCCGAGTGCGACGCCGACGACACCGCACTTCTCGGTCGGTCCGCCGATGTGGTGGTGGGAGTCGTCCCGCCCAGTTACCATGGAAGACGATAGAGAGTCGAGGGGGTAAAAAACCCGTCCTTATGCAGTAACGACGGGGTCCGAAACCAGTAAATGTACACATATGTGCATATCTAGGCGTGCGACGGAAACGCGGACGACGACGCGGCGAAGCGCGGTGACGTCAGCCACGGAGACGCTGGCTGTTGCAGGGATGACGACGGTGCTCGTCGGAGAGGTAGTGGCGAAGACGGCCGCGGGGGCGACGAAGACACGCGAGGAAGCGCGCACGCAGTCGGGGAATGCAGAGGACGGCCCGTACTCGGTGCTAGCGAGTGTCACGGATGCGAGGACGAACCGGGAGTCAGGAACGCGGGTTCGTTCTCGCCGCAGACGGCGAGAGAGAAGACAGAGACGGTCGGAGACCGTCGAGAGTCGTTAGTTGTCGCCGGACTTCGACTGCCAGGCGTAGCTCCGACGCTTCTTCGACTTACCGAAGCCGCAGGACGAGCAGACCTTCTTCTTCACGTGGTAGGACTTCTCGCCGCAGCGACGGCACTTGACGTGCGTCGTCTTGTTCTTCTTTCCTTGGCTGGGGGTTCCTGCACCCGTCATGCTTTGATGGTGACGACGTTATCGCCGCGTATAATGGTTGTGTCTTGGACTTGCTCGAGTTCGATATCCCCGGGCACGGTGTCTTCGTCCAGCGCTTCTTCGAGGACGACGTTCATGTGCTGGTCGTAACCAGCGAGGACGCCGAAGTACGCGTTTCCGTCCTTGAGGAGAACCGTCACCGGCTCGTCGAGTGACGCTTCGAGGACGTCGAGGGGTCGGCCGCTCATGCTTCAATTCCGTCTCGTAGTTGTCTTAAAGGTGCCGGACCGACAGTGCGCGATGGCGTCAAACCTGGTGGTTCGAAGGCGAAATCGTCGTCGAACGGACAGGTGACCGCGAATCGCGCGAGAGATTCCCACGGGTACGGGCGTGCGGACGCGGTGAACCCACGTAGTTTTTAGTACCCCCGTGAGTAGAACTCAGTACCAGAAACCCGCGGGTAAGTGCGGGCGGTCCTCGTTCGGACGACTCGGACCGTCTCGTACGCGGGGTCATTCGACCGACGAGCTGCAAGACGCCGGGGCCGGTGGCCCCCAGACACCCGTCTTTCCGTGAGCACCTTCGCCACATCGTGGCTTTCGATGCTCGGAATATCGAGACACAAACCATGGAAATCGAAATCGCAACCATAGGCGGATACGAAGAAGTCGGCCGTCAGATGACGGCCGTCCGTGCCGGAGACGACGTCGTCGTCTTCGACATGGGTCTCAACCTGTCGCAGGTCCTCATCCACGACAACGTCGAGACCGAAAAGATGCACAGCCTCGACCTGATCGACATGGGCGCTATCCCGGACGACCGGGTCATGAGCGACCTCGAAGGAGACGTGCAGGCCATCGTCCCCACGCACGGCCACCTCGACCACATCGGGGCCATCTCCAAGCTCGCCCACCGCTACGACGCCCCCGTCGTCGCGACGCCCTTCACCATCGAACTGGTGAAACAGCAGATCGAAGGCGAGAACAAGTTCAACGTCAACAACGACCTCGTCAAGATGGAAGCCGGCGAGACGATGTCTATCGGCGACTCCGGCAACGTGGACCTCGAATTCGTCCACGTCACCCACTCCATCATCGACGCCATCAACCCGGTCATCCACACGCCCGAGGGCGCGATCGTCTACGGCCTCGACAAGCGCATGGACCACTCGCCGGTCCTCGAAGACCCCATCGACATGAAGCGGTTCCGCGAGATCGGTCGCGAGGGCAACGGCGTGCTCGCGTACATCGAAGACTGTACCAACGCCGGCCGGAAGGGCCGCACGCCCTCCGAGTCCGTCGCGCGCCGCCACCTCAAAGACGTGATGACCTCCGTCGAGGACTACGACGGCGGCATCGTGGCGACGACGTTCTCGTCGCACATCTCCCGGGTCTCCTCGCTCGTCGAGTTCGCCAAGGACATCGGCCGCCAGCCGGTCCTCCTCGGCCGCTCGATGGAGAAGTACTCCGGCACCGCCGAGCGCCTCGGCTTCGTCGACCTCCCCGACGACCTCGGGATGTACGGCCACCGCAAGTCCGTCGACCGCACCTTCAAGCGAATCATGAAGGAGGGCAAGGAGAACTACCTGCCCATCGTGACGGGCCACCAGGGCGAGCCGCGCGCGATGCTCACCCGCATGGGCCGCGGCGAGACGCCGTACGAGATCGACGACGGCGACAAGGTCATCTTCTCGGCGCGGGTCATCCCGGAGCCGACGAACGAGGGCCAGCGCTACCAGTCCGAGCGCCTCCTGCGCATGCAGGGCGCGCGCATCTACGACGAGATTCACGTCTCGGGCCACCTCCGCGAGGAGGGCCACTACGAGATGCTGCAGGCGCTCCAGCCCCAGCACGTCATCCCGGCCCACCAGAACCTGAAAGGCTTCGCTCCGTACGTGGACCTCGCGGAGAACCAGGGCTACGCCCTCGGTCGCGACGTCCACGTCACGCGGAACGGCAACATGATTCAGCTGGTGGAGTGATGACTCCCGACGCGACGGAAAAGCGGGTGCTTGAGGCGATTCGCGAGCGACGCGAACTCGTCAACGAGGCGCTCGACGAGGACGTGCCGATGGCCGAGCCGGAACGGCTCTACGAGGCCTCCCGGTACCTCCTGAAAGCCGGCGGCAAGCGCCTCCGGCCGACCGTCTCCCTCCTGACCGCGGAGTCCCTCGCGGACGTCGAACCGATGTCGGAGGACTACCGGGCGTTCCCGACGCTCGCGGGCGACGCCATCGACGTGATGGTCGCGGCCGTGAGCATCGAGGTCATCCAGTCGTTCACGCTCATCCACGACGACATCATGGACGACGACGACCTCCGTCGCGGCGTCCCGGCGGTCCACAAGGAGTACGACAACTCGACCGCCATCCTCGCCGGCGACACGCTGTACGCCAAGGCGTTCGAACTCCTGACGAAGACGGGCGCTGACCCCGCCGACGGTCTCGAAGCCGTCCGCCGACTCGCGACCACCTGCACGCAGATCTGCGAGGGCCAGGCGCTCGACATCGAATTCGAGCACCGCACCGAGGTGCTCCCTGACGAGTACCTCCAGATGGTCGAACTGAAGACGGCGGTTCTCTACGGGACCGCCGCCGCCGTTCCGGCGGTCATCATGGGCGCTGACGACGAGGTCGTCGAGGCGCTCTACCAGTACGGCATCGAGTCCGGGAGCGCGTTCCAGATTCAAGACGACGTGCTCGACCTGACCGTACCGTCCGACCAGCTCGGCAAACAGCGCGGCTCGGACCTCGTGGAGAACAAAGAGACCATCATCTCGCTCCACGCGCGTCAGCAGGGCATCGACGTGGACGACCTCGTCGACGCCGAGACGGCAGAGGAGCTCACCGAAGACGCCGTCGAAGCCGCCGTCGCCGAACTGAACGAGGCGGGAAGCATCGACTACGCCCGCGAGATGGCCGAAGACCTCACCGAACAGGCCAAGTCGCGGCTCGACGTCCTCCCGGACAACGAGGCCCGCGACCTGCTGTGCGACATCGCGGACTACCTCATCACCCGCGGCTACTGAGCGCGCGGCGCGCTCGCCGCAACCCGCGAACCGCGGCCGTGCGCTTTTCTCTTCGAACCGCCCCGTCCCCGAGTCCCGCCGTAACTCATATTTACTCTGAAGTGCTAACATATGACGTACCCCTGCCCGCGCGAGGACCCTTCCCCGCAATCCGGGCCTGTTTTTAGGCGCGCCGCGGAAGCGAACGGTAATGGACGACGAGCTTCGAGAGCGCATCGAGCGAGCGGCCGAGAAGCACGCGCTTCTCAACGCGGTCAAACACGACAGCGACGCCGACGTGGGCGCGATTATGGGTCCACTGATGGGCGAGAACCCCGACTTCCGACAGCACGGCGGCGAGATTCCGGGGCTCATCGGCCCCGTCGTCGCCGAGGTCAACCAGCTGTCGGCGGGCGAAAAGCGCGAGCGACTCGAAGAGCTCGCGCCCGAGGAACTCGCCGAGATGGAAGCCGAGGAGGAAGCGGACGACGCCCTCCTTCCCGACCTCCCGAACGCCGAGGACTACGACGAGGTCCGCATGCGCGCCGCGCCGAACCCGAACGGCCCGTGGCACCTCGGCCACGCCCGCATGCCCGCGGTCATCGGGACGTACAAGGAGATGTACGACGGCTCCTTCCTCGTCCGGTTCGACGACACCGACCCGGAGACGAAGCGGCCGGACCTGACGGCATACGACGCCATCCTCGACGACATCGACTACCTCGGGTTCGAGCCCGACGACGTGATTCGCGCCTCCGACCGGGTGGAGACGTACTACGACCACGCCCGCGAACTCATCGAGATGGGCGGCGCGTACACCTGTTCGTGTTCGGGCGAGGCGTTCTCGAACCTGAAGAACGACGGGAAGCCGTGTCCGCACCGCGACAAGGGCGCCGAAACGACCCGCGAGGAGTTCGAGGACATGGTCGCAGGCGAGTACAGTTCGGGCGAGATGGTCCTCCGCGTCAAGACCGACATCGAACACAAGAACCCCGCGCTGCGCGACTGGGTCGCCTTCCGCATGATAGACACGCCGCACCCCCGCGAGGAGGCGGCTGACTACCGCGCGTGGCCGATGCTCGACTTCCAGTCCGGCGTCGACGACCACCTCACGGGCGTCACCCACATCATCCGCGGCATCGACCTGCAGGACTCCGCGAAGCGCCAGCAGTTCGTCTACGACTACTTCGGCTGGGACTACCCCGAGGTCGTCCACTGGGGCCACGTGCAGGTCGACGCCTACGACGTGAAGATGTCCACGTCGAGCATCAAGGAGCTCATCGACGCGGGCGAGGTCGACGGCTGGGACGACCCGCGCGTGCCGACCATCAAGAGCCTCCGCCGCCGCGGCATCCGCGGGCAGGCCATCGTGGACGCGATGGTCGGCCTCGGCACCTCCACCTCGAACGTCGACCTCTCGATGTCGACTATCTACGCGAACAACCGCGACCTCGTCGACGACGACACGGACCGGTACTTCCTCGTTCGAGACGGAGCGGAGTTCGCTGTCGAGGGCGGCCCCGACAGCGCCCACCCGCCGCTCCACCCGAGCTTCGAGGAGCGCGGCACCCGCGACATCCCCGTCGGCGACAGCGTCCTGCTCGAATCGGGCGACGTGCCCGCCGAGGGCGAGCGCGTCTGGCTGAAGGGCTTCGGCGCGGTCCGCCGCGAAGGCGACTCGCTCGTCGCCACCGGCGACGACCTCGACGTGGTCCGCGAGGGCGACGTGGCCGTGATTCACTGGGTCCCGACCGACGGCGTCCCGGTTCGCATGCGAACGATGGACGGCGACGTGGCGGGCGTCGCCGAGCCCGACTTCGGCGACGTGCCCGAGGGCGAACTCGTCCAGTTCGAGCGCGTCGGCTTCGTCCGCGTCGACGGCCGCGGCGACGACGAGACGGTCGTCTACTTCGCGCACAAGTAGGCGGGCCCGACGGGCGACCCCGAACCCGGCACAGTTGGTCGAACCCGCAATACTCGTTTTACCGACGCCCGCCTAAGGAGTCGTATGACCCTCCTCGACCTCACCCGTCGCGTCGAAACCGGGATGCCGACGTACCCCGGCGACCCGCCCGTCGCAGTCGAGTCGCACGCCGAGTTCGAGACCGACGGCTACCGCGTCTCGCGGCTCGAACTCGGCACTCACGCCGGGACGCACGTCGACGCGCCCGCCCACACGGAACCGGACGGCGCGACCCTCGACGACTTCCCGGTCGATGACCTCCGGTTCACCGCCCGGGTCACCGACTGCCGGGACGCCGGCCCCCGCGGTCGAATCGGGCCGGACGCGATACCCGAACATCTCGAACCGCGCGTGGACTTCCTCGTGTTCCGGACCGGCTGGGAGGACGAGTGGGGGACCGAACGCATGGCCGACCACCCGGCGCTCGCGCCCGAGACGGCACGCGCCTGTGCGGAGCGAGGGCTCTCGGTCGGCATCGACGCGCTCAGCCCGGACCCGACCGGCGGCGACGGCGTCCCGGCGCACCACGCGATTCTCGGGGCGGGGCTCCTCATCGTCGAGAACCTCCGCGGGTTGGACGCGCTCCCGACCGACCGGACGTTCGACCTGTACGTCATGCCGCTTCGCGTCGACGCCGACGGCGCGCCCGCGCGGGTCGTCGCCGATGCGGAGACGGGACTGATTCGGCGTCGAGACGAGCGGTGAGTCGGCGGGAGCGCGAAACCCGTCTGGGTTCAGACCACCACGACGAGGACGAACCCGACGAGCATCGAGAACGTCAACAGCGCCTGCACCGCCGCGGTGGCGAGGACGCCGACGGTGGCGACGAGGGCGCGGCGACCGCTCTCTTCGGCGTCCTGATGGTCGAGGTATTCGAGGGCGAAGACGGTGCCCGCGACGCCGACGAAGATGCCGAGCGGGCCGATGAGGAACATGAGTAGGAAGCCGGCGACGCCGGCGACAATCGACGTTCGGGTCGACGCGCCGCCGAACCGTGCGGCGACCATCCCGCCGGCGTAGTCGGTGGCGAGCGCGACGAGGCCGACGAGGGTGAGCCCGACGAACGCGACGGGACCGGGGTCGGAAAAGCCGGTCGACACCCAGTAGACGACCACGCCGACCACCGACAAGAGCGCGCCGGGCAGCAGCGGAAGCACACTCCCGACGACGCCGAGGACCAAGAGGGCGAGCGCGACCCAGAGGAACACGTCCATACCGGGGGGTTCGGGCCGGGGGCTATTCACCCCACCGAGTGGGCGCGTCGAGGCCGTGACGAGGCCGCGGCGTGTGATGGGGCCGGTTCGCGAACCGCGCCGGGTCTCCGCCCGTTCGGGGGATAGTTTATTGCCTCTACCGAAATATGTCACTAAGAGTCATGGCTATCGACCCGCAGTTCGAGACAAACAGGGAGAAGGTCGGAGAGGAAAACGGGGTGGCCGTCTGGGGACCGGTCGACCCGCCGGAGAAACACGGTATCCACGGCACGCACGTCGCGGTGGACTTCGACATCTGTCTCGCCGACGGGGCGTGTCTGGAGGACTGTCCCGTGGACGTGTTCACGTGGGTCGACACGCCGGGGCACCCGGAGTCGGACATCAAGGCCGAACCGACCCACGAAGACCAGTGCATCGACTGCATGCTCTGTGTCGACGTCTGCCCGGTCGACGCCATCGACGTCGACCCCGGGCGAGCGGGACGCATCTGAGGGAAGAAACCCCGATTTTTTGCGGGAGTCACCGCCGACCGCGACGCCGATGAGCGGCGCGGACGTTCCGTTCACCTAGTACAAAAGATTATTATGAATATGAGCTAGCATTAACTGGAGAGTGTTCTCAATGCACATGGTGGTACTTACCAAAGGCGTGCCCGACTTCCGGGAGGGCCAGGTATCGTTCGACGAGGACGGGCATCTCGAACGGGGGAAAACGCCCACAGTGATGAATCCGAACGACCGCTTCGCGCTGGAGGCGGCGCTCCAGACGCGGGTTCGACACGGCGGGCGCGTGAGCGTGATGAGCATGGGTCCGCCGGGGTACAAGGAGGTGTTACAGGAGGCGATGGAGACGGTGTACGCCGACGACCTCCACCTCGTCTCGGACCGCGAGATGGCGGCCGCCGACACGTGGGCGACGGCCATCACCCTCAGCGCGGGCATCGAGACGCTCGGCGAACCGGACGTGGTGTTCGCCGGGTTCAAGACCGCGGACGGGGAGACGGGCCACACCGGCCCGCAGACGGACTGGTGTCTCGACATGCCGCTGGTCACGCACGTCATCTCGCTCGACATCGACGAGGAGGAGGGGACCCTGCGCGCCAAGCGGCTTGTCGAGGGCGACATCGAGGAGATAGAGACCGTCGAGACGGAGCTTCCGGCGTTCGTCGTCGCGGACCCCGAGTTCGAGCCGTCGTATCGGACGGCGGGCGAGCGCCTGACGCTGAAGGACCTCCGCGAGGAGACGACGGCGCGCGCCGAGAACTACGAGGAGCACCTGACGGTGCGGGACCACGCCGACATCAACGTCGACCCGGACTACATCGGTCTCGACGGCTCGCCGACCATCGTCTCGTCGGTCGACCCGATTCCGAAGGCACCGGCGGAGCGGGAGGCAACGATGGTCGACCCGGACGACGCGGGGGCCATGCAGGACGTGCTGTCCGCGATGCAGTCGGCGGTGGGCGACGGCGGCGACGCCGCGGCCGCGGGGGGTGACTGAGCGTGACCGACTTCGACCCCGGCGACTACGAGATTTCGGAGCTCGGCCCGGCCATCAAGGACATCGACGACCTCGGCGAGCTAGAGGAGATTCTGCAGGCGGAACACCGCGGGCAGAACCGCGCGCCCGCCGTCGCGCTCATCGAGAGCCGCATCGAGAAGTTCTCCGAGGACGACGAGGAGCCGGCGGACGCGGACGAACTGGACCTCGCGTCGATGAGCACCGCGGAAGTCGGGAACACCCTCCAGAACGTCGAGGAGGTCTCGGAGCTCGAAGCGCTCCTCGAACGCGAGGAGGCCGGCGAGAACCGCGACCCGGTGAAGCGACTCATCAGCAACCGCATCGACTCGGTGAAGGGAAGCGACGAGGAAGACACGGAAGTCGAGGTGGACGACCGGCCGCCCGAGGAGCGCCATCCGGACCTCGACCACCCGACCCGCGACAAGCGGCACGTTCGGTCGCTCCACGGGGGAACCTACCGCGACATGTGGGTCTACTGCGAGACGCAGGCGGGCGAACTCGTGGACGTGTCGAGGGAGATGCTCGGAAAGGCCCGCGAGCTGATGGACAGCTACAACGACGACTACGATGACTCCGAGCGGGTCGTCGCGGTGCTCATCGGTGCCGACGTGTCGAAACACGTCGAGGACGTCATCGCCCACGGCGCGGACGTGGTCGTCGTCCGCGAGGACGCCCGGCTCGAACGCTTCCAGCACAAGCCGTACACCGAGATATTCTGCGACATGGCCCGCGCGGGAGCCACCCACGAGAACTTCGAGGTCACGGACGGCCGCGACGAGTCGTGGCGCGACTACGATAAGCCGCGGTACGTGCTGTTCCCGGCGACGAACAACGGCCGGGACCTCTCGGCGCTCGTGCAGGCCGAACTCGACTCCGGCCTCGCCAGCGACTGCTCGGGGCTGTACATCACGGAGGAGGTCATCTCGAACCCGGTCAAGACCGGCGTCGCCGGCGAGAAAAAGGAGTTCCAGCGCGTCCTGCACATGAAGCGCCCGGACTTCTCGGGCTTCGAGTACTCGACGATTCTCTGTATCGACAACCCGACGCGGGAGTTCCACCCGCAGGGCGCGTCTGTCATCCCGGGGAGCTTCGACCTGCCCGAACCCGACGCCGAGCGCGAGGGCCTCGTGGTCGAACACGACGCCCCGCTCGACGACGACTGGTTCCGCGTCACCGTCACCGACTTCGACCGACTCGACGAGGGCGTCGACCTGACGGGCCACGACGTCATCGTGGCGGTCGGCCGCGGCATCGGCGACGACCCGACGAAGGGTATCGAACTCGCCTTGGACCTCGCCGACCGGTTCGAGGACGCCGAGGTCGGCGTCACCCGCGGCATCGTCACGGGGTCGTTCAACTTCGACGGCCACGTCGAGCAGTACACCCACGAGGACCGACAGATAGGCGAGACGGGACAGGTCGTCGCGCCCAAACTGTACATCGCAGCGGGCATCTCCGGCGCGGTCCAGCACAAGGTCGGCATGGACGAGTCGGACACCATCGTCGCGGTCAACACCGACCCCGACGCCCGCATCCGCGACTTCTCGGACTACTTCGTCGAAGGCGACCTGTTCGAAGTCCTCCCGAGGCTGACGACGGCGCTCAAGGAGGGCCGGTTCGAGGCGGCGGTCGCCAGCGACGGGGGGACCGCGCCGACCGGAACGCCCGGTCACGGCGCGGCCGAAGACGACCGAGGTGAGTCGCAATGAGCGACTACGAGCACTACGAGGCGCTCGTCGTCGGGTCGGGCCCCGGCGGCGCGGCGGCGGCCGCGACGTTCGCGAACTACGGCATCGAGACGCTCGTCCTCGAACGCGGCGTCGAGGCCGGGTCGAAGAACGTCTCGGGCGGACTCATCTACGCCGAGGAGTCCGCGCCCTACACCATCGACGACCTCTTTCCGGGCTTCCGCGAGGCCGCCGCCGAGCGGCCCATCACGAAGTACCGCATCCACAACATCGCCGGCGACAAGGTGGAGTCGTTCGACCTCACGGACCTCCACGAACACGACACCGAGTGGTCCGACTCGGTCCTCCGGCGGAAGATGGACTCGTGGCTCGAAGACCGCGTCCACGAGCGGACCCGCGAGACCGGCGGCGGCCTCCTGACGGGCGTCCACGTCAACGGCCTGCTCCGAGAGGAGGGCCGCATCGTCGGCGTCACGCTCGACGAACTCGACCCGATAACCGCGGACGTCATCGTCGCGGCCGACGGGGTGAACTCCGAACTCGCCCGCGACGCGGGCCTGATGGACTGGGACGAGCCCGACGAGTGGTTCCAGGGCGTCAAGGCCGTCGTCGACATGCCGGAAGACGCCATCGCCGACCGGTTCGACGTGGCCGACGACGAGGGCGCGGCCCACCTGTTCTCGGGCGACCTCTTCGAGGGCGTCCGCGGCGGCGGCTTCCTCTACACGAACCGCGACACGCTGTCGCTCGGAACGGTGTTCCACCTCGACAGCCTCGTCGCCGAGGAGGCCGAGCCGCACGAGCTACTGGACGGCCTCCTGACCCATCCGTTGCTCGCGCAGTGGCTCGGCGACGACTACACCGAACTGGAGTACAGCGCGAAACTCGTCCCCGACTCGAAGAAGGTCGCCCTGCGCGAACCGCACTTCGGTCGCCTGCTCCTCGTCGGCGACGCGGCCGGCCAGATGCAGGCGCAGGGGCCCATCATCAAGGGCATGAACCACGCCGTCACCGCCGGCGCGCTCGCCGCGGAGTCGTACGCGCAGGCCAAGTCGCGCAACGAGCCCGAAAAAGCGGGGACGCGCTACGCCCGCAAGCTCCGGAGCGAGGGCGTGATGAAGAAGCTCCGGCCCCGCGGCTACGAACTGCTCCGCGGCGTCGCCGAGGACGACGGCGTGACCGGCGTGGTCGATTCGGTGCTCACCTCGGCAGTCGGACGCGCCGGCATCAGGGCGCTCTCGGGGCGGCTCGAACGCCTCTACAACGTCCCGACGCTGTCGGCGCTGATGCCGGACACGCGGACGCCCTACGTCACGCTCCCGACGGTCATCGCCGAGGAGTTGGGGACGCGAGTGCGCGAGACCAACTCCGTGACGCCGCCGGACCTCGAAGCTCGCATCGGCGGGCTGACCTACGACACCGACATCGGCAACCCGCACATCACGCTCCGCGACGAGTCCTACGAGGCGAGCGGGGCCGCGGTGGCGGCCTGTCCGGTCTCGGCGGTCGACTTCGGCGGCGGCTGTTACCGCGAGGAGGTCGTCCGGACCAACGGCACCGAGGAGCGCGTCGTCAGCCTCGACACCCAGCCCTGCGTCGAGTGCGGCACCTGCGCCGTCGTCGCCGACACCGAGTGGACCCACCCGCGCGGCGACAAGGGCGTCGAGTTCAAGTGGGGATGACGGTGGTGCGAAGATGAGCCGCGAGGCGACCCATTCGGACGCCCGCCCCGTCGCCGACGGTCGCGGTGCCGAGGAGCGCCACCCCGAAGACGTGCGGTTCGGGGAGCGCGCCAGAGCCCTCGCCGCCGAGGCGCGGGAGGCGCGGGAGTCGTTCGACCCGCCGCCGCCGTCGGCCGCGGACCGGCGCGCGCTCGAATGCGCCCGCGACGGCGTCGGTCCTGCGGTCTCGCTCTACGTCCGCGCGCGGACGGGCGACCGGCTGGTCTCCTTCACCGGCGAGGAGTTCGAACTCCTCCACCGGGCGATGAACGACTGGCTCGCCATGTACGCCCGGTGCTACGGCGTCGACCTCGACGCGGACTTCACGGTGCGCGAGGCCGCCGAAGTCCTGCTGCGGACCCACGACGTGGTCGACACCGCCCAACTGTTGACCTGCGTTCCCGAGCGACGCTGAGGGGGCCGCGCCCCCCGAGTCACTCGTCGGCGGAACCGACTGTCGCCGAGTCCGGCACGAACAACAATTATTAATCATGAGTGTGATTAGCTACCATGGAAGTAACTGACAGTCTCAACTTCGGACACAAAGACCGCAAGGACATCTACGAGTACATCGAGCGCAACGGGACCGTCCGCGAGGACGAGGTGCGGCGGGCGCTCAACTTCGAGCCGGCGGCGCTGGGGGCGCATCTGACCGTCCTGCGACGCGACGGCTACATCCGAAAGGTCGGCAACCACGTCGAGGTGGCTTACGCGCCCGGCGAGGAGGAGACGGTCGAACTCGGTGACTTCGACGTGACGATTCGGATGGCCCAGAACGTCGACTTGGAGAGCCTCGTCGACGCCATCCACGAGGTCGCTGACGAGGGCCGGTACATCGAGGCCGAGACGGTCGCGGACCTGCTCGACCACGAAGAGGTCGTCCTCCGGCACAACGACGTCAACTCCCGGATGGTGTTCGTCGCCACCGTCGGCGACGAACTCGCCGGCTGGGTCCACCTCGACCTGCCCGAGGCCGAGAAACTGAGCCACACCGCCGTCCTGACGGTCGGCACGCGGCCGGAGTTCCGCGGCAACGGTATCGGGAGCAGACTCCTCGACCGCGGCGTCGACTGGGCGCGCGAGCGCGGCTTCGAGAAGCTCTACAACAGCATCCCGGCGACCAACGAGGAGGCAATCGCGTTCCTCGAAGGCCACGGCTGGGAGACCGAGGCCGTCCGCGACGGCCACTACAAGATAGACGGCGACTACGTCGACGAAGTGATGATGGCCGTCTCGCTCCGGTGAGCGCTGACTCGCCCCGGCTCCGACCCTGACGTGATTTTCTGCGCGGCGTCTTCCCCGGCCAGCGACGCGTCGGCCCGCACCCCCCGACCGACGACGACTCGACTCACGACCAGTCGTCTTCGGCCCCGTCGAGGGGCTCGGCGACGACGCCGTCTCGCTGAACGAGCGCCCTCGCGTGGGCCGTACAGACGTCTCTGTCGGCGTCCCACGGCACGTGGAGCCTGACCGCCGCGACGTTTTCGCAGTCGGGTTCGCTACAGTCGGCCATACGGGGAGCGTCGGCTCCGACGACTATCGGTGTGTCGGCGAGGGGGCGACCGGCGCGTCCGTCCCCGCGGGCGGCCGTCACCGGAACCGCTCGCGTTCCTCGCGGGCCGCGTCGGTGCCGTACTCGTCCACGAGCGGTTCGTAGGCGTCGCCGAGCGCGCGCATGGCACCCGCGGTCGAGTGGAAGTCGAGTTCGTCGGCGACGGCGTCCCACGGCCGCGTCTGGAGGACCTTGCGGACCAGCAGTCGCTCCTCCCGCGGCGTGAGCGACGCGCGCTCGGGGTTCGTGAGGTGCGCGAGGCCGAGTCGCCGGAACGCGCCGGGCGCGGTGGTGTAGAGTCCCGGTCCGTACGACGCGCCCACGACGACGCGCCACTCGTACTCGGAGAGGTCCGGCGAAAAGGCGGACTCGGTGTCGGTGTCAGCGTCGGTGTCGGCACCGACCTCGACGGCCGCGAGGGCGGCCCGCGCCACGTCGGCGTCGAGGTCCGAGAGGGCGTCGCCGAGCACGTCGCCGACGCGGCCGAGGAACCACCTCGCGTGGCGGTCCCGAAGGTCGCGGCCGGCGGGCGACAGGGGATGCGTCATGAGCGCCGAGTACTCGCCGCTGGTGTCGTTTCTGGTGGTCGAGAGGTGGACCGTGCCGTAGTCGTTGTCGCGCCAAAACGAGAGGAGTTCGGGCGTCGCGCCGAAGCCGACGCCGAGGTAGTCCGCGTCGCCCGCGAACTCGTCGCGTACCTCCGAGAGGAGCCGCGAGCCGAGGCCGGACGACCGGACGGCGTGGTGGGTGGCGATGCGCATCACGCGGTAGCCGACGGGGACGCCCGCCGCCTCGTCGCGGAGTTGACTCGTGAACACGTCGGGGAGCATGTTCCCGCGGATGCGGCCGCCGTCGTACATGTGCCGGCGGGTGTCGGCGTCGAGGCCGCCCTCGCGGGCGAGGAGCGCGACCGAGACGACTCGGCCCTCGTGGGTGAGCGCCCGGAGCGTCAGGTTCGGCGCGTCGAGGAGGCGAGCGAGGTCGTCCGGTTCGGTCCGGTAGTGCGCGAGGACGAGCAGGCCGAACGCCTCGCGGAGCAGGTGTTCGTCAGCCAGCAGGTCGTCGGGCGAAAGCGCCCGGTAGGAGACGGACTCGGGCGTCGCGTCCGCGACGAGTTGGTCGACCGGCGGCCGGGCGTCGAGGAGGAGCGCGCGGAACGTCCACGACTCGACGGGGTCGCCGGCGGCGTAGCGAATCGGGTCGTCGAGGCGCGCGTCTGTCACCTCGCGGTCCGCGTCGTCGAGGCGGTCGCGGAAGCGGACGGCGAAGCCCCGGCCCGCGCCCTCGTAGCCGCGGACGGTCGTGCAGAAGGCGACCGCGGGCGCGGCGAGGAACGATTCGAGGAGCCTGACGGGCAGGGCGGCGGCCTCGTCCACGACGAGCGCGTCGGCGTCGGCCGCCGCCGCGCCGGCTTCCGTCGGCGGGGCGTACCGGACGCGACCGCCGCGTTCGGCCGCGATGTCGAAGTCGTCCGCGTCGCCGCCTCGGAGCGCGCCGAGTTCGGAGAGGAGTCGCTCGGCGCGGGCGAACACCTCGGCGGCGTTTCGCTTCCCGGGCGCGGTCACGACCACGTCCGCGCCCTCGGCGGCGAGACTCCCGGCGGCGAGGCCCGCCGCGCTCGATTTCCCGCGGCCGCGGTCGGCCTCCACGACGACGGCGCTTCCCGGTTCGGTCAGAGCTTCGAGCGCGGCGAGCGCGTCCGACTGGTCGGCGGTGAGACAGTCCTCGTAGGCGCGCCGCGGGAATCGGCGGTCTTTCTCGCGCGGCACCCGCGGCGGGGCGGCGTCGAAGCTGATTCCCTGCCGGTACGCGCCGTCGCGCTCGACGGTCCCCGAATCGAGGTCGACGAGCGCGACGCCGGGGTGGTCCCGGAGCGTCGAGACGAGCCGGCCGCGGAAGCGGCCCGTCACGTCGCCGACGGAAAACGGCGGGACGGCCAGTCGCTCGTCGAAGGCGTCGCGGCGGGTCGGCCAGTCGTCGAGAGAGGGGGTGAGCAAAACGAGCAGGCCGCCGCCGTCGACCGCGCCGGCGACGCGGCCGAGCGCGTTCGCCGAGAAGTCCTCGTGGGCGTCGAGGACGACGAGCGTCCGGGTCGTTCCGAGGAGCGACGCGGCGCGCTTCGGTTCGACGCGGTGGAAGCGAAAGCCCTCGCGGGCGGTGACGAACGTCACCTCGTCGTCGGGCACGTCGGCCCCGCGAACCGCGTCGAAGGCGGCGTCGATGCCGGCGTCTCGGTCGCCGGCGAGGACGAGGAGGCGTCGCTGGTTCGTCGCCAGCGCCTCCTCCCGGCGGGCGGCGGCGAGCGCCTCGACGTCGGGGTCGTCGCCGAGTTCGGTCATAGGGGCGATACGTCGGCGCGGCTATTCACTTCCTTCGGTCGGGCGAGGCCCCCGCGTTCCGGTCGACACAGCGTGGTTCTGGTGCGGTGTCACGCTCCGCCGAGAGTGGATTGTGCGAGCAATCGACACGAAAATCCGGGCGCTGTGGTCGGCGAGAGATCGGGCGATTCGCGGGTCGTGCGGACGCGTCGCACGGCGCTACGATTTTGAAAGCGCTTTTATGGGGGCCGGAGCAAAGGATGGTTACAGCCTGTCCGGGGTTGATGAACCTCCTCGCCGTAGGGAAATCGTTGACCGGTCGCGACCGACCGACCGGTGTGATACCGGCGAGGGAGTCGAGCCCGCGAGCAGGATATAGGTGAACAACAATGGCTGTCTACGTAGACTTCGACGTACCGGCCGACCTCGCTGACAGCGCCGTCGAGGCGCTTGAGGTCGCCCGAGATACTGGTATCGTGAAGAAAGGAACCAACGAAACGACCAAGTCCATCGAGCGGGGCAACGCCCAGCTCGTCCTCATCGCGGAAGACGTTTCCCCCGAGGAAATCGTCATGCACCTGCCCGAACTCGCCGACGAGAAGGGCATTCCGTTCATCTTCGTCGAGACGCAGGACGACATCGGCCACGCCGCCGGCCTCGAAGTCGGCAGTGCCGCGGCCGCCATCGTCGACGCCGGCGACGCGTCCGACGATGTCGAGGACATCGCGACTAAGGTCGAGGACCTTCGATAACCGACCATGAGCGCGGACGAACAAGCCAGCGACTCGACGCCTGCCGAAGTCATCGAAGTCGTTGGAAAGACTGGGATGCACGGCGAGGCCATGCAGGTCAAGTGCCGCATCCGCGAAGGCTCCAACCAGGGCCGTATCATCACGCGAAACGTGCTGGGTCCCGTCCGCGAGGGCGACATCCTCCAGCTCCGCGAGACCCAGCGTGACGCCGACTCCATCGGAGGGCAGTAACAATGGTCGAGAAGCGCACGTGCGACTACAGCGGTGAAGAAATCGAGCCCGGCACGGGCACGATGTACGTCAAGACCGACGGCACCATCCTCCACTTCAAGGACTCGAAGGCCGAGAAGAACTACTTCCTCGGCCGCGAGGCCCGCGACCTCGAATGGACGGAGGCCGGCCGCCGCGCGAGCGGCAAGTCGGAGGACAACTGATGTCCGACGCCGAGCGCACCTTCGTGATGGTCAAGCCCGACGGCGTCCAGCGCGGCCTCATCGGAGACATCGTCTCCCGCTTCGAGGACCGCGGTCTCAAGATGGTCGGCGGCAAGTTCATGCAGATCGACGAGGAGCTCGCCCACGACCACTACGGCGAGCACGAGGGCAAGCCCTTCTTCGAGGGGCTCGTCGAGTTCATCACGTCCGGTCCCGTCTTCGCGATGGTCTGGGAAGGACAGGACGCGACGCGACAGGTCCGCGGCATGATGGGCGAGACGGACCCCGCAGAGTCCGCCCCCGGCACCATCCGCGGCGACTACGGTCTCGACCTCGGCCGGAACGTCATCCACGGCTCCGACCACGAGGACGAGGGCGCGAACGAGCGCGAAATCGCGCTCTTCTTCGACGAGGACGAACTCGTCGACTACGAGCGCATCGACGAGACCTGGCTCTACGAGTAAGTCTCGTCTCGCGGTTCTCACGCTTTCTGCCGAGAGGAGCGGCGGCCACGCCTCCCCTCTCGTCCGCGCTCCAGCCGTCGAGAGGGCGTTCTCGTCGGTTTAGTGTGCGGGATTCTACCACGGGTCGTCCGCGGTCGACGGCGACCGTCACCGCGGCCTGACCGTCCACCGCGCGGCGAACAACGGTTTTCTCGTCGCCCGGCGAAACGTGTCACATGGTCGAAGTGGAACTCGTGCTCCTCGCGCTCGCGGTGGTGTTCGTCGGCGGTGCGGTGGCGATGCTCGGCGCGACCGCGATTGCGGCGTGGACGACCGCGCGGCTGGCGGCGACGCTCTCGACGCTCGTGCGGCCGGTCGTCCTCGGCCCGACCGACATCCGCGACGTGGAACTCCGGGTGGCCGGCCTGCGCGCGCTCGACCACGTCGACTCGGGCGTCGTCACGAACGTCGTCCCCGAGCGGCGGCGGGGTGCGAGCGGCCTCGCCCGGCTCTCCCGGAGCGACGGCGTGCGGTTCGACCTCGCGCTCGCGACGCCCGACGACCGGACCGCGACCGTCTGGGTGCCGGTCCCGGAGGCGCTGACCGGCGGGTCGCGCTTCGAGCGCATCGCCGCCGCATGCGGCGTGGCTCCCGAGGAGATTTCGGACGCCGTCGGGACGGAGCTTCCGCTGGCCCGCGGAGCCGACGGCGGCTGGCGAATCAGCCCGGCGAGTGGCCGCGGACGCGACGGCTCGGTCGCCGCCGGTGACTCGATGACGGCGCGGTCGTTCGAGACCGAACGCGCCTGAGTCGGGCGGCGGCTATCCGGCGGATGATATCGAAAGAAAACGAAAAACCGAACCGAGTCGCGTCGGTCGCTCAGTCGGCCTGCGGGACGGGCGCGTCGAGGTCGATTTCGCCGGCGTCGAGTTCGGCTTCGACCTCGCGGGCGGCTTTGACCATGTTCTCCATCTTCTGGTAGGCGACCTCGCGGGGGAGGAGCTTCACGCCGCAGTCGGGCGAGACGGTGAGCTTCTCCGGCGGGACGACCTTCAGGCCCTGCTTGATGTTCTCCTTTATCTCCTCGACGCTCTCGACTTCGGCGGTGTGGACGTCCACGACGCCGAGCGCGAGGTCCGGCTCGAACTCGGGGTCGGTGAACACGTCGATCTGCTCGTAGCCGCCGTTGCAGAGTTCCACGTCGAACTCGTCGATGGGGTAGTCGTTGAGTTCGGGGTAGATGCGGGAGTAGTCGCCGTAACAGACGTGGAGGCCGATGCGGACCTCGTCGGGGACGCCCGCGACGATGCGTTCGAGGCACTCGCCGACGATGGCGTGGTCGTCCGGCGTCGTCGCCAGCGCGGGCTCGTCGATCTGGATGTAGGTCGCGCCCGCCTCGACGAGCTGTTCGATCTCCTCGTTGACGAGGTCGGCCAGCGCGTACGCGAGGTCCGCCTCGGAGTCGTAGTGCTCGTTGAACGACCAGCTCGCCAGCGTGTACGGGCCCGTGATGGGCACCTTGACGGGCTTGGAGGCCACGTCGCTCGTGAACTCGAACTCGTCGACCAGCCACGGCTCGTCGTACTCGACCTCGCCGACGACGGAGGGCTTGTCGAAGTAGTTGTGACCCCACACCTTCACCGGGCCGTTGAACTCGTAGCCGGGGATGCGGTGGGCGAAGTACTCGACCATCTCCTCGCGGCGCATCTCGCCGTCGACGACGGTGTCGAGGCCGGAGCGCTCGTGCTCGTGGGTGATGACGCGACAGGCGTCGTCGTGGGCCTCGTGGAGGTGCTCCTGGGTGAACTTGGAGTCGGGGTCCTCCGCGAGGTCGTTGGCGCGGTTGAGCCACTTGGGCTTCGGGTAGGAGCCGACGACGGTCGTGAGCAGGAAGTGCTCGGTGTCGTGGCCTTCGGGGCGGAACTGCTCGCGGTTCTCGGCGTCGCGGCTCATGCTTCCACCTCCAGTTCGTCCTCGGTGGCGGCCGCGAGCGCGGCCAGTTTCTCCGTCGCGCGGTTCTCCGGCAGGTAGAACAGTTCGGTGTTGGAGGTCACGTAGGCGGTGTCGAACGTCTGGGTCTGGACGTTGTCGAGGGTCCACTCGACGCGCTCGCGGACCGTCTCGGGGTCTTCGACCAGCGTGTTCTGGCCGTCGACGAGGCCCAGCGCGATGTCGTCTTTCGTGCCGTACTCGTTGACGTTGTAGAGCGTCTGGTCGCGGTCGCCGGCGACGAAGTCGAAGCCGATGGCGTCGACGTCGGCGTCCATGAGGTGCGCGTAGACCTTCTCGTCGAGCGCGCCCCAGTAGGTGTGGACGACCACGTCGGCGTCGGTCGCGTCGGAGACGGCCGAGACTGCCTCGGCGACGCGCTCGTCGACGTCCTCGCCCGGCGGCGAGAACACGAGCGAGGGTTCGAGGAGGAACAGCGTCTCGTGGTCGGGGAAGGCGTCGACCTCGCCCGCGAGGAACCCGCTGACGGCGTCGAGGAAGTCGGCCTCGTCGCCGTAGTGCTCGTCGGTCGCGAGGTCGGAAAGCGAGTACGGGCCGGGGAGGACCGCCTGCAGCGACTCGTCGCCGAGGAGGTCGGCGGTGGCGTCGAGCTCGGCCGCGACGTCGCCGGAGAAGGTGAGTTCGCCGCGGACCTGCGGGTCGCGGTAGAAGTTGTTGTTGTCGTAGTAGCGGACGATGCCGCCGGTCTCGACGTTCTCGTGGACCGTCAGCGGGTGCGCGAGCATGTCGTCCCAGCGGAGTTGCCCCTCGACGACGCGGTCGAGGCCGGCGTCGCGCTGCTCGGAGACGACCTCCTCGCGGGCGCGGTCGTACGCGCCCGCGATGTCTGCGCCCTCGTTACCGGAGATGAGGTCGTGTTTCTGGTGGCCCTTGAGGTCCGACAGCTCCTGTTTCGCCCAATCCGGGAGGGGATACAGTCCCGGTGTCGTCGAGACGAGTTCAGTCATCACTCCTGGCTAAGAAATGACGGTGTATAATATTTCCTGTATCAACATATGCGCATTGGTTATCCCAACGCGAGCACCGTGAGCGTCTCGTAGGGGTACGACTCCCGGACGACGACCTCGTGGCCGAAGCCGTTCGCCTCGGCGCGGGCGAGCACCTCGTCGTAGCCGGTGAAGCTACTCACGAGCAGGAAGACAGTGCCGCCCGGTTTGAGGACGCGCCCGACCGTGTCGAGGAAGGGGTCGATGATTTCGCGGCCGTCCTCGCCGCCGGTGAGCGCGACCTCCATCCAGTCGTCGCGGGCGGCTTCGAGGTCCTCGGGGAGGTACGGCGGGTTGAACGCCACCGCGTCGAAGGCGTCGTCGCGGAACGGTTCGACGAGGCTCCCGCGGACGACCCCGAAGCCGCGGTGGCCGTCGGCCCGGAGCGCGGCGGCGCGGTCGGCGGCCTGCCGGCAGGCGTGGGGATTGAGGTCGCTGGCGACCACGTCGGCGTCGGTCTTCGTCGCGAGCTGTTCTGCGACCCAGCCCGACCCGGTGCCGACTTCAAGGACGCGTCCCGAGACGCGCCCCACCGCGGCCTGTGCGAGCAGGCCGGAGTCCTCCGCGGGCTGGTAGACCGAGGTGTTCATCCCGCGGCGCTCGGCGAGGTCGGTCACGCGTCGGTCCCCTCGGCGTCGGCCGCGTCAGCATCCGAACTGTCCTCGCTGCCGCCGTCGGCCTCGGGACTCGCTTCGGGCCGCGCGTCGGTGAGCGGAACCGGACCCGAGGGGTCGCGCTCGGACAGCGCGCGCTGCGGGAACGGGATGGTGATTCCCTCCTCGTCGAACGCCTCGCTGACGGCCGAGATGGTCGCGGTCCGCGCGCGCCACCACCGGCGGGCGCTCGGGCGGTCTATCCACGGGCGCACCCCGAGGACGACGGCGGAGTCGCCGAACCGCTTTGCGACGACCTGCGGCTTCGGCACCGAAAGCACCTCGTCGAGGTCTTCGACGGCCGCCTGCGCCACCTCGGCGGCGCGGTCGACGTCGGTGTCGTAGTCGACGCCGACCTCGATGTCGAGGCGGAGCCGCCCCTTTCGGCTCCGGTTGACGAGGCTCTCCGAACTCACCACGTCGTTCGGAATCATCACGAACTCGCCGTCGAACGTCTGGATGCGCGTATTCACGACCGTGATTTCGGTGACGATGCCCTCGTGGTCGCCGAGCTCGACCCAGTCGCCGATTTCGAACGGCCGGGAGAACATGATGACGAAGCCCGCGATGAGCGCGCCGAGGGTTTGTCTCGCCGCCATCCCGACCACGATGCCGAGGAAGCCAGCCCCGACGAGGAAGCCGCCGAGGTCGGCCCGCCAGATGCCGAGGATGACCGCGAGCGTGGCGAGGTAGGTCGTCACCTGCGCGATTCGGTAGATGACCTCGCGCTGGTGGTCCGAAATCTCCGGGCGCGTGCTCGCGATTTCCTTGATGAACCGGCCGAGGACGCTCGTGAGGACGTACGCGCCGACGACGAACGCCGCAGACAGCACGATGCGGACGAACGTCTGCCGGTTGACGTCGTACTGCTCGGAGAACGTGCCGATGTCGCCCGACAGCGACCAGACCGCGAAGACGAACGCCCCGCCGCCGGCGACGACGACGAGGCGGAGAACCGTCACCGAGAGGTGCCACACCGGCATCGAGACGGCCTCAACCTCCTTGTCGTGGAGGCGCGCGCCGAGCCGCCAAACGGCGACGACGGCGACGGTCACGAGGACGCTCGCGGCGACGCGGAGTTCGAACGTCGGGAACAGCGACGCGATGTCGAGGACGGCGTCGCTCTGGAGGGGCGTTCCCGTCGAGGCGAGGCGGAGAAGCACCGCGGCGAGTGCGGGGAGCGTCATGGATTACAGGCCGACCGACGCGGCGAGTTGCGCGAGTTCGGCGAACTCCGCGGGGGCCATGTTGCCGGCGCGCTTTCGGAGGACGTCCTCGTCCGCGGCCTCGACGACGGCCTCGGGGTCCGACAGCCCGGAGATGTGCGCCGTGTTGCGAATGCCGTTTCGGATGGTCTTGCGTCGCTGCGTAAACAGCGCCTTCACGAAGTCGAGGAAGAACGCCTCGTCGTCGACCTCGTAGTCCGGGTCGCGCGGCGTGATGCGGACGACGACGCTCTGGACCGCGGGCTTGGGGTCGAACGCCTCGCGGGGGACGTGCTCGCAGACCGCCACGTCGCCGTAGTGCTGGGTGCTCACCGAGAGACGGCCGTACTCCGAGGTGCCCGCCTCGGCGGCCATCCGCTCGCCGAACTCCTTTTGGAACATCAACACGAGCGGCTTCCCGCGGGGGAGCAGGCGGAACGAAATCTCCGAGGAGATGCCGTAGGGGAGGTTCGAGACGCACGCCGTGAACTCGGGGAGGTCGACGTCGAGCGCGTCGCCCTCGACGACCGTGAGCCGCCCCGATTCGACCTCGTCGGCGAACTCGCGGCGCAGGTGCTCGGCGAACGTCCGGTCCTGTTCGACGACGGTCACGCGGTCGGCGACGCCGAGCAGCCGGTCCGTGAGGACGCCCGGCCCGCCGCCGATTTCGAGGACGTGCGAGCGGTCTGCCTCCTCGGGGAGATACGTCGGGATTCGGTCGACGACGCGGTCGTCGACGAGGAAGTGCTGGTCGTGGTCCGGGTTCCCGCGAGCGCCCGCCCGCCGGATGAGGGCGTCCGGGTCGCGCGCGGCGGCCCCGCGGACCTGTTCGCTGCCGTCGCTCGTCATTGGGAGAGGTATCGTGCGGGAGCGGGTAAAAGTCCCGTTCCGCTACCGCCCGTCGCGTCCGACGAACGTCTTGTACTTCACGTCGTTGTCGCGGAGTTCGTCGAGGATGCGCTCGACGATGACCTCCTTCGGACGGTGGAGCCCCGAGACGCGCTCTTCGAGGTCCTCGAACGACTCGAACGGTCCCTGTCGCTTCCGCGATTCGAGAATCTTGTCGCGGAGCTTCTTCCCGATGCCGGGAAGCAAGTTGAGCTGGTGGAGCCGCAGCGTGATGGGCTGTGCGTCGTTGTAGAAGTCGACGAACCGCTTTTCGTCGGCCTCGACGATGTCCTCGACGACGTAGTCGACTTCGGCCGTCGCCGTGTTCGAGAGGTCGCCGTACGAGAGTTCTTCGACGGACTGAATCAGCTCGCGGTCGGCGACCGGCGAGACGGCGAGTCGGTCGCCGATGCTCACGTCGGCGTCTTCGACGAGGGTCAACTCCAGGAGACGGAAATCGGACTCTCCGAGCGCGTACGCGATGGGTGCCGCGTCGAAGCGCCGTCGGTCGTCTCCCTGACGCCCGTGGCGGAGTACGTCGAGTACGACGACGTACTCGGTCGTGGCGTCGGCGTCACCGCTCTCCGTACGTGTCATACCAGTAGTTACGGCGAGCCGATATTTAAAGAGTTGGCCGCGCCGTCACGCGGTCAGACGTACTTCGCGACGACGTTGAGGATTTCGTCGAGTTCGTCGCCCGACAGCGCGTAGCGCTGCTGGGCGAACACCGCGCGAAGCTCGTCGCGCGACTGCGGCAGGAGGTCCGCGATTTTGATGGCGGTCGGACCGTCGACCTTCTCCAGCTCGGCGAGCTCCTCGACGAGTTCGCGAGACTCCTCGGGGTCGAGGTGGGCGAACCGGTTGACGTGTTCTATCGCACGGGCCAGTTCGTAGCGCATCTCGCGCTCTTCGTCGGCGGCGCGTTCCGCCTCAACCTCGGCGAGCAGTTCCTTGACCTCGGAGGTCGTCAGATACTCCTCGTCGAGCTTTTCTTTGAAGATGGTCATCGCTTACTGCTGGGCGCGCAGGTGAGCGGGACGGACGATGACCGTCTTCTCTTTGCCGCCGTCGTTGATCTGCACCTTGAACGCGCGGCCCTGCTTCCCGGTGACTTCACCGGTGAGACCGTTGAAGCGCGGGTGGAAGCGACCCTCGCGAACGCTCGGGTCGATGTTGAGGTGGACCTTCTGGCCCTCCTCGAATTCCGCGATCGCGCGCTGCGGCGGCGAAGTGCCGCGCTCGCGCGGCTTGTTCGAGAGCTTTCCTCGCGTCCCCTTCATCGGACCGTTGGAGCTCGGCATAGTCGTGAGAACGAATACTTGCGTCGCCATTATAAATTGCACGTTACGAACCGCGCGTGTGTGTCTCCCGCGTGGTCGCGCGGGAGGGACGGACTTAACCCGAGTCGGCGCGGCGCTCTTTGTATGTCCGAAGACGAGCGACGCATCGAGACGCGCGCCATCCACGCGGGTCAGGAGCCCGACGAGGAGACGGGGGCGCTCATGACGCCCATCTACGCGAACTCGACGTACGCCCAAGACGGGCCGGGCGACCACCGCGGCTACGAGTACTCCCGCACGGGGAACCCGACGCGGACCGACCTCGAAGCGAACCTCGCGGCGCTCGAACACGGCTCGCACGGCCGCGCGTTCTCCTCGGGGATGGGCTCGATAAACACCGTGCTTAACCTCCTCGAAGCGGGCGACCACGTCGTCGCCGGCAACGACGTCTACGGCGGCACCCACCGCATCTTCACGCAGGTGTACGAGAAGTACGACCTCCACTTCGACTTCGTCGACACCACCGACCACGACGCCGTCCGCGACGCCGCCCGCGAGGAGACCGAACTCGTGTGGGTCGAGACGCCGACGAACCCCCTCATGCGCGTCAACGACATCGGCGCGCTCGCCGACATCGCCCACGAGGTCGACGCGCTCTGCGCCGTCGACAACACCTTCGCCACGCCGTACCTCCAGCGCCCGCTCGACCACGGCGCGGACATCGTCTCGCACTCGCTGACGAAGTACCTCGGCGGCCACTCCGACGTCGTCGGCGGCGCGCTCGTCACCGACGACGCCGACCTCGACGAGGAAATCGGCTTCTACCAGAACTCCGTCGGCGCGACGCCCTCGCCGTTCGACTGCTTCCTCGTCCTCCGCGGGACGAAGACGCTCCCGGTTCGGATGGACCGCCACTGCGACAACGCCCGCGAGCTCGCCGCGTGGCTCGACGACCACGAGGCGGTCGCCGAGGTGTTCTATCCCGGCCTCGACTCCCACCCGCAACACGACCTCGCGGCCGAGCAGATGGACGACTTCGGCGGCATGCTCTCGTTCGAACTCGACGGCTCGCTCGAACAGGCCTCGACCGTCGTCGAGGAGACCGAGGTGTTCACGCTCGCCGAGAGCCTCGGCGGCGTCGAGAGCCTCATCGAACAGCCCGCGGCGATGACCCACGCGGCCATCCCCCGAGAAGAACGGCTCGAAGCCGGTCTCACCGACGGCCTCGTCCGCGTCTCGGTCGGTATCGAGCACATCGACGACATGAAGGCCGACCTTCAGCGGGCGTTCGACGCGGCGTTCTGAGGCTCGACTCGGCGTCGGCTCGTTCTCACGCGGCGGACCGTCCTCGCAGACGACTCATTGCCGCAGGTTGGGAACGCGAGTAAGGGTTATTGAATAGCACGATGAATAATGAGGTATGTCCCAAGAGACGTTCACCCTGAGTGCGGAGTCCGCACAGCGACAGAGCTACGCCGAACCCGCAGACCACGTGATGGTCGATTCCGACGACCACGAGGGGTCGAGCCACAGCGCCGAGCAGTTCGGTATCGGGCTGGCCATCGGTATCCTCCTCGGCGGCGTCGCGGGGGTCATCGGCAACTCCCTTCCCATCGGCGTGATGCTCGGGCTCACGTTCGGCGTCGTCCTCGGCGTCTACCTCATGGAGCACCGCTGACGGGGCGACGGCAGTCGCTCCGGGGACGAGACGGGACTGCGAAAAAGGTCGGTCGTCAGTTCAGATGCGGCCGACGTTCTCGACGGAGACGCTCTCGACGCCGTCGACTTCGATGAACGCTTCCTCGACGGCCTCGGTGCCACCGGCGTCGTCGGGGACGATGACGGTCGGCAGGAGGGCGACGAGACCGAACGCGACGTCGTCGCGTTCGAAGCCCTTGATTTTCGCACCCTCGGGGAGGGAGTCTTCGAGCGCGTCCTCGAGGTTATCGAGGTCGAGCTCGGGACTGTTCGGCATGACCTTGATTTTGGCGGCTACTTTTCCCATGATTATGGACCCATGAACCCGCAATCGGGGCACTCGTAGAGGTTACTCTGCTTGCGGCACTTGGAACAACGCGAAATCTCCTGGCCACAGTCGGGGCACTTGAACGTCGCCGCGCTCATGCCGGCGATGTTGATGCCACAGGACACACACTGGTGCGCGTGTCGCTGTTCGGACTCGCTCATACGCTCACAAACCGGCGCGCGACTTTTAACCGTTGTCTTTCCGGGTTCCCGCGGGGGAAATCCGTGTCCCGCGTGGACACGTCTCATCCGAGTATCAGCGGCCCCATGAGGACGCACATCAGGTGGACGCGCCGACAGCCGAACCGGACGGGGATGTGGCCGACGACGCCGCCGACGGTGAGGACGACGACGCCGCCGACCCCCGCGAACGCCCACGAGAGAACGACGAGGAGGGCGCAGACGGCTGTGACGAGTCGTCGCTGGTCGAGTCGCCCGACGACCGCGAGCGCCCGGTCGCCGACGACCGGCACCAACGCCGCCCCGCAGAGCCCCGCGGCGACCGTCACCGGCACCGCGAGGCCGAGTCCGGTCGGGAGTTCCGCCTCGGTGAGCGCGACGAGCGCACCCGTTCTGGGCGTTCCCAACCCGGCGAGTGCGAACAGCGCGAACACCGTCGTCGCCGTCGTGGCGGCGCTCGTCGCCGTGACGTAGGCCCGCGCCGATTCGTCGGGGTCGCGGCCGGGGAGAACGGCCAGCGCGAGCGTGCCCGCGACCCCCGCGGAGACGCCCGGGAGGTAGCCGACGAACGCGCCCCCGCCGGTCCCCGCGGCGACGCTCCGCGCGACCGACCCCGGCGACGTTGCGAGCGCCGCGTCGCCCTGCGGCGGCACGCCCGCGCCGCGTCGCGCCGCCAACAGGACCGGCACGCCGAACAGGCCGGCCAACAGCGGGGCCAACACGCCGCCGACGGGGAGCGGCCCCCCGAACGACCTGTCGAGGACCGCGAGACCCAGCCCCGTCGCGGCGGCGATGGTCACGCAGGCCGCCAGCGTCGCCCGACGGCTCGGTTCGGTCCAGACGAGCGCGACGACGACGCCCGCGAGCACCAGCCACAGGTGGTCGCGGACGACGGGGTAGGCCTCGACCAGCACGTCGGTGAGCGGCACCGCGACCGGCACGGCCAGACAGAGCGCCGCGCCGCTCCCGAGCGCCGACAGCCGAAGCGCCTCGCGGCCCCGCCCGCCGAGGACGAGTTCGTGTGCCGGCAACGCCCCCGGCGCGAGCGCGGCGTCGGGCACGCCGAGCGTCAGCGCCGGCACCACGTCGAGGAACGTGTGGACGGTCGACGCGGCGAGGACGGCGGCCGCGACGGCGACGGGCGGCCCCGGCGCGTCGGACGCGACGCCGGCGAGAAGCAGGGCAAAGGCGTTCGCGTGGAGGCCGGGGACGAGACCCGAACAGGTCCCGAGCAAGACGCCGACGGCCACGCCGAGGAGGGTGGCAGTCGTCGGGTCGACCGCGGCGGGCGGCGCGAGCGTCGCCACTCGGTCGAGGAGAGCGACGGCCGCCCCGACGATGAGGAGCATCGCGCGGGAGTGGTCGCGGCTTCCGGTATGAAGCTACGCGCTCGACGCCGACTGTGCCGTGGCCCGCGGCGAGTCGCTGGGCGCGCGACCGGAGTCGTCAGATGCGCGGGCAGAACCGCCGCTGGCGGATTGCGTCGAAAGAAAGCGGAGTTTCGAAGCGAGCGTCGCCGCGGATGCGGCGCGGTCTCGCGGAAGTTTAACCGAAGAGCGCGCCGAGGCCCTCGCCGTCGGCTTCTTCGTCGTCGTCGTCGTCGTCGCCGCCTTCGTCAGCGGCCTCTTCTTCGGCGTCTTCCTCGTCGTCGTCGTCAGCGGCCTCGACCTCGCCACCGGCGGAACCGCCCGCGGCGGGCGCGGGGGCGGCGGCGGCCGTCTCGATGGCCTCTTCGATGTCGACGTCCTCCAGCGCGGCGACGAGCGCCTTGACGCGGGATTCTTCGACATCGACACCGGCGGCTTCGAGGACCGCGGTGATGTTCTCTTCGTTGACCTCTTCGTCCGACTCGTTCAGGATGAGCGCAGCGTAGACGTATTCCATTGTTGTGTACCTTGTGTGTTGTTAGAACAGGGAGCCGAGGGCGTCGCCGGCGTCTTCGTCGTCGTCGCCGTCGTCGTCGGCGGCGTCTTCGTCGGCGTCGGCGTCTGCCTCGTCGGCGTCCGCTGCTTCTTCGTCAGTCGATTCTTCTTCCTCGGCGGCACCCGTGTCAGCCGCGGACACGCCGCGGAGTTCCTCGGGAAGCGCCTCTTCGTCGTCGATGTTCGCCGCGAGCGCCCGAAGCTGGGCGTCCGCCTTCGAGATGAGCTCGGGCATGAAGTCCGGGCTCTCGATGTTGGCGAACAGACCGACGGCCTTGGCCTCGCTCGTCGCCTTGGCGATGAGCGTCGGCGCGGTCTGGGCGGTCGGGTAGACCGCGTTGACAGAGAGGTTCGTCGCGGCGGAGACGGCCGACTGGATGTCGGCGCGGTACTCGTCCACGTCGATGGCGAGTTCGTCGGGCTCGAACAGGACGCCTTCGGAGAAGACGCCGCGGAGGTCGAGACCGACCTCCTTGGGCTCGATGCCGAGTTCCGCCAGGACGTTCGCGAGTTCCTCGGAGACTTCCTCGCCCGCCGAAAGGACGTTGGAGTCTTCCGTCACCTTGATCGAGCCGTCCATGATGCGGGCGGACGCCCCGACCTGCTGGAGTTCGCCGACGAACGGACCCGGGTCGACACCGGTGTCACCCTCGGGGATGACGATGTCGTTCGGGGCGACTTCACCGGCGTTGATGGGCGCGGGCGTCTTCGACGCCTCAAGCTCCTTGTACAGGGCGAACGGGTTGTCGTTCGTGCCGATGAGGGCGACCTGCCCGGCGATGTACTCCTTGAGTTCCTCGAAGCCGTCGTTGACCTCGTCGAGCGCGCGGTTCGCGAGCGTGTTACGGCTCATGCGCACGGCGGCCGAGCCGTGAAGCTCGCGGCGCATGGCCTGGAGCTGGCGGCTCGGGATGCCCGCGACGCCGACGACGCCGACGGATTCGTAGGATTCGATGAAGTCGACGAGCTCGTCGACCTCTTCACGCTTCCACTGCGGGATGACCTCGGTCTGCCGGACCTCGGATTCGCTCATTCGGGCACCTCCACGGACGGCCCCATCGTCGTCTTCACGTAGACGGAGTCGATGTTGAGCGGGCCCTTTTCGAGCGTCGCTTCGAGACGACGGACGATGACGTCGATGTTCTCCGCGATTTCGTCGGGCGTCATGTCGTCTGCGCCGACGCGCGTGTGGAACGTCCGACGGTCACGCGAGCGGAGCTGCACCGTGTTCTTCATCCGGTTCACCGTCTCGACGACGTCGTCGTCGGGCTGAAGCGGGGTCGGCATCTTCCCACGGGGACCGAGCACGGTACCGAGGTAGCGACCGATGTCCTGCATCAGTCCAGCCTCGGCAACGAAGAAGTCGGTCTCGTCGGCAAGGTCTTTCGCCGCATCGGTGTCGTCGCCGAAGTCTTCGAGCTCGTCGGGCCCGAGAACTTCGTCGGCGACATCCTCTGCGCGGAGCGCGGTTTCACCGGTCGCGAACACCACAATCTGGGTGTCCTGGCCGGTGCCAGACGGGAGCACGATGCTCTCGTCGACACGCTTCGACGGGTCGTTAAGATCTAAGTCTCGCAAGTTCACGGCGAGGTCAACCGTTTCGCGGAAGTTCCGCCCGGGTGCCTCGTCGAGTGCGCGAGAGACTGCGTCAACTATTGTGTCTGCCATTATTCACCTCCGTAGTACGCAGGATTGCTCCTACGGGTCAGTGAAACAGGCTACTGCCTGCCTCGTCCGGCAGGACGAGTAGGCTCAACTTAAGTCCGTCGAACCACGGGAGCCGAAACCCCCGAATTCGGGGGTTTCGCGTGCCACAGCCACACATGCGAACCGGCGGGCACGCGAGCGACGCGAGGCCGTCGACGGTCGGGCCGCTCCGGGTTGAGTCGGGTCCGTGGAGAGAAGAAAGCGGGCCGAGTCGGCTCGGCCCGACGGAAAGGGCGGTTCGAACCGCCGAGGCGGGTCCGAGACGATTACTCGTCGTCGTAGTAGTCGTCGAACTCGCCGCCGTCGATGCGCTCTTTGAACGTGCGGGCGTCCTCGCCTTCGACGGTGACGCCGAGGGATGCGCACGTGCCGGCGACTTCCTTCGAGGCGTTCTTGAGGTCGTACGACAGCAGGTCAGAGGACTTCTGCTCTGCGACCTTCTTCAGCTGTTCGATGGACATGTCGGCGACGAAGTTCTCCTGGGGTTCGCCGCTGCCGGTGTCGAATCCGACTTCGTCCTTGATGAGGGCGGCCGTCGGCGGGACGCCGACCTCGATGCTGAACGAGCCGTCGTCGTCGTATTCGACGGTGACGGGGACTTCCATGCCGTCGAACGCGGACGTCTGGTCGTTGATCTGGTTGACGACGTCCTGCACGTCGACGGGGGTCGGGCCGAGTTCCGGGCCGAGCGGCGGACCGGGGTTCGCCTTCCCGCCGGGAACGAGTACTTCGATAGTTCCAGCCATACGTGGAAACACCGTGTGGCGACTTTTAACGGTTTTCTTTCGGCCGGAGCCGTATGCGACAACTACGCACAGGCGAGACGCCGCTCGGCGTCGTCCCGCTTAGAGGTCGACGCCGAACGAGTCCACGTCGCCCGCGAGCGCGGCAATCGACCCGAGGAGCGCGGCCACGTCGTCGAGGTCGCTCGTGGAGACGACTTCGACGGGCGTGTGCATGTAGCGGTTCGGGATGCCGATGTTGAGCGAGGGGATGCCGGAGCGACTCGTGTAGAAGGCGTCCGCGTCGGTTCCCGTGCGGACGCCGGCGGCCTGCAACTGCACGTCGATGTCGGCGTCCGCGGCCGCGTCGCGGGCGAGCGAGACGACGTTCGGGTGGTTCGCGCTCCCGCGGGAGACGACCGGTCCCTCGCCGAGTTCGACGGGGCCTTTACGCTTGCCGGGCACGTCGGGGTTGTCCGTGGCGTGGGTCACGTCGACGGCGACCATCGCATCTGGGTCGAGGTCGTAGCCGACCATCTTCGCGCCCTGCACGCCGACCTCCTCTTGGACGGTGCTGACGGCGTACACCGTCGCGTCCACGTCGGCCTCGACGGCGGCGCGGAGGCCCTCGGCGGCCGACCACGTGCCGACGCGGTTGTCCATCCCGTTTGCGGCGACGCGGTCGCCCGCGAGGTCGCGGACCCGCGCTTCGACCGTCACGGGGTCGCCGACCTCGACGTGGTCTTTGGCGTCGCCCTTGCTCGTCGCGCCGATGTCGACGAACTGCTCTTCGAGGTCGTCGTACTCCTCGCTCCCCACGTCGCGGAGGTGGATTGCGGTCTGGCCGATGACGCCCGCCACGTCGCCGTCGTCGCCGTGGACCGTGACGTGCTGGCCCTTCGAGACGGTGCGGTCCGCGCCGCCGATGGGGCCGATGCGGACGAAGCCGTCGTCGTCGATGTCGCGGACGATGTAGCCGATCTGGTCCGCGTGGCCGGTGAAGGCGATTTCGGGGCCCCCGCCGGTGCCCTCGTGGACCGCGACGGCGTTGCCGTAGTCGTCGACCGTCACGTCGTCGGCGAACTGCGAGACGTAGTCCACCCACACGCGCTGGCCGGCGACCTCGTAGCCGGACGGGCTGGGTGTGGTGAGCAGGTCTTCGAGGAAGGCGCGTCGGTCGTCGTCCATACGAGACGTTCGGGAGCGGCGAACCAAGAACACAGCGACTCCAGCACACCCCACCGGGAGTCGCCGCCGAGGGGGTCCGTCACGTCCCGCGGCGGCCCGCGGCGGTCCGTCGCCACAAGGCATATCCATCTTGTGAGCGTACTGAGGTGTATGGCCGACTTCACCCTCTTCGAGGTCCACCTGCACGACGGCTTCGAGTTCAGCCCGACCAACAGCGCCCCGCTTCTCTCCAAGCGCGGCGACGCGGAACTCGAAGCCGACGACGAATCGAACGACGACTACGACGCCGAGTTCGACGCCGACGAAAGCGACGAGTTCGATGACTCCGAGTCGGACGAGTCGGGCGGTCGCCCCGGACTGGGGCTCCTCGTCGGGCTGGTCCTGCTCGTCGGCATCGCGGCGGCGGTCCGCTACATCCGCGGCGACGGCGACGACCTCGACGAACTGGCCGACCTCGACGACGCAGAGCGCGATGAAGTCGAAGTCGACGCCTGAACCGGCGTCCCGAACACCGTTTTTCCGCGGCCGTCCCCCGACCGTTACCGCCGACCACCACCGCCGAGTTCGACCGCGGTCGGATACCCTTAAGCGAATCCCGTAGCAACTCCGGGGTATGACCGTTTCGAGCGCTCCCGGCAAGGTGTACCTGTTCGGGGAGCACGCAGTCGTCTACGGCGAACCGGCGGTCCCCTGCGCGGTCGAGCGCCGGGCGACCGTCACCGTCGCCGCCCGCGAGGACGACCACGTCCGCGTCCGCGCCGAGGACCTGAGTCTCAACGGCTTCACCGTCGAGTACCGCGGCTCGACCGGCGACCGACCCGACGTGGACGTTCCGGCACCGCTCGTGGAGGCCGCGATGGGCTACATCGACGCCGCGGTCGACGAGGCCCGCGACGCCGCCGACGCGCCCGACGCCGGCTTCGACATCACCGTCGAGAGCGACATCCCGCTCGGGGCCGGCCTCGGCTCCTCGGCGGCGGTCGTCGTCGCCGGCATCGACGCCGCGACCCGCGAGCTCGGGGTCGAACTCGCGCCGCGCGAAATCGCGGAACGCGCCTACCGCGCCGAACACGAGGTCCAAGACGGACAGGCCTCGCGCGCCGATACCTTCTGTTCGGCGATGGGCGGGGCCGTCCGCGTCGAGGGCGACGACTGCCGGACCATCGACGCGCCGCCGCTCCCGTTCGTCATCGGCTTCGACGGCGGCGCGGGCGACACCGGCGCGCTCGTCTCCGGCGTCCGCGCGCTCCGCGAGGAGTACGACTTCGCCGCCGACACCGTCTCGACCGTCGGCGACGTCGTCCGCCGGGGCGAGGAACTGCTGGCCGAGGCGGACCCCGACGCCGACGAACCCTCCGAGGAACTCCTCTCCGAACTCGGCCGGTTCATGAACTTCAACCACGGGCTGCTGGAGGCCCTCGGCGTCTCCTCGCGCTCGCTCGACTCGATGGTGTGGGCGGCCCGCGAGGCCGGCGCGTACGGCGCGAAACTGACCGGCGCGGGCGGCGGCGGCTGTATCGTCTCGCTGGACCCGACGCCCGAGACCCAGACCGCGCTCCGATTCACCCCCGGCTGCGAGGACGCCTTCCGCGCCGAACTCGCCACCGAGGGCGTCAGAGTCGAGATTCCGCCCGAAGCGGACGCCAAGGGTGAGGCCGAGCGCGACCCCGGCGACGGGGACGGGGAGGAAACGGGGGCGGACTCGGCGTGAGTCTCGTCGTCCTCAAACTCGGCGGGAGCGTTGTCACCGACAAGGACGAACCGGAGACCGTGGACGAGGCGGGGCTGGCGGCCGCGGCGGACGCGGTCGCGACCCTCGCCGAGTCGGGCCGCGTCGTCGTCGTCCACGGCGGCGGAAGCTTCGGCCACCATCACGCCGCCGAACACGAGGTCTCCTCGGAATCCGGAACCCGCGACGCCCGCGGGGTCCGCGCTATCCACGACGCGATGAAGCGCCTCAACGACGCCGTCCTCGACGCCCTCGCGGACCGCGGCGTCTCG
The DNA here is from genome assembly GCF_902410085.1 of Haloferax sp. KTX1. Lineage (NCBI taxonomy): Archaea > Methanobacteriati > Methanobacteriota > Halobacteria > Halobacteriales > Haloferacaceae > Haloferax > Haloferax sp. KTX1. The sequence goes on along the minus strand of NZ_CABPRH010000004.1, from coordinate 138,772 downwards.
GCCCTGCCGGTCCACCCGCTTTCGGTCGGCGCGCGCGAGGCCGACGGCTCGCTGTCGCTTCCTCTCGCGGCGACCGAAACGATGCTCGACGAGGGCTTCGTCCCGGTCCTCCACGGGGACGTCATCGCGCACGCGGGGAAGGGCGCGACCATCGTCAGCGGCGACGACCTCGTGGTGTCGCTCGCGTCCGGCCTCGGCGCGGACCGCGTCGGGCTCTGTTCGACCGTCCCCGGCGTCCTCGACGCCGACGGCGACGTGATTCCGGAGATTACGGCGTTCGAAGACGCGGCCGACGCGCTCGGCGGGTCGGACTCGACCGACGTGACGGGCGGCATGGCCGCGAAGGTGCGAAAACTGCTCGCGCTCGGCGCGCCGGCGCACGTCTTCGGCCCCGAGGGGCTGTCGGCGTTCGTCGCCGGCGAGTCGCCGGGGACCGTCATCCGCGGGGAGTAGCGTGTAGCCGGCGTCGGACTCGGGTTCAGACTCGGGTTCAGACTCGGGTTCAGACTCAGGTTCAGACTCGGGTTCAGACTCAGGTTCAGACTCAGGCTCAGACTCAGGCTCAGACTCAGAGTTCGACGACCAAGCCGTCTTCCGCGACTCGGACCTCGCCGTCGAAGCGCTCGCTCACGCTCGCCCGGAGGTCGTCGGTGACGCGGTCGGCGTGCGGGTAGAGATGCGTCAGGTAGACCGAATCGATGTCCCGCCCGGCGAGCGCCTCGCCCACCTGCGACGGCGTCGGGTGGTTCGACACGTCCACGTCGTCGGGAAACGAGCAGTCGTGCGCGAGGACGCTCGCGCCGTCGGCGAAGTCGCCGAGGGCGGCGAACGCCTCGGTGTCTCCGGAGAAGACGAAGTCGGCCTCGCCCCGCTCGTTGCTGAAGCGGTAGGCGAGCGTCGGCATCGAGTGGCGGACTTCGAACCCCATCACGTCGAAGCCGGCGACGCCGAACTCGGTCGGGCCGACCTCCCGAATCTGCACGTCGAGGCGGCCCCGCAGGTAGTCGTGGACGTCGAACAGCCCCTCGACGAGGTCCTCAGTTCCCTCCGGGCCGACGATTTCGAGGCTGTCAGCGCCGGCGAGCCACCGGGCTTTCACGAGCGCCATGAGGTCCGAGACGTGGTCGAGGTGGTGGTGCGTGAGGAGGACCGACGAGACGCCCTCGTAGCCGACTTCCGTCTCGGCGAGGCGGGCGAGGACGCCCGACCCGCAGTCCACGAGGAGGGCGTTGCCGTCCGATTCGAGGAGGAGTCCGGTCTGGGCGCGGCCGGTGACGGGCATCGCGCTGCCGGTGCCGAGGAACGTGACGCGCATGCGTAGCGCTACCACGGCGGCGGCGTTAGTCCTTGTGCTCGCCGGGTCGGTCGTCCGCGGGGACAGGCACAACCCTCATACCCGCGCAGGCTAACCCCGAGGTAATGACCCGGCGCGGCCGCTCGCTTCTCGCGTCGAGAGGCGGCGACTACGAGTTCGACCCCGAGTCGGTGACGGTCGCCGACGAGGACGTCCTCGACCTGCTGGAGCCCGCCGTCCAGGAGTGGTGGGTCGACCGGTTCGGGGAGTTCGTCCCCGGCAACGGCGGCTTTTTCACCCCGCCGCAGCGCGGGGCCATCCCGCACATCCACGAGGGCGACAACGCCCTCATCTGCGCGCCGACGGGGTCCGGCAAGACGCTCGCCTCCTTCACGGCCATCATCAACGAACTGTTCCGCCGCGACCGGGAGTCGCCGGACGGCCTCGACAACTCGGTGTACTGTCTCTACGTCTCGCCGCTGAAGTCGCTCGCGAACGACATCCACCGGAACCTGACCGAGCCGCTTTCGGGCATCGCCGACATCGCCGAGGGCCGCGGGGAGACGGTGGACATCAGACACGCCATCCGCCACGGCGACACCTCCTCGGCGGACCGCCAGAAGATGCTGTCTGAGACGCCGCACATCCTCAACACGACGCCCGAGACGCTGGCGATTCTGCTCAACTCGCCGAAGTTCAAAGAGAAGCTCCGAACCGTCGAGTACGTCGTCGTCGACGAGATTCACAGCCTCGCGGAGAACAAACGCGGCACGCACCTGTCGGTGTCGCTGGAGCGACTGGAGGACCTCGCCGAGTCGTCGCCGACGCGCATCGGCTGTTCGGCCACCGTCGAACCGCTCGACACGGTCGCGGAGTTCCTCGTCGGCCGCGAAGACGGCGAACCCCGCGACTACGAACTCGTGGACACGCGGTTCGTCCGCGACTTCGACGTCCGACTGGAGTGCCCGACCGACGACCTGATTCGGACGCCCCGAAGCGAGGTCCAAAGCCGGTTTTACGACCGCCTGCACGACCTCGTCGCCTCGCACACGAACACGCTCGTGTTCACCAACACGCGGTCGGGCGCGGAGCGCGTCCTCCACAACCTCCGCGAGGAGTTCGACGACATCGACGAGTCGAACTCGGGCTGCCACCACGGGAGCCTCTCGAAGGAGCGCAGACAGGAGATCGAGTCGAAGCTGAAAGCCGGCGAGTTGCGCGTCGTCACCACCTCCACGAGCCTCGAACTCGGCATCGACATGCCACACATCGACCTCGTGGTGCAGGTCGGCTCGCCCAAGTCCGTCGCCGCGCTCCTCCAGCGGGTCGGCCGCGCGGGCCACCAGCTCGGCCAGACGGTCGAGGGGCGCGTCATCGCCCTCGACAGGGACGAACTCGTCGAGTGCGCGGTGATGCTCTCGAAGGCCGAATCCGGGTTCGTCGACCGGGTGTTCATCCCCGAGAACGCCGTCGACGTGGCCGCCCAGCAGGTGTACGGGATGGCCATCAACGCGATTCGCCCCGAGTCTGAACTCCGCGAGACGCTCCGGCGGGCCTACCCGTACCGGAACTTCTCCGACGACGACTTCGAGCGCCTGTTCCGCTATCTCACGGCCGACTACGACGGCCTCGAAGACAAGAACGTCTACGCGAAAATCTGGCGCGACACCAACGACCCGCCGGACGGCGAACACCACTACGAGGAGTACCCCGTCGGCGAACCGCTCATCGGCAAACGCGGCCGGATGGCCCGCGTCATCTACATGACCAATATCGGCACGATTCCCGATTCCTTTACCTGCGACGTGCTGGTCCGCGGGGCCGACCAGTGGGTCGGCACGCTCGACGAGGGCTACCTCGACACGCTGGAGAAAGGCGACGTGTTCGTCCTCGGCGGCGACCACTTCGCGTACCGCTACCGCCGCGGGTCGAAGGTGTACGTCGACCGCACCGCCCAGCGCCCGACGGTCCCCTCGTGGTTCTCCGAGCGCCTGCCGCTTTCGTACGACCTCGGCCGCGAACTCGCGGCGTTTCAGGCCGACCTCGTGGACCGACTCGACGCCGGCGGCGCGCCCGCCGTCAGGTCGTGGCTCCGGGAGTTCCCGCTCGACGAGAACAGCGTCCGCGCCGTCACGCGGATGTTCGACGAGCAGGTCAGATACGCCGGCCCCGAGAGCGTGGCGACCCCTGACAGACTCGTCGTGGAGACCGAGCTCGACCGCGAGGCCTACCGCCGGCACTTCTACGTCCACTGCACCGACGGCCGGCGGTTCAACGACGGCCTCTCGCGGCTCCTCGCGTACCACGCGGCCCGCCGGACCAACGCGAACGTGCAGGTCGCCGTCGCCGACAACGGCTTTTCGCTGTCGATGCCGCTCAACCGCAAAGTCGACCTCGCGGGCGTCCTCCGCGACCTCGACCCCGAGGAAGTCGAGGACGACCTGCGGGCCGCCCTCGACGGCACGGACCTCCTGAAGCGCTACTTCCGCATCAACGCGACGCGCTCGCTCATGATTCTCAAGCGCTACAAGGGCTACGAGAAGTCCGCCGCCCAACAGCAGGTCTCCTCGGAGATGCTGCTGTCGTTCGCCCAGGACCTCGACGAGTTCGCCGTGATGGAAGAGACCTACCGCGAGATTCTCGAAGACAAACTGAACCTCGCCGCCATCGAGGACGCGGTTGCGGCGATTCGGGCGGGCGACGTGGACGTGGTCGGCCAGCAGGTCTCGTCGCCGACGCCGCGGGCGTTCGGCCTCGCCACGCTGACCGCGAGCGACGTGGTCCTCGCCGAAGACGAGAGCGCGGCGCTCAGGGAGTTCCACGAGCGCGTCAAAGCGAAAATCGACGACGACGAGGCGGACCTCGGCATCGACGTGGACTGACCGGCTGACGGTTCGCGGGCGAGGAGCCGCAGAGACGCCCTTACCGCCGCGCCCACGCGAGCATCCGGTCGTAGAACGGGTCGGATTCGAGCGCGTCGGCGTCGCCGACGAGACACAGCGCCTTCTTCGCCCGCGTGAGGGCGACGTTGATGCGGCGGTGGTCCTCGAACAGCGGGCCGTCCAACTCGCCGGTGGCGACGAAGGAGACGACGATGACCTCCTTCGAGGAGCCCTGGAACCGGTCGACCGTGTCGACGGTGGCGTCGGTGCGGCGGGAGATTTCCGCGACCTGCGCCCGGAACGGAGCGATGACGCCGATGTCGTCGGTGTCGACGCCGGCGGCCTCGTAGGCGGCGACGACCTCCGCGACGCGGTCGGCTTCGGCGGGGTTCGTGTTGCCGACGCGCCGGCCGTCGGGGTCGACGAAGGCGACTTGGTCCGCGAGTTCGGCGGGGAGGTCCGCGGTGTCGACCCCGAGGTCCCGGAGGTGCTGGGCGGCGACGGCCCCCGTGGCCGGGCGGAGCGCGCCGTCGTAGAACTCCTTTGAGGCGAACGCCTGAATCCGCTGAGACATGCGGTACTGGCGGTCGAGCATGACCGAGGCGTCGGGGTACGTCTCGATGAGTCGCTGGAACAGCGAGGTCTGGAGGTCGTTTTCGGCGCGGACGACCGGCGGAAGCTGTTTGTGGTCGCCGACGAGGACGAACCGGTCGGCGAGGTTGACGGCGGCGAGCGTCCCCGGTTCGGTTATCTGCGACGCCTCGTCGACGAGCGCCGCGTCGAACGACTGCTCGCGCATGACGCGCGACCCGCAGGAGGCGGTGGTCGCGGCGACGACAGGGGCGTCGTGAAGGGCGGCGGCGAGCGCGTTCGGGTCGCCGCTCCGCGAGAGGCGCACGTCCTGCATGTCCTCGCGGACGCCCGATTCGGTGCCGACGCGAACAATGTCCTCGAATCCTTGGTCGCGCAGGGCTTCGAGCGCGTTGTCGACCGCGCGGTTCGTGAAGGCAGACAGGAGGACGCGGTTGCCGTCCTCGACGAGCGCGCGGATGGTCCGGGCGATGGTGTAGGTCTTGCCCGTCCCCGGCGGCCCGTGGATGAGCGCGAGGTCGTCGGCGTCGACCGCGAGGCGCACCGCGTCGTCCTGCGCGTCGTTGTTGTCGATGAACGTGCGACCCGCAGAGCGGTCCGCAAACTCGGGGTCGCGGCGGCCGAACAGGGCGTCCTTCCGGTCGGGCGAGCCCTTGAGCACCGCGTCGTGGAGGGCGGTGAGCAGGCGGTCGACGGTGAGTTCGGAGGGGTAGACGTCGAGGCGGCGGAGCGGGACGGGCTCGTCGGTCGTGACGACGATTTCGTCGCCGAGTTCGACGATGCGCGCGAGTTCGGCGTGCCCCTCGACGGGGTGGCCGTCGCTGGCGAGCGCCACGTCGCCCGCGCGGAGTTTCGACACCGCGTCGTCGGTCTGCTTCGCCCGGAGTTCCCACGTGCCGTCGGGGCGTTCGGTCCGGCCGAGCGGTTCGAGGCCGATGAGCGCCCGGTCGTCGTCGGCGCGCACCTCGGCGCTCTGGTCCCAGAGTTTGCGGTACTCGTTGTGGACCGCCCGGCGCTCTTCTTCGACGGCGCGGTAGAAGCGGTCGAAGTAGTCGCGCTCGTCTTCGGGGACCGGTTTGCCGATTGCGCCGGCCTTCGACTCCTGGTCGAGTCTGCCGGAGACGACCATGCAGGTGTCCTTCTCGAAGCAGTACTCGCACTTCGAGTTCACCTCGTAGCCGGTCGGCACCGACGCGTCGTGTTCCATCGCCGCGATTTCGTTGCGGGTGCGGACGACGAACTCCAGCAGGCCGCGACCGATGGAGAAGTCCTTCGCCGGCGAGAGGTCGCCGGACTCCTCGGTGCGGTCGAGCGTCGTGTTCTTCGTGTAGAGGAGCGTCCCCGTGTCGACCGGGACGCCCCGCTCTTCGAGGATGAGCGCGTAGGAGGCGGCCTGAATCTTGTCCTGAAACCGCGGGTCGCGGTTGAGGTTCTTACCGGTCTTGAGTTCGACGGGCGACCCCCGGCGGAGGGCGTCGGCGCGGCCCTTGATGCCGAACGTCGGCGAGATGAGCGTGTACTCCGAGCGCCACTCGTCCTCGTCGGTGAGGACGCCCTGCGAGAGCCAGCCCTCGATGGCGGCGGCGTTGCGGCGCACCTCGTCCGCGACCTCGTCGACCTCGCGGCCGAGCAGGCCGAGTTCGAGGCCGCGCTCGTCGATGCGCTCGTCGATGGACGAGTCGAGGTCGCGGCCGCGGAGGAGGTCGCCGAACACGTCGTGGACGATGGTCCCTTTCACCACCGGGTAGTTCAGCGGGATGCCCGAGAGCTTGTTCAGGTAGTACATCCGCGAGCACTGCACCCACGAGCGGATGTCGGTCACGTCCACGAGGAAGTCGGGTTCGACGACGACGAACGACTCCGAGCCGGTCGAATACGTCGTCTCGCCGCGGTACTCGGACTCCTCGGCGTCGGTGACGAGCAGGTCCATGCCCGGTTCGGCGTGCTCGGCGGCGTGGGTCCACTTCCCCCAGAGGGTGACGGTCACCGGCTCTCCGGTCCCGCGCTCGGGGCGGAGCGTCACCTCCGCCAGCGAGCGCTCGCCGTGCTTCGTTTCGACGTCGCGCGGCTCGCCGACCTCGACGAGCGGACCGCGAAGGTTCACGTCGAAAGCGTGGGTGAGGCGCGGGCAAATAGCCGTCGGTGGGCGCGGGCAGTTCGGCAGGTCGCGTGTGTGAATCCCCCCGACCGTCACGCTCTTTCTCTCTCGCGCGGTACGCACTCCCATGCGCGTCAGAGATTGGCAGGACATCCTCTCGGAGGTCGTCGACGACGACCGAAACCGCGACCCCGACGGGTGGCGGGCCGTCGCGGGGAGTCGCCGCCGGAGCCTCGGCGAAGACCTCTTTCTCGCCCACCCCGACGCCGGCGTCTACCAACTGAAGACGTACGCGAAGAACCCCTACGAAGTCCGCGGCGTCGGCGCTCGCGTCGCCCGCCGCGTCGACGACGACCTCGACCCGCTGTTCCCGCGCCGGCGCGACGACGGCGAGGGCGACGCCGGCCGGTTCGCCGTCCAGCGACCGCCCGAAGACGAGTCGCAGGCCGAGTCGATGGCGCGGCGACTCGAAGAGACCGTGAAGGTCCACGCCGACGCGCCGACCACCGCCGACGACTTCTTCACCGACGTGATGGAGGCGCTCGAAAGCCCGGCGTTCGGCCCGATGGACTACGAGTTCGACGCCCGGCCAGACCGCCTCGACGACCTCTCCGAGGAGTTCACGGACGCCGACGAGCTGCTCTCGTCGGACCTCGACGACCTCATCGAGTCCGACGACGTCGACCGCGGGTTCCAGTAGGAGTCATCGGTTTCAAACCCTCTCACTCCCATTAGCCACGCATGGACGATAGGCTCCGCGGGCGGCCGCGACGACCGCCCCGCGGCGGGACTTCGGAGGGACGTTGTTCGGAGGGACGATGGTCGGGTCGAGCATGAGCGACGACGAGACGCGACTGGCCAACAACCGGCTCAAAATCGGCTTCACTCTGCTGGTCGGCGCGTCGGCCGCGCTCGTCGCCGCGCAGGCGGGCGCGACGCTCGTTCAGGGCGCGCTCGCGCTCCTCTGTGGACTGGTCATCGGCGGCCTCCTCACGTGGTACATGAGCCGGTGGGCCCGCGAGTTCACCGCCGTGAACCGCCGGTAGGGGCGCTTTCTCAGGGCGACACCCGCGCGAGCCATCGCTCGGGGGCGTCCAGTTCCGCGTCGGTCGGTAAGTTCTCCGGATGGTCCCACACCCGCGACGCGGCGGCGACGCCACGCTCGTCGGCGACGTGCTCGAAGAAGCGAGCGCCGCGTTCGTACTGCCGGCGCTTGAGCCCGAGGCCGAGGAGTCGCCGCGCGAGCTTGGCGACCGGGCCGCCGCCCTGCCGACGCTCGTCGAGTTTCCGGCGGAGGTCCTCGTAGTCGTCGTCGAACGCCCGGTCCATCAGCAGTTCCGCGTAGCCCTCGACGGCGGTCATCGCCGTGTCGAGTTCGCGGAACGCGTCGCGGTCGATGTCGCCGTCGACGAGGGCGTCGACGCCGCGTTGCATCCGCGATTCGAGGTGCGTCGAGAGCCACGGGGCCGCGCCGAACTCCGCGGCGTGCGCCACCTCGTGGAAGGCGATCCAGCGGCGGAACCGCGGGTAGTCCACGTCGAGGCTGTCGGCGACCCGGCGGATGTTCGGGTGGACGAAGTACAGGCCGTGGTCGTCGTCGCCCTCGGCGAGGAGGAGCGGGTCGTACTGCCCGAGGACGTTGTTGCCGAGAAACGAGAGGACGAAGGCGAACGACCCGGTGTTGACCGCGCGCGTGACGCCGGGGAGGACCGCGGGACCGTGTTCTTCGAACGGGGCCATCACCCGGCGGAACGTCGCCACGTTCGCGTCTATCCAGTGGTGTCGGTTCTGGACTTCGACGACCTCGGGCACGTCGAACTCGACCTCGGCGACGGCCGACAGTCGGTCGCGCGCGTCGCGAACGTCGGCCGCGTAGCCCGCGCGCTCGGCGTCCGTGAGGTCGAGCGACCCCGGGTCGGTCGCTGACTTCGCGGCCTCGGTGACGGCGTCCCAGTCGATGGTGCCGGAGCCGGTCGCCGAAGCGTCCGCGACCGCTCTGACGCTCCGAAAGAGGTTCATACCGTATCGTGGCGGGCCGGACGCAAAACGCTTCGGTCGGGGTGTTCGAACCCGCCGATTCGCAGACACGACGACCCTAGACACTATGTCGAGTCAGACGTGAGGGGCGTATGGACCGAACCATCGACCACGTCGCGTTCGGTGGGACCGAGCTGTACGAACTCCGTGCGGCCGCGAACGAGGTCGGTCTCACGCCGACCTACGGCGGCGAACACGGGACCGGAACGACCCACATGGCCGTCGTTCCGTTCCCCGACGGGTCGTACCTCGAACTCATCGCGCCGACGCTCGGAACCGACGCCGAAGACGCCGGCTTCTGGCCCGACCACCTCGCGGCCGACGCCGGTCCCGCGGCGTGGTGTCTGGAAACCGACGACGCCGCCGCCAGCGCCAAGACCGCTATCGACGCCGGCCTTCCAGTCGACGGCCCCCACGAGGCCTCCCGCACCCGACCGGACGGCCGCCTCATCGAGTGGGATATGTGCTTTGAGGGCGCAGACCAGCGACTCCCCTTCTTCATCCGCGACCGCACCCCGCGGAGCTACCGCGTTCCGACCGCCGCGCGCAACCCCGCCGTCCGCGGACTCCGCACCGTCGTCGTCGCAACCGCAGACCGAGCGGCGACCGCGGCGCTGTTCGCCCGGCGACACCGCTACCCCTCGCCGGTCGATATCAACGGCCCGTTCTCCGGGTTCGCCACGCTCCCCGGCACGCCGCTCGCCCTGTGCGAACCCGGCGACGGTAGCCTCGGGGAGCGCATCGACGAGGTCGGCGAGGGTCCGTGCGCGTTCCTCGTCGGCGTCACCGACCTCGACCGGGCGCGGAACTCGCTGTCGCTCGGCCCCGAGATCCGCTACAGCGACCGCCGCATGGCGTGGTTCGACCACGACCTGTTCGACGGTCGGTTGGGTGCGGTGGAACTCCCCTGAACCGCCGATTGAATCCGGACGACGGGCTCAGGCGGCGCAGTTGTTCGGGCCGAGTTCGAGTTCGGTCGCCTCCTCCTCGCCGCCGACCGCGGCGCGGCCGGTGTTGATGTCGATGACGCGCTCGTAGTTCGCCGGCTTTTCCGGCGTGTCCTCGGAGACGCGAGAGACGAACGCCGCCTCGTCCATCGACAGGAGGTCGAGTTCCGCACGCAGGTCGCCGAGCGTCGCGCTCACGAGTTCGCCCGGCGCGGCGACCCCGTAGCGCCCGTCCGCCCCGACGGAGACGTGGCCGGGGAGGACGCGCGTCTCGTCGGGAAGCGACAACAGCGTGTCGTGGAGCGTCTCGTAGAGGAGTTCCGCGCCCGTCGCCGCGTCGGCGTCACCGAACTGGAGTTCCGTGCGGCCGACCGACTCGACGAACAGCGTGTCGCCGGTGCAGAGGAACCGCCCGTCGACGAGGTAGTTCGTCATGTCCGAAGTGTGTCCCGGCGCGTGAATCGCCTCGATATCGTGGTCGCCGACGGCCAGCGTCTCGCCGTCGGCGAGCCCGGTGAACTCGTACTCGACGTCGCGGTCGGCCGCCTCCGAACCGAGGTAGTACGGCACGCCGAGTCGGTCGGCGAGCGCCCGACCGCCCGAGACGTGGTCGGCGTGGACGTGCGTGTCGAGCACACCAGCGACCGTCATCCCGGCGTCGGCGGCGACGAGTTCGAACTCGTGAATCTGTCGGGTGGCGTCCACGACGACCGCCTCGCCGGCTGACCGCGATCCCACGACGTAGCCGAGACAGCCCTTCGCACGGCGCTGGACCTGCGCGACGAACAGGTCGTCGTCGCCGGTGTCGAGTTCGACCACCTCGTACAGCTTGCTCCAGTCTTCCATGCCGCCTTTGACGACCTCCACGTCGTCGTAGCCACGCGCCGCGAGTTCGAACCCGAACGACGTCGAGGACAGTCCTTTCCCGCAGATGGCGACGACCGGCCCGTCCGCCGCGAGGTCGCCGACGCGGTCCCAGTCCCAGTCGCCGCCGAGCCCGTCGACGGGGTGGAAGGGGACGTTGACCGCGCCCTCGATGTGCCACGACTCGAAGCTCTCCGGCGGCCGCGTGTCGATCACGGTGAACGAGTCGCCCGCGTCCAGTCGGTCGGCGAGTTCGCCCACAGTGAGCTGGTGGAGGAGTTTGCTCATGTGATTAGCTATGGGAACGGCGCACAAAACCGTTTGTGGCGGGCGCGGCTGACACGGCTCTCGCGCGGCGGCGAATCGACGCGCGGTCGGCGTTTCGCAACCGCGGCTGACCCGAAAGAGAGCGCCGCCGCTCACCGGACGGGCGTCGGAAAAGTCGAATCGAAAGGTCGTCCCGAACTACAGTTCGGCCTCGAAGTCTTCGAGGGCGTAGACGGTGTCGGAGCCGCGGCGGTCGAGCGTCTCGTTGGCCAGCAGCCAGTAGACGACCGACAGCGCGCGCCGACCCTTGTTGTTCGTCGGGACGACGAGGTCGACGTTCGACGTCTGGTTGTTGGAGTCGCACATCGCGATGACCGGGATGCCGACCGTGATGGCCTCCTTGACGGCCTGCGCGTCACCGATGGGGTCGGTGACGACGACCACGTCGGGTTCGATGTAGCCGGCGTAGTCCGGGTTCGTCAGGGTCCCCGGGATGAAGCGGCCCGTGCGGGCGCGAGCGCCGACGGCGTCGGCGAACTTCTCGGCCGGGAAGCGACCGTACTGGCGGGAGGACGTGACCAGAATCTGCTCCGGACTGTAGTTCGCGAGGAAGTCCGCGGCGGTGCGGATTCGCGAGTCCGTCTGGCTGACGTCGAGCACGTAGAGCCCGTCGTCGCGGACACGGTGGATGAACCGGACCATGTCCTTGGTCTTCTGCTGGGTACCGATGTGGACACCGGCGGCCAGGTAGTCCTCGACCGGGATGAGCAGGTCGGCGTCTTCGTCGGGCATGACGTCCTCGTCGAAGGCCGGTTCCGGCTCTGCTTCTTCTTCGGCCTCGGCGGCGTCGTCGGCCGCCTCGGCGGTCTCTGCTGTCTCGTCTTCGGTGGCGGCCTCGGCGGGTTCCGTCTCGGCGACCGCTTCGGTCTCCGTCTCGGGTTCCTCGTCGGCGACCTCCACCGCGTCGTTTTCGTTGTCGCTCATACTGCGTCGTCCGCGATGCGGATGAGTTCGTTCAGTTTGGCGGTTCGCTCGCCCTGCACCGTGCCAGTCTTGATGAACGGCGCGTCGGTTGCGACGGCGAGGTGTGCGATGGTCGCGTCTTCCGTCTCACCGGAGCGGTGAGAGATGACGGCGTCCATCCCGTTTCGGGAGGCCAGTTCGACGGCGTCGAACGCGTCGGTCAGCGTCCCGATCTGGTTCGGCTTGATGAGGATGGAGTTCGCGGCGCCCACGTCGATGCCGTCCTGCAGACGGTCGACGTTGGTGACGAACAGGTCGTCACCGCAGATGAGCGTGCGGTCGCCCACGCGCTCCGTGAGTTCCGCGAAGCCCTCGTAGTCGTTCTCGTCGAGGGGGTCTTCGACGTAGACGAGGTCGTACTCGTCGACCATCTCGGCGACGTAGTCGATCTGCTCGTCGGTCGTCTTCGTCTCGTCACCGTAGTGGTAGACGCCGTCTTCGAACATCTCCGAGGCCGCGATGTCGAGACCGAAGCCGATCTCGAAGCCGAGTTCGTCCTCGACGTCGGAGACCGCTTCGCCCATGATTTCGAACGCCTCGGCGTCGGAAACCGGCGGCGCCCACGCGCCCTCGTCGCCCTTCGCGGCGGGCACGTCGCGCTCGTCGAGAATCTCGGACGCGCGGGCGTGGACCTTCGCGTTGGCGAAGACGGCTTCGGAGACGCTCGGCGCGCCGACCGGCGCGGCGAGGAACTCCTGGATGTTCGTCGCTTCCTTGGCGTGTTCACCGCCACCGATGACGTTCCCGAGCGGCGTCGGGAAGTTGTCGCCGCGGAACGCGCCGCCGAGGTGCTGGTACAGGGGCGCACCGAGCACGTCGGCACCGGCCTTGGCGGCCGCCATCGAGATGGCCACCGCGCTGTTCGCGCCGATCTCCGAGAAGTTCTCGGAACCGTCGGCGGCGCGGAGCGTCGCGTCGACCTCGCGCTGGTTACCCGCGTGGACCTCGTCCACGAGTCGGGGAACCGCGTGTCGCCGCGCGGCGGCGATGGCTTCGGTCGGCGGCAGTTCGATTGCCTCGTACTCGCCGGTGGACGCCCCGCTGGGGGCCGCAGCGCGACCGAACCCACCGGATTCGGTGAGCACGTCGGCTTCGACCGTCGGGTTCCCACGGGAGTCGAGCACGCGGCGCAGAGCTACGGATGTGATTCGAGTCATGTTGTCACTTACCCTCTCGTTTGACGGTGAACGGAAGTACACCTGCGTCGTACTCCTCGGCAGCGATTAATATCGGTTCTGTCTGTTCCGAATCGACGAGAACCGGTGCCCCGTAGGAGACCTGCAGCGCTCGCGCGCCGAGGATGCGTGCCTTCTCGTATCGGTTGTACCGTTGCATCATTGGTAGGGGGATACGACGTCCACGAGGTCCTTGTGCGACACCATCATCCGCCGGCAGCAGGCACGCGTGACCCCGAGGTCGTCGAGGACGTCAGCGGGGTCCTCGTCTCCCTCGCGAGCACGGGCTTTGAACTCGTCCCAGTGTTCGCCGATCACTGTGCCGCAGGTGAAACACCGGACGGGAATCATCATGGTTAGATCACCTCAGCGGTAGGACTTCTGGTAACGAGCGCGCGCGCCCGGTCCGCCCCACTTCTTGGGTTCGGATTGGCGAACGTCGTTGACCAGAAGCGAGCGGTCGAACTCCATGTACGCGTCGCGAAGCTCCGCGTCGTTCAGGTGCTGCACCAGCCCACGAGCGAGCGCGGTGCGGACTGCGTCGGCCTGACCGGCCACGCCGCCGCCGTTGACGCGCACGTCGATATCGACCTGCGAGCGGAGGTCCTCGCCTGCGATGCGGAACGGCTCCAGCATCTTGAGGCGGGCCATCTCCGGCTCGACCAGCTCGACCGGCTGGGAGTTGATTCGGACTCGACCCTCGCCCTCGCGCACGGTGGCGCGGGCGATTGCGGTCTTCTTCTTACCGGACGTGTTCGTTACCATGTGACGTTAGCACCCAGCTTCTCGGAGACCTCTCCGAGCGAGATGAACTTGATGTTCGAAAGGCGGTCCAGCGAGGTGTCTTCGAGCATCTCGCCGTCTTCGTCGTACGGATTGCCGACGTAGACGCGGACGTTCGAGAGCGCCTCGCGGCCGCGGGGCTTCTTGTACGGAAGCATGCCGCGAATGGCACGCTTGAAGATGCGGTCGGGACGCTTCGGGTAGTACGGACCCTGGTCCGAACCGACTTCGACGCGCTTTCTGTACTTGGCCATCACGTCCTGTTCCGAGCCCGTGATGACGGCGTCTTCCGCGTTGACGACGGCGACCGTCTCGCCCGCGAGGGCGCGCTGTGCGACCTCCGAGGCGACGCGGCCGACGATGCAGTTTCGAGCGTCGACGACGACGTCTGCGTCGAATTCTGCGAGGCTCATCGGATCACCCGTACGTTGGACCCGTCGGGGTTCTGTTCAGCGAGTTGTTCTAGCGTCACGGTGTCGCCGACCTGCTCGATCTTCTTTCGAGCGGTGGACGAGAAGTCCACGGCCGCGACTGTGACGTTCTTCTGCAGCACACCGCTACCCAGCACCTTGCCGGGCACGACGACGGTCTCGTCTTCCTGAGCGTATCGTTCGATACGACCAAGGTTGACTTCCGCGTGGGTGCGCCGTGGCTTTTCGAGACGGTCCGCGACATCCTGCCAGACGTTGGCACCGGACTCACGCGAGACCGCCTTCAGCTCGGCGATGAGACTGTTGAGTCTCGGGTTCGTCTTACTCATTGTCTACCTCCAGAGAGAAAGCGGAGTGCAGGGAGCAGGATTTGAACCTGCGGACTCCTATGAGACAGCGCCCTGAACGCTGCGCCGTTGGCCAGACTTGGCTATCCCTGCAAGCATTCCGCTGTACTTCATGCCCCGTAAAAACACCTTCGGTCCGACCCGCCGCCGTGAGGGAGTCACACGCCACGCTATCGGTGGCCGTGACGCCTCGCGGGGCGGGCGAACGTCGGTGTTGAGACGGGGCAGCGTTCATTCTTACAGTGCGACCTTCTCTTCGAGTTCGGCCGCGCGGTCGCCCAAGGAGGCGACGGCGCGCGTCACGAGCTCGTCGACGTCGAACGAACCGTCCGTCTCCACGCTGAAGACGAACGCTCCGGGCACGTCGTGTACTTCGACCTCTTTACCGGGGTACCGCTCCGTCAGGTCGTTGCCGAACGTCTCCGTCGCGACGAGGTCGCCGTCCGCGGCGTCCCCCTCGGCGTGCTCCGCCGCGGCCTCTTCGATGACGCCGCGGAGGATGTTCGGCTCCTGTTCATCGAACTCGCCGGCGTCGCCGACGACCTCCACGCGCTGGAGGTGTCGGTAGCCGACGGCGACCCCGCCTTGGTTCTTGGCGTGGTCCTTTCCGTAACCGAGGACGGCGTCGGCCTCAAATTCGAGGCGCTGGCCCTCCTTCAGCTCGATAATGGGGATGTTCTCGTCCGCCGGGACGACCATGTCGTCCGCGGATTCGATGTCCCCGGAGTAGGCGGTTGCCGGCCCGTCGACTTCGAGCGCGACGGTGACGGTGTCACCGGGCTCGAAGTCGTCGAGGGGCGTGGTCAACGGAACCAGACCGAGACGAAGCCCGATCATCTCGTCGAACATGACCGAGGTGTTCTCCACGAACCGAACGGTGTCGATGGAGAACGTCGGCACGTCGGCGACCATCGCCCGGCGAATGCCGTTGGCTAGCGCCGGGGTCAGACCGCGCGCGACGAAACGGGCGCGTCGGTCTTCGCGTTCGATGAACTCGACCTGGAAGTCGTTTACCATGGTGTGTTAGAGTCGGCTGTTTTTCGGCGCGCGAGTTCCGTCGTGCGGAATCGGCGTCACGTCCTCGATGCGACCGATTTCGAGACCGGCGCGAGCGAGGGCGCGAATCGTTGCCTGTGCGCCGGGTCCGGGGCTCTTGTTACCGTTGCCACCGGGACCGCGAACGCGGACGTGCAGACCGGCGATGCCCGCCGCCTTGATCTGGTCGGCGACGCTCTCTGCCATCTGCATGGCCGCGTACGGAGATGCCTCGTCACGGTTCTGCTTGACGACGGAACCGCCGGACGACTTGACGATCGTCTCGGCGCCCGTGATGTCGGTCACCGTGATGAGCGTGTTGTTGAACGATGCGTGAACGTGGGCGATGCCCCACTTGTCACCGGTTTCGGATTCGCTCATTCTTGGGCCTCCGCGCGCTCAGGGTGCAGTTCGTCCGCGAGCTTCGACGTCTCGTCGAACGCCACGGTGTCCTCTTCGTCGACCTCGACCTTGCGGGAGGGGACGGTCGTCCGCGCACCGTCGACGGTCACGTGACCGTGGACGATGAACTGACGGGCCTGCTGGGGCGTCTGTGCGAGCCCCTTGCGGTAGGCGACCGTCTGGAACCGACGTTCGAGGATGTCGGTCACGTCGAGACGCAGCGTCTGGGAGATATCGTCCTCCGCAGAGAGGATGCCGTAGCGGCGCATGCGCGCCATGAACTCGGCACCGAGCGACTCGGCTTCTTCGACGTCACCCTGGGCCTCGCCGAGGAGGCGTCGCGCCTCGCGGCGGAGGTTGCGCAGTTCGGACTGCGCGCGCCAGAGTTCTTCCTTGTTCTTGAGACCGTACCGAGAGAGGAGGTCCGATTCCTGCGCGATGCGCTCGCCCTGGAACGGGTGGTTCGGGGTCTCGTAGAACTTGGTGTTGTTACCCGTCGTCATTCTTCAGCCTGCGCCTCCTTGATCTCCTCGACGTTGACACCGATGGTGCCTTCGGTACGTCCAGTGGACTTCGTCCGCTGGCCGCGAACCTTCTGGCCGCGCTGGTGTCGAACGCCCTTGTAGGAGCTGATCATCTTCATGCGGTTGATATCATGCCGCCGCTTCTCTTCGAGGTCCGAACCCGTGATGTGGTCGGTGTCACCGGAGAAGAAGTCCTTCCGTCGGTTTGCCATCCACTCGGGGGCGTGGTCCTCGAAGTTCTCGACGACATCGACAACGGAGTCGATCTCGTCTTCGGGGAGCTTACCGAACAGCGCCGTTCGGTTCACTTCCGCGGCGTCGGCGATGATGCGCGCTGTGCGCTTGCCGATACCCTTCATGTCCGTCAGACTGCGCTCTACCGTCTTCGTTCCGTCAAGGTCGGTCTGACCAATTCGGATGAAGTAACGGAGGTCCTCTTCCTCCTCCGGAGAGCCGTCCTGTGGTTCTTCTGCACTCATGACTTTGGAAGTCGTGTTGTGAGCGTTGCGGCGGGGATTCGAACCCCGGGGGCTTGACGCCACTGAGTTAGCAACCCAGCGCCTTGGGCCAGGCTTGGCTACCGCAACACTTCGGTCGTGTTAGTTTCGCCCTTCCGGACTCGGGGACGACATTCCCCTACATCGATTGCATCCGTTACGAGACGGGGGCATTACTTAAACATCACGAAAGGGACCTCGCGTGACAGCCCGAGTCACCGCCGCTCGCCGCCGAACTGTGGCGTGTTACACAATCTCACCAAAATCATAATAACTGCGGTTACGTATTCTCCCCAATGAGTTCGACAGAGCCCGCGACCGCGCCGACGAAGCCCGTGCGAATCGACACCGTCGAGGAGCTCGACGCCCTCGTGGCCGAACACGACCGCGTCCTCCTCGACATCTACACCAAGGGCTGTACGCTGTGCCAGAGCATCGAACCCGTCCTCGGCAACGTCTCGAAAGCCACCGACGTGGTCGTCGCGATGCTGAACCCGCAGACGGATATGTCGGTCGCGGAGCGGTACACGATTCGGAGCGTTCCGACGCTCCTCCTGTTCGAGGACGGCGACCTCGTCGACCGCCTCGCCGACGGCTTCCAAGGGGCGCAGGCGGTCGTCGACTTCGTCGAGAAAGAGCGGTAAGGTCGGGTCGCGTCGGTTCGGCGCGGCCTCCGCGGGGGCACTCTTTCGACCCCGCGGTGGCAGTCTCAGCGGTCGGTCGGTTCGTCGAGGCGGGTCGTACACCAGTGACAGAAGTCGATGTCGGCGTCGACCTCGCGGCCGCACTCGGGGCACGTGACGGCGTCTGCTTCGGGGTCGGCGACGGTCGCCGTCGAGGCGTCGGTGTCGGCGTCTTCGGCGGCGGAGCGGTCGGCCTGCGCCTGCGCTTCGGCGGCCTGCCGCAGGCCGAGGAAGAAGGCGTCGAGGACGCTCGCGAAGCTCACCGCGAGGATGGGCGCCAGTTCCCTGAGCACCGCGGCGAACTCCGACGGCGGGATGGTCGCACCGCCGGTCAGCGGGTCGAACGCCTCCGGCGGAACGAACACCGCGGACACCGCGAACGTGAGAAGCACCCAGAGCGCGGCCCGCCGCCAGCGTCGCAGATACAGATGTCCGAGCCCCGTGAGTATGAGGCCGAGTATCGCGGCGAGCCAGGGGCGGTGTTTCGTGAGTGCGGACATACGTGGATTGGGTTGGTTCTCGCTCATGAGAGTTCCGTTCGTGAGACGCGGCGAGCGAACGCGGTCGCGCGTCCGCCTCTGACGCCGAGCGACCGAACGCACATGGACACGTGAACCGACGTGGAGCGGACACATAAAGTGAGCCACGCGAACCGGCGCGGCGCTTCCGAAACAGTCTCAGCGAGTTATCGTCGCCCGGGCGAGTCGATGGTATCGCCGTCGCCCGCGCTCGGAACGACGAGCGCCGGAACCCCGACGTGGCGGACGATTCGCCCGGCAACGGTTCTCGCGGTGGGGTCTCCGCCGCCCTGAGCCTCATCGCCCCCGTTGACGCCGATGACGACCGCATCGGCTCCCGTCCGTTCGACGTGCGCCAGCAGTTCGGCCGCGGGAACGCCAGTTCGGACGGTCCCGCCGGACTCGACGGCGTCTCTCGCGGCCGCGGCGGCGACGGCGTTCACGCGGCCTCTCGCCTCGGTTTCGAGCGTCCGGCGCGTGTCGGGCGACGCCGTCTCGACGGCGCGCTCGTCGACGACCGCGAGCGGTTCGAGCGTCCCGCGAGTCGCCGCGGCGATGCGGCGAGCGAGCGTTGCGGCCGGCTCCGCCGAGGGCACGTCGTCGGCGGCGAAGAGCGCAATCCGTCGGTACGTCGGCTGGGGTGACGCCGCCGGAACCACGAGCGTCGGAGCCGTCGGTGCGTCGAGGACGCGCTCGGCGACCGACCCGACGAGGAACCGACCGGGGCCGGACCGGCCGTGGCGGCCGAGGACGAGCAGGTCGCCGTCGCCGACGGCGCGGTCGACCGCGGTCGCGGCCGGACCGCCGACGACTGCCGAGGTCAGACGAACGCCGGCGAGGAGCGCCCGACGGGTGACCGCGCCCACCGCCTCTTCCGCTTCGACGGCGGCGCTGGCGGACGGCGCGGCGGTCTCGGTTCCGGTCGCCTCGGTCGCGGGTGCCGGTGGCACACCGGTCGCGGAGACGACGTGGAGCGGCGCGTCGAGGACGCCGGCGAGAAACAGCGCGTGGGCCGCGGCGGTCGCCGCGGGGGCGCTTCCGTCCGTCGCGAGGACCACCCGCTCGGCGGTGACAGTCATGCGCACCGAGAGGTCGCCGGAGGAGAAAAGCTCGCGCGTCGGGTCGACCGACGCTCAGGCCCCGATGTACTCTTCGTTGATGGTCCAACCGTCGTCGCCGTCGCGGACGAGGTACTCGCCGTAGTACGGCACGCGGTTGGCGACGACCGCCTCGAACGTCTCGCGGATGTCCTCGCGCGTCATCTCGCCCATCGAGCGCAGGTCGTCGTTGCGGTTGAGACAGCCCTTCAGGTATCCCTCGTGCGTCACGCGCACGCGGTGGCAGTTGGCGCAGAACTCGGGGTTCTCGACGGGGTCGACGATTTCGACCATGCCCTTGCCGACGTAGTAGCGGCGGCGGTGGTGCATGTCGCGGACCTCCACCTCGTCGGCGAGGTCGGCCAGCCACCGGTGGACGCGCTCGATGTCGATGTTCCACTCCGGGCGACCCGTCAGCTCGGGCATGTACTGGATGAGTTGGAGCTGTAGCCCCTCGTTTTCGGCGACGTACTCGACCATCTCCTCGACGTGGCCGGCGGTCTTCGTGAACACGACCATGTTGAGCTTCACGGGCGTGAGACCGGCGTCGACCGCGGCCTTGACGCCCTCCATCACCTTGTCGTACGCGCCGGACTTGGTGATTTGCGCGAACGCCTCGGGGTCGAGGGCGTCCTGCGAGACGTTCACGCGGTCGAGGCCGGCCGCGACGAGGTCCTCGGCGCGGTCGCCGAGGAACGTCCCGTTGGTGGTCAACGAGGTCTCCATCGAGTCCGGCGTCCGCCGGATAATCTCTTCGAGGTCCGCGCGGAGCATCGGCTCGCCGCCGGTGAACTTCACCTTCTCGACGCCGTACTCCTCGACGACTTCGAGAAAGCGGACCACGTCGTCGGCGCTCATCTCCTCGTCGGAGGCGTCCATCGGCCCGCGGGTGTCGCCCAGTCCCTCGTTGTGGCAGTAGACGCAGTCGAAGTTACACCGGTCGGTCAGAGAGATTCGAACGCCAGTTACCTCGCGGCCGAAGTCGTCCACCAGCACCATATACCGAATCCTGGGAGTGTACGTTGATAAATTCGCTGTCGATAGCCGGGGCGTGGTAACCGTATTTCGTTACGGCCGCGACGTCTCGAAGTCGGTGTCGATTCGGTCGGCGACGCACCGACGGCAGTCGGAGGCCGACGCGGGCCGCACGCTGGCCGGGTCGGTAACGGCGACCGTCACCGCGCGACGAGACCTTACAAAACCCTTATCGGCCGCACCGCCGGAGTGACGGACATGGACGAAGCCGACGTACGCGACCGCTTGCGGTCGGTCGAGGACCCCGACCTCGGAGACGATATCGTCTCGCTCGGACTGGTGAACGCCGTCGAGGTGGACGGCGACACCGCCCGCATCTCGCTCGCGCTCGGTGCCCCGTACTCCCCGGCGGAGACGGACATCGGCCGTCGAATCCGCGAGGTGCTCGCCGAGGACGGACTGGAGGCCGACCTCACCGCCAAAGTCCCGACCGACCGCGACCCCGACGAGGAGGTGCTCCCCGGCGTGAAGAACATCGTCGCCGTCGCCTCCGGGAAGGGCGGCGTCGGGAAGTCGACGGTCGCCGTGAACCTCGCAGCGGGCCTCTCGAAGCTCGGCGCGCGCGTCGGCCTGTTCGACGCCGACATCTACGGACCGAACGTCCCGCGGATGGTCGCCGCCGAGGAAGCGCCGCAGGCGACCCAAGACCAGACCATCGTCCCGCCAGAGAAGTACGGGATGAAGCTCATGTCGATGGCCTTCCTCGTCGGCGACGACGACCCGGTCATCTGGCGCGGTCCGATGGTCCACCAGCTTCTCACGCAACTCGTCGAGGACGTGGAGTGGGGCAGCCTCGACTACCTCGTGCTCGACCTGCCGCCGGGCACGGGCGACACCCAACTGTCCATCCTCCAGACGCTCCCGCTCACGGGCGCGGTCATCGTCACGACCCCGCAGAACGTCGCCCTCGACGACGCCAACAAGGGCCTTCGGATGTTCGGCAAGCACGACACGAACGTCCTCGGCATCGTCGAGAACATGAGCACGTTCCGGTGTCCCGACTGCGGGAACCGCCACGACATCTTCGGCGCGGGCGGCGGCCGCGAGTTCGCCGCGTCGAACGACCTGCCGTTCCTCGGGGCGCTCCCGCTCGACCCGGCCGTCCGCGAGGGCGGCGACGGCGGCAAGCCCATCGTCCTCGAAGACGACGACGAGACGGCCGACGCGTTCCGCGTGATGACCGAGAACATCGCCGACATGGTCGGTGTCGTCCAGCGGCGGACCGTCAGCGAGCGATGAGCGACGACGGCCGACCGGACGCCGACGCCGACGACGTCGACTGGGAGATGGCCCCGGACTCGGACGCCGACTTCCCCGCGGACCCCGAGCGCGTCGCGTTCCTCCGCGAAATCGCCGACGACATCTACGGCGAGTCCTCCGAGAGCCGACAGGTGTCGGCCATCCTCTACCGCGTCAGCGACCTCTACGACCCCGACGGCGACACCTCGCCCGAGGAGATATACCTGAACGTCCGTCACATCATGGACATCAAGGCCCAAGGCGGCATCGACCGCTGAAGCGTTCGAAACCACGTCTCCCAAGCCCCCGACGGGCGTCCGCCATCGGACGTTCACTTCCGCTTTCTTCGAGTCCGTGATTCGACCGCCAGCGTCGCCGCCGGCGACTCATCCGCCCGGTCGCCCCGTGTTCACTTTCACCACGGACTGGTGGTCGGACGAACTGAGAACCTGCGCCGACCGGGCGGGTTTTGGTTCCGGAGCCGAATTCGGGAGTGTGGACGCACACCAACGTCAGTTCCGGAACCCCTTCTCGATGGACACCGACTGCACGAACTGCTCGGCGCTCTGCGAGACGCGCGAGCGGGTCGTTCACGGCTACGGCGACGTGGGCGCGGAGTTCCTGTTCGTCGGCGAGGCTCCGACCGCGGCCGCGGAGCGGACGGGCGTTCCCTTCACCGGCGACGAGGCCGGCCGGCGCGTCCAGCGCGTCCTCGGCGACCTCGGGTTCGTCCGGTCCGACCCGGACGCCGACGAGCCGGACGTGCAGAACGTCTTTTTCACGTACCTCACGCGCTGTCGCCACCCCGACCGCGGGCCGACGGACGACGAGGTGGCGACCTGCGAGCCCTACCTGAACGCGGAGATTCGGATGATAAACCCGCACATCATCGTCCCCGTCGGACAGGCCGCGCTGGAGGCGCTCGCGTTCGATTACACCACGCGCGCGGCCGACAGCTTCGACGTCGACGCGGAGCACGCGACGACCATCCGCGGCCGCGGCTTCGAACTCGTTCCGATGAAGGAGCCGGAGCGCCTGACCGACGCCGACGCCGACGCCTTCGTCGAACACGTCCGCGAGTCCGTGTTCGGCCGGGACTACCGGCAGACGAAGGGGCGGCAGAGTCGCTGAGGCGGCCCGCCGGGTTCGAGGCGTCCGCGACTGCGCCCCGCAAGCGGCGGGTTCAAGGGTTCCCCGGCGCGAGGGGAGGGTATGACGGTCATCGCCGTACTCGCCGAACCGCCGCGGCCGGGACTGGTGCTTTCGGAACTCGCGGAGACGAGTCCACTCACCGAGTCCGAAGCCGCGGAGCTCTACGCCGCGATGCTCAAAGACGTCTGTATCGCCGTCGAGCGGTCGGGCGGCGACCTCCTCGTCAACTACCGCGCCGAGGACGACATCCCCGACGAGTTCGCCGGGGACCACGACTCGGAGGCCGAGGTTCGGAGCGTCGTCGCCGACGCCCTCGGCGGCACCGACGACGCGCGGTTCGAACCGCAGGTCGGCTCGACGTTCTCCGCCCGCGCGGGCAACACCGTCTCGCACCTCCTCAACGAGGAGGAGGTCCACTCGGTCGCTATCGTCCGCCCGGTCGCGCCGCTTCTCGGCCGCACCCACATCGACAGCGCGGCGATGAAACTCCGGAGCACGCCGGTCGTCCTCGGTCCCTCGACGGAAGGTCGGGTCCACTTCTCGGGCTTCCTCGACCCCATCGACTTCACCGACGCCTACGCCGAGCCGGAAGTCGAGACGCTCGCCGAGCGCGCCGACGACGCGGGCCACGGCCTCGACTACGTCCCGATGTTGCCCGTCCTCGAAACGGGCGCGGACCTCGCGACGGTCGTCCCGATGCTCCGCTCGCGGGTCGAGTCCGAGCGGCTCGTTCCCGAGCACACGACGACGTTCGTCTTCGAGACGGGGCTTCGGGTCGAATCGGCCGACGGCGTGTTGGAACTCGTCCGCGACTGAGCGAAGCGACAACACTTAGGTATCCGACTCAAAATTCCCGTGTGAAGGTGGGATGGCGGAGTGGCCTAACGCGCCTGCCTTGAAAGCAGGTTTCCTCACGGAATCCTGGGTTCAAATCCCAGTCCCACCGCATTCTGACGCGAACAACTCGGCGAGCACCGCGTAGCGTGTGCTCGCCGGCGTGAGCGTCGATTCGGTCAACTTGGATTTGAAGCAGGGAGCGGAGCGAACGACGTGAGCGAAGCGAGTGGGGTTCAAATCCCAGTCCCACCGCATTCTCAGAGAACCGAGACGCGCAGGTTTAGCTGCGCGTCTCCGGTGAACGCGTGACGCGGAGACGGACTGGGATTTGAACGAGACGAGTCGCAGCCCGAGCGGAGCGAGGGACCGTCTCGGCGTTGTTCAAATCCCAGTCCCACCGCACTTACTACGCGACACCAACGACCCCACAAAAAGCGACTAACAGCCCCCGACCAACTCAGAACTGATACGCCATCATCACCTCGTCGACGTGTTCGTCGCCGATGGTGTAGTGGTCTCTGCGAATCGCCTCGGTCTCCCAGTCGTGGTCGCCGAGGAACTCCAGCGCGCGGTCGTTCGTCATCGGAACGCTGTTGTACACCTTCCGGAAGCCGTTGGCCTCGGCCCAGTCGAGGCCGCGACGAAGCAGGAGGCTCCCGATGCCCGACCCTCGGAAGTCCTCCTTGACGCCGACGGTCTGTTGGGCGGTCTCGCGGATGCGCGACACCTGCGGGAGGTCGAGGTGCGTCCAGCCGACCACCTCCTCGCCGATGGTGGCGACGAAGAACACGCGGGACTCGACGCGGTTGTGGCGCGTGACCGCCTCGTCGTAGAGGAGCTGTTCGGCGATGGTCTCGGCGACGACGTACGTCTCCTCGGAGGTCACGTCGCGAATCGCGTCGATGAGGCCCTCGAAGTCGCGCTGGCGGCCCGGCCGGATGGTGACGACGCCGGCGTCGGTCTCGTGTTCCTCGATAGCGCCCACGTCGAGCGCCAACTGGAGCGTGCCGCCGTCCTCTTCGAGATAGCCGCGGGACTTCAGCCGGTCGAGTTCGCTCCGGAACTCGTCGGAGGGCACGGGAGCGACGTCGAGGAGGACGTTTCGCTTGGCGGTGCCGTGCCGCTCGACGTACTCGTAAATCAGCTTGCTGGCCTCGGATTCGAACGTCGGGCGCTCGGTCGCTCGCATGACTCCAAGAACGATAGTGTGCCACGCGTATATTTCTTGTTCATGGATAGCAAACAGCATAGCCGGCGGCGGCTCGGCCGCGGCGTCCCGCATGACAGATATCAACAGATGCGTAACGGCTTTGAATCGGCCTGCCAACACTCGGGTATGGATTGGCCACACGACCCGGACGGCGAAGAGGGGAGCGAAGGCGGACGCAAGTACGGCCAGGCGGTCATCGCGAAGAAGATCGACGAGGACGAGGACTTCCCGCTGAACAAAGCGGCGTTCGTCGAGGAGTTCGGCGACCACCCCATCCGACTCGACTACGAGCGCGTCGTCTCGCTTTCGGACATCTTCGAGCACGTCGAAGGCGAGGAGTTCGGCGACTTCGTCGAGCTCCACAAGGCCGTCGGCAAGGCGATGCGCGAGAACGGCTTTTGGTTCTACGAGGGCGCAGAGCAGTTCGTCACCGGCAAGAAGGCGTAATCTTCGCGGCCCGGACTTTCGACCCGCGACGGCGAGTTAGTTGCCGGACCCGCGGAACGAGGTCCGCTCTTTGACCTCTCGTTCGATAGCGTCGCGCTCCCACGTGCGCGTCTCGTCGCCCTCCACTTCGGCTTGGACCTTCTCTTCGAGTAGCGTGACCGCGACGCTGTTGGCTCCCTCGGGGATGATGAGGTCGGCGTGCTTCTTCGTCGGCTCGATGAACTGCTCGTGCATCGGCTTGACCGTCGAGAGGTACTGGTCGATGACGCCCTGCAGGTCGCGCCCGCGGTCGATGGCGTCGCGCTGGATGCGCCGGAGGATGCGAACGTCGGCGTCGGTCTCGACGTAGAGCCGGAGGTCGAGCATCTCGTTTACGTCCTCGTCGTAGAGCGCGAGAATCCCTTCGAGGATGATGACGTCGGTCGGCTCGACGGTCTCCCGCTCGGGCTTCCGGTTGTGTATCTCGAAGTCGTACTGGGGCATCTCGACCGCTCTTCCCTCCAGTAACTCCGAGAGCTGTTCGTACAGCAGGTCCCACTCGAACGCGGAGGGGTGGTCGTAGTTCAACTGCTCGCGTTCCGCCATTTCGAGGTGGCTCCGGTCTTTGTAGTAGTTGTCAATCGGAATCCGCGTCACGGACTCGCCGACGTTCTCCGTGATGAGTCGGGCCACGGTGGTCTTTCCGGCACCGCTCCCCCCCGCGATACCGATGACGAACGACGGGATAGTCATTGTCCCAAAGACGCCCGCGAACGGGTTTGAACGCAGCGGTTCGCCGGCTTCACCGCCTTGGTACTTAAAGGAGGATGTGAGGAAGTTTCACGCAACCGATTCTCGCACCGCCGTCGGTCGCAATTATCATGGCTTTTCAAACGCAGGGAGTAAGGCTTATAAGTAGTAGTTGCTATTGCCTTTCACATGGTACGTGATATCGTACGCCGCGACTTCCTCAAGGGAGTGGGAGCCGCGGGCGCGGCAGGCTTGACTGGCTTATCCGGATGCATCGGTGGCGGCGGCGGTGGCGGCGGCCCCGAGGGGCTCGTCGTCATCGGCTACCCCGAAAGCGGTATTCAACTGTTCCGCGACTACTACAGCGCGTCCGACGGGAGCGAGGAGATTCTCGTGCCCGACGGGATGCGCTCCGGGTCGATGCCCGGGCAAGTCGGTAACGACATGGCGAACGTGACCGGGACGGCGCCCGCGGCGGGCGGCCCGAATCAAGACACGTTCAATCAGCTGTTCGAAGACGAGTACGATGCGGCACCGGGCGTCTTCACGTCGCAGACGTACGACTCGGTCGCGATTCAGTTGCTCGCGAACGCCGCCGCCGGGGAGAACTCCGGGCCGGCCATCAAAGATCAGATGCGCCGGATGGCGAACCCCGGCGGGATGACCGTCGGCCCAGACAACCTCGTCGAGGGTATCGAGGCCGCCGCGAACGGCGAAGACATCGACTACCAGGGCGCGTCGTCGTCGGTCAACTTCGACGAGAACGGCGACCCGGCGGAGGCCGCGTACGCCATCTGGACGTTCGACGCCGACAACAACGCGACGAGCCAAGAGGACGTCCAGAGCTTCGAGGGCGAGAACCCGGACGGCTCCGGACCGGCGGCCGACAGCGCCCCCGGCGGTTCCGACCGCGAGATGTCGATCGGTATCCTCCTGCCCGAGACCGGCGACCTCGCGGCCGTCGGTGCGCCGATGATTCAGGCCGGACAGATTCCGGTCATGCAGGTCAACGACGCCAACCCGGCCGGCCTCTCGGTCAACGCGCAGATCGAAGACACCCAGACGTCCCCGGACGCCGGTGTCTCCGCCGCGCAGTCGCTCGTCTCCGCGGGCGTTCCCTCGGTCTGTGGGTCCGCGTCGTCCGGCGTGAACGTCCCCGTCTCACAGCAGGCGTTCATCCCGAACGAAATCGTCGGCTGTTCGCCGTCTTCGACGGCGCTGTCCGTCTCGAACCTCGACGACAACGACTTCATCTTCCGGACCGCGCCCTCGGACTTCCTGCAGGGCCGCGTCATGGCGCAGGTCATGGCCGAGCGCCTCGAAGCCAGTTCGGTCTCGACGCTGTACGTCAACAACGACTACGGCCAGCAGCTCTCCGAACGCTTCGCGAACGTGTTCAGCGACTCGTTCGACGGCGAGGTGTACAACCAAGTCGCGTTCAACATCGGCGAGTCCTCGTACTCCTCGGTCATCGAGACGGCGCTGTCCGGCCCGGAGAACTAACCCGACGACGACCCCGAATTTTCTTTCGTCGCCGCCGACGCGAGCGGCCGCGCCCGGTCGTCGCGCCCGCGTTCCGGTTCGCGTCTCTGTTCGTGATTCTGTTCCGCTCTCGCCACACGCCCCCGGGGGACACAAGACATACATACCCCCGTTGACAGATTCGAGTCGATGAAGCGACGCGCCCTCCTCTCGACCGTCGCCGGGTCGGCTCTCGGACTCGCCGGCGGCTGTCTCTCCGACGCCGACGAAGCGACCGAGACCCCCGCGAACCCACAGACCACCGCGACCGCGACCGGCTCTCCGATCGGTTCGCCGACCGAGACGGACACGTCGGACCCGGAGGCCGACCCCGACGTCGGCCTCTCGGTCGTCAACGAGGACGACGAACCGCACGCGCTGTCGGTTCGAGTGACCGACGGCGGCGGGACGCGCGTCGACAGTTCGCTCGACGTCGGGGCCGGACCCGGCTACGGGCGGAACGTCGCGAACGACCTCGTCGGCGACGGCAGCTACCGCGTCGTCGCGGAACTCGAAACGGGGACGACGCTCGACTACGAGTGGACGGTCACGAACGAGGCGCGCCGCCTCGAACTCGTCGTCACGCCCGATGCCGACCTCGAACCGCGACAGCGCGTGACGCCGGCACTCGACGACGCCGACCTGCCGTACTCGGTACCGGGCGCGGCGGACATCTTCGCGCCGCCGAGCGCGGAGGTTCGGAACCGGAGCGACGCCGACGCCCGGCTTACGGTCGCCATCGAACACGACGGGACCCGCTTTTTCGAGCACGCGTTCGACGCGGCGACCGACAGGGAGATTTCGACGCCGTCGCTCGTCGAGTCCCACGGCACCTACGAGGTGTTCGTGGAGGCCGAAGACGGGCGCACCGCGACCCACGAGTGGCACATCCCCGAGAAGTGGGCGTGGCCGACGCTCGCGGTACTCGTCGCGGACGACGGCTCGCTCCGGGTCGGCTCTGGATGGCCCAAGACGGCCTCAGTCCACGTCGAAAACGAGGGCGAGGCGGAACGCGACCTGACGCTGACGCTCGTTCGACCCGACGACGCGGACGCCGCCGGTGACGATGCCGGCGGGACCGGCGCTGGTGGCACGGTCGTCTCGGAGACGAGCCGGACTGTCTCGCCCGGTGAGTCGAATCTCGCGTTCGACGTTCCCATCGGCGACGAGTACGAACTCAGTATCGAGACGCCCGCGGGCTCGGAGACGGTCGACTACGCGGCGTGTTACTGCTGGAGCACGAACGTGACGGTGACGCTCGAAGGCGGTTCGAGCGGCGGTGATGGCGGCGGCCCGTCGGTCGAGTCGTCCCAGTACGTCTGCGAGTGACCGCCGAAACATAACGCGGCCTCCCGGAGGCGGGAGACGGACTATCCGCCGAGGAAGTCCTGCCTGACCTGTTCGTCTTCGAGGAGCGCCGTCCCGGTGTCCATGTAGCGGTTCTGCCCGTTGGCGAGGACGTAGCCGCGGTCACAGCGCCGGAGCGCCTCCTTGGCGTTCTGTTCGACCATCAGGATGGCCGTGCCGGCCTCGTTGATCTCGTCGATTTTGTCGAACATCTCCTCGACGAGGTCGGGCGCGAGCCCCGCCGACGGCTCGTCTAACAGCAGCAGGTCGGGGTCGAGCATGAGCGCGCGACCCATCGCGAGCATCTGCTGTTGCCCGCCGGACATGGTGCCCGCCTTCTGGTCTTTCCGCTCTCTGAGGATGGGGAACCGCTCGTAGACCGCCTCCATGGCGTCCTGCGGCACCTCGTCGAGGATGTACGCGCCCATTTCGAGATTCTCTTCGACCGTCAGCGTCGGGAAGATGTTGTCGTTCTGCGGGACGTAGCCGATGCCGACGTGGATGATTTCCTCGGGGCGACGGCCGGTGATGTCCTCGTCTTTGAACCGGACGTTGCCGCCCATGTGGGCGGTCAACCCGAAGACGGATTTCATCGTCGTCGACTTGCCGGCCCCGTTCGGCCCGACGATGGTGACGTACTCGCCGTCGAACACGTCCATGTCGACGTCGGTGAGTATCTGGAGGTCGCCGTAGCCGGCGTCGAGGTCGCGGACGCGCAAGAGCACGTCGTCTCGGTCCTCGACGCCCGCGCCGCTCGTCGCGTCGGTGTTGGCGTCGACGCTCATACGTTGCCCCCGAGGTAGGCCTCGATGACCTCTTCGTTGCTCCGAATCTCGTCGGGCGTCCCCTCGGTGAGCACTTTGCCCTGGTGGAGGACGATGACGTGTTCACAGTTGTCCATGATGAGGTCCATGTCGTGTTCGACGAGCAGGAACGTGTAACCCTGTTCGCGGAGTTCGTGTACGTGTTCGAGCAGCTTCTTCTCCAGCGTGGGGTTGACCCCGGCGAACGGCTCGTCCAAGAGTAGCATGTCGGGGTCGGTCAGCAGCGCCCGCGCCATTTCGAGGAGTTTGCGCTGGCCGCCGGAGAGGTTGCCCGCGTACTCCTCTGCGATGTGAGCGATGTCGAAGAAGTCGAGCACCTCCCAGACGCGTTCGAGCAGTTCTTCTTCCTGTTCGCGGACGTCGTCGCGGACGCCCGGCATGACCGAGCGCCACAGCGCCTCGCCGCGCTGGTGTTTCGGCGCGAGCATCATGTTTTCGAGGACGGTCATCTCGCTCAGTTCGCGGGCGATTTGGAACGTCCGGACCATCCCGCGGTTGGCGATTTGGTGCGGCTCTTCGCCGGTGATGTCCTCGCCGTTGAACGTGACCGTCCCGGCGTCGGGCTTGAGCATACCTGTGATGAGGTTGAACGTCGTCGACTTACCGGCGCCGTTCGGCCCGATAAGCCCCGTGAGCGTCCCCGATTCGACCTCGAAGGTCGCGCCGTCGACGGCGGTGATGCCGCCGAAGGACTTCTCCAGTCCCTCGACCTGCAGCGGGTAGTCGACCGACGTGTCGACGCCGGAGGCGAACGCGCCGAGCGCGCCCTCGTCGACCTTGTTCACCACGTCTTCGACGGGCCGGTCGGCGGCGTCACTCATCGGTCTCACCCCCCTCGGCCGCGGCGTCGACGCCGCCGTCGGTGCGGACCGAGTCGTCGTCGCCGCCGTCGGTGCGGACCGAGTCGTCGTCGCCGCCGTCGGCGGTCATCGACTTCGGCCGCGACAGCGGGATGACGGACGCCGTCTCCTTGCGGTAGCCGAGCATCCCCTCCGGTCGGTTGTGCATCAGCCAGATGAGCACGAGGCCCATCACGACCAGTTGGAGCTGCCGGATGCTGTCGACCGTGTACAGGAGGAACGGCACGGGGTCGAACTGCGAGATGAGCGGCGAGATGGCCTGTCCGAAGCCGGACGGCGAGTCGAGGTTGGGGAACACCGCCGTCACGAGGTTCTGGAAGTACCGCGGCCCCTGGTAGAGCACCGCCGCGAAGACGGCCCCACCGAGGACGCTGCCCGTATTCGAACCGGCCCCGCCGATGATGAGGGCAATCCAGACGAAGAACGTCACGCGCGGTCGGAAGAAGTTCGGCGTCACCGCGCCCTGCGGGACGAGCCAGAGGATGCCGGCGAGCCCCATGAGCGCGCAGCCGAGCATGAACGACTTGATTTTGAACCGGTCGGTGTTCTTGCCGAGGGCGTTCGCCACGTCCTCGTCCTCGCGGATGGCCTTCAGGACGCGACCGAACGGCGACTCGCCGGTGCGCTTGAGCAGCCAGTAGAACGCCGCGACGAAGCCGAGGAGCAACAGCCCGTAGATGAGGCCGTCGACGACCGGCTTGGGGTTCCTCGGCACCACCACTTGGAAGGCGTCGACGAAGCCGAGGTACGCGTTCCAGAGGCCGACGCCGCGGAGCAGCGCCTCCAGCGGCGGGGCGAAGTCGAGGATGAGCCCCGACCCGCCGCCGAAGCCGACGCGGTTGCCGAACAGCTGGAACTGCTGGAGTTCGCCGGAGAGGAAGCTGAACCGGACGATTTCCGACATGGCGATGGTGACGATAGCGAGGTAGTCGGCCCGCAACCGGAGCGCCGGGAGCGCGACCACGAGCCCCAAGAGCGCGGCCGCGAGCATCCCGGCGAGGATGCCGACCCAAAGCGGCAGGCCGAGGCCGCCGACCTGCGCCGCGCCGCCGGCGACGTACGTCGGCTTCGTCACGATCGCCGTGACGTAGACGCCGACGGCCATGAAGCCGACGATGCCGATGTTGAACAGCCCGGTGTACCCCCAATGGAGGTTGAGCGCGAGCGACAGCATGGCGAAGACGCCGATGTAGAACGTCAGCGTCGCGATGGAGTTGAGCTGTCCGCGGAGCGTGTAGCCGAGGACGAACCCGGCGAGGACGTACGCGAGGTACGTCCCGAGGAGGACCAACACGATGAGGCCCGCGTCGCCGCCCGGAATGCGGTCGGTGAAGTCGTCGCGGACGCTCATGCGGTCGCCCTCCCGCTGAACAGCCCGGACGGTTTCACGAGCAGGATGACGATCATGACGACGAAGGCGGCGGCCCGCGAGAACGCCGAGGGAATCCACAGGACCGACATCGAGGCCGTCAGCCCGATGACGAGGCCGCCGGCGATGGCCCCGTAGATGGAGCCGATGCCGCCGAGGATGACCGCGGCGAAGATGAGAAGCAACAGGAGCCACCCGTCGTTGAACCCGAGCGTCCCTTTCCAGAGAATGAACATGTACCCGGCGACGCCGGTCAGCCCGCCGCCGATAATCCACGTCGCGCGGACGACGCGCTCGGTGGAGATGCCGGTGATGAGCGCGAGGTCCTTGTTGTCGGCCATCGCGCGCATCGCCTTCCCGAGTTTCGTCCGCTGCAAGAGGACGTGAACGCCGAGCATCAGCGCCGAGGCGACCACGAGGAGCGTGATGTCGTGGGCGTTGATGAAGACCGTGCCGTCGACGAAGTACAGCGATATCGAGGGCGGTTGGGCCGTCGTGCCGCGAACGTCGGAGCCGAAGACGAACTGCATCAGGTAGCGGAGCGCGAACGCGACGCCGACGCTCGTGATGAGAAGCGTGATGCCGTCCTCGTTTCGAATCGGTTTGAAGATGGTCCGGTCGACCGCGAGCGACAGCGCGATAGCGAAGCCGCCGGAGACGACGATGCCGGCGACGACCGCGAGCGGCGTCGAGAGCATCCCGATACCGAGCGTCCCGCCGTAGACCGACCCCCCGGCCCCGACGAGCAGGAGCGCGCCGACGTCGGCGCGACCCAGTCCGGCGATGAGATACGTCGTCGCCCACCCCGAGAACGCTCCGGCCGTGATGTAGTCGCCGTGCGAGAAATTAGCGAAGTTTAGAATGCTGTACGTCATCGACAACCCGATGCCCGCGAGGCCGATTACGAGCCCCCGCATCAGACCGTCCCAGACGAGCGTGCCAATGTCGGCAAACTGCGTCTGCCCCGTTGCTAACCCGAGAAGCAAGTCACCGAGTAGTACGACTGCGATGACCGCCAAGACGAGCGCGAACGGACGCTCGATGGCGAGCTGCCTTCCCCGAGTGTAGGTTTCGGCAATACCCATTGATAACTATCCTCATGATATGTGCGGACCATAAACATAGATAAATCTTTCCTCATCGGTCGTCTTTACTGACCCCACTCGGCACCCCGCAGGAATGCGATTCCCCGATTTGGAGTCGAATCGTCGACACTTAAAAGCGGATAGAGCCACGACAGACACCATGCGCGTCAGTTCGGCGGCGTTTTCGGACCTCGACGCCCTCGCCGACCTGTGGGTCGAACTCGCCGCGGACCAGCGGGCGTTCGGGTCGCACCTCCGGGCCGACGCCAACCGGACGTCGATTCGGGAGGCGCTGGCTCGGCACGTCGCCGCCGACGGCGTGCTCGTCGCCCGGGAGGGCGATGAGGCGGCCGGTTCGGGGTGCGGGACGGAACCCGCGGACGCGGACGGCCTCGTCGGGTTCGTCATGTTCGACATCGAGGCGGGGGCGTACGAGCAGGACGCGACCCGCGGGATGGTCCGGAACCTGTTCGTCCGGCCGGCGTACCGGAACGCCGGCGTCGGCACGCGACTGCTGGCGGCGGCGGAGGACGCGCTCGGCGAGGCTGGAGCCGACACCGTCGCGCTGGACGTGCTGGCGGCCAACGAGGCCGCCCGCCGGTTCTACCGACGACACGGCTATCGACCCCACCGCGTCGAACTGGAGAAATCGATGCGAAGCGATACACACTCAAAGGAGGACGGGTAACCGGCAGACGCGCCAGGAGAGCATGGGCGGTTCATGCACTCGACTTGTAATCGAGACTTCGTGGGTTCGAATCCCACTCCTGGCTTCCCTCGGCGGTTCGCTCGGTTCTCTTGCGTCTCGTCGCCCACCGCGAGCCACCGCCGCGACCGGGGCCGAACCGCCGCGCCGTCAGTTCCGCCGGGCGGGCGACCGCACGCGGATGAGGAGAAGCGTCCCCGGGACGCCGAGGACGAGCGCGCGGAACGGGTTGTGCTTGATGATGACGTCGGGGTCGAGCGGCTCCGACTGGAGGTCGGTGATGCGGATACACGAGTAGTAGACCGTGACGTGAGTCAGTACGTACGCGAACGCCGCGGGGACGACGACCGGATACCGGATTCCCAGCATCATCAGCCCCTCGAACGCGAAGGCGGTGAGCGCCGAGATGAAAAGGAGATTCCCCAGTTGGAGCGTGACGCCGGTCAGCGCCGTTATCGCGGTGTCGAACAGCGACGCGCCGTAGGGCGTGTACGTGAGCGCGGTGACGACTGCCACCGCTCCGAGGAAGAGCCCGGCGAACAACCCAGACAGCGCGTACACGAACTCCATTGGAGGACCGTTACGGGACCGATGGGTGCGAGGAATTTAGTTCTACCCCCCTCGTTATCGCGGTCGAAAATCAGAGAACCCCACGAGAACGGCGCGGACGCGGCGTCGAGACGGAATTTTATCTTTATCGGGAACGTCGTGTTCGGTATGAACGCGACCGACCAATTCATGCTCGCCGTGACGCTTCTCATCTTCGCGCTCCTCGTCGTCGGCCTGCTTCTCGCAGTCGCGTAGGGAGAAAACTTATGTGATATTCATGGAGGATACTAGCTACCATGCCGGAATGTCAGAACTGTGGCTCGTTCGTGACGCCCGCATACGCCCGAGTGTTCGCTCCAGATGGCATGGAGAACCCGCGCGTCTGCCCGAACTGCGAGGATATGGTCCGCGACGGCGCACAGGTACGGGCGGCGCGCTCGCCGAGAAATCACTGACTCAGCGTTCGGTCACTGCGCGACGTGGTAGCGTTCGGCGTCCTGTCGGACGAACCCGCGCTTCGAGAGCGTACTGAGGATGCTGTAGAGGGCGATTTTCTTCATCTCCAGCCCGTTTTGCAGGTCGGTGATGGACGCGCCGTCGTGCGTGGTGAGATAGAGGTACACGAGCTTGGCCGAGGGCGATTCGAGTTCGCCGGGGACTTCGATGGTCGGAACCGTCTGTTGCATGGTCGTTGTCGTTCTGTTTGCTTCGACGATAATAAAACTCTCTTACAACAATCGTCGAAGAACCGAGGTCGGGGGTGAGGCGGCGAACGTCTCGAATTCGGGGGAATCGTCGAATTCGTCACGAACGTACATCGGGTAAAATCCGCCGTTCGACGGCTTCAACTTCGACTGTCGTCGAAGGAATCGGGCCGGGGCGGTTGAGGAGCGAACGCCCGGGCGTCGCGGTTCCGAGACGGAAGGGGCGGGAGTCGAACCACGCGAAGCCATTGAAAACCACCGGTCCGACCGCGAGGGCCTGCGCCGGTGTGCTCTACCACTGAGCCACCCTTCCGGCCGGGGGTAGGGGTCGAGCGAGCAAATAGCCGTTGGTGGTCTCGGTCGCCGTCACGTGGTTCGGCGGCGGTGAGCGCCCGCCGATGCACCACTGAGCGGTCGGCGTCGAAAGAGACGTCGTCCGGACTCGGAGCGGTCGTCGTCGGCTCAGTAGCTCCGGACCTTCGGCTCGTAGGTCTTGTTCTCGCCTTCGAGGATGACCGGCTTGAACCAGAGTTCCGGGCGGCCGTCGTTCCACGAGAGCATCGTGTGCTTGAGCCACTCTTCGTCGCGGCGCTCCTGGTACTCCTTGCGCCAGTGGGCACCGCGGAACTCGTTGCGCGCGAGCGCGCCGAGCGTGATGGCCTCCGCGATGTCGAGGATGTTGCGCGTCTCCAGCGTTTGCAGCAGGTCGGTGTTGAACGTCCGCGACTTGTCGGCCACGAACACGTCCTGATAGAGTTCGCGCGCCTCGCGGATGTCGCGGAGCGCGTCCTTGAGGGCCGACTCCTCGCGGAAGACGTTCACGTTGCGCGTCATCGACTTCTGGACGCGCTCGCGGATTTCGGCCTGCTGGATGCCGTCGTCTCGCTCCAGGAGCGTCTCGATGGTCTCGCGCTCGTCTTCGACGGCGCGCTGGACGAGGTCGGTCCCGGAGGCGGACGCGCCGGCGTCGGCGGCCGTGCCGCCGTCCGCGACGGCGTCCTCGCCGATACCGGCTTCGCCGAGTTCGACGGGCGAGTCGACCTCGCCGAGTTCGTACTCGCCTTCCTTGCCGGTCGTGATTCTGGCCTCCTCCATGTCCTTGCCCGCGGCGTGGTGGCCGGCGCGCTTGCCGAAGACGATGAGTTCGGGGAGCGCGTTGCCGCCGAGGCGGTTGCCGCCGTGGACGGAGGCGCAGGCGCACTCGCCGGCCGCGTACAGGCCGGAGATACACGTCTCGCCGTTCTCGTCGGTCTCGATGCCGCCCATCGCGTAGTGCTGGCCGGGCTTGACCGGCATCGGCGCGTCGAGCGGGTTGACGCCCTCGAAGTCCTCCGAGAGGTGGACGATGTTTTCGAGGCGGTCGATGATGCGCTCTTCGCCGAGGTGGCGCATGTCGAGGTGGAC
Source organism: Haloferax sp. KTX1 (assembly GCF_902410085.1). NCBI lineage: Archaea > Methanobacteriati > Methanobacteriota > Halobacteria > Halobacteriales > Haloferacaceae > Haloferax > Haloferax sp. KTX1. The sequence goes on along the minus strand of NZ_CABPRH010000004.1, from coordinate 102,259 downwards.
GTACTCGTCTTCGATGCCGCGGCCCTCGTTGACCTCGGTCAGTTCGGCCCGGGAGACGACGTCGCGGGACGCGAGTTCGCCGAGGTTGTTCGCGTAGCCGTACTCGAACATGAAGCGCTCGCCGTTTTCGTTGTAGAGGATGCCGCCCTCGCCGCGGACGCCCTCGGTGATGAGGACGCCCGTCGAGGGGAGCGTCGTCGGGTGGAACTGGATGAACTCCATGTCCTCCATCGGCGCGCCCGCGCGGTAGGCCATCGCGACGCCGTCGCCGGTGTTGGCGACCGCGTTCGTCGTGTGGTCGTAGACCTGTCCGAGACCGCCGGTGGCGAGGATGACGCCGTTGCGGGCGCGGAAGCCCTCGACCTGCCCGGTCTGGACGTCGTAGGCGACGATGCCGTGACAGTTCCGGTCCTCGGGCTTCTCCTCGTCGGTGACGGCCAGCCGGGTGACGTGCCACTCGTCGTACACCTTGATGCCGCGCTTGACGAGCTGCTCGTACATCGTGTGGAGCAGTTGGTGGCCCGTCTCCGCGCCCGCGTAGGTGGTCCGCGGGAACGAGAGTCCGCCGAACGGTCGCTGACTCACGCGACCGTCGTCGTCCCGGGAGAACGCCATTCCCCAGTGTTCGAGCTGGATGGTCTCTTTCGGGCTGTCCTTACAGAGGGTCTCGGCCGCCGGCGCGTCGGCGAGATAGTCCGAGCCCTTCATCGTGTCGTAGGCGTGGTCCTCCCACGAGTCGCCTTCGCGGAGCGCGGCGTTGATGCCGCCCTCCGCCGCGCCCGTGTGACTTCGGACCGGGTGGAGCTTCGACACGATGGCCACGTCGGCTCCTTCTTCGTGTGCCGCAATCGCCGCGCGCAGGCCCGCCCCGCCCGCGCCGACTACGATAACGTCGTGTTCGTACATGGTGTGTTTGGGTGTGTCGTAGGGTTGGTCGAACTTCAGGGTTTCACCGGGAAGTTCACCAGAACTTCAGGTTGTTCTTGATCGCCTCGCGCTTGAGCTCCTGGATGTGCTCCGTGAGGGGGATGTCCTTCGGGCACACCTCGGTACAGGAGAACTGGGTCTGACAGCGCCAGACGCCGTGTTCCTGTTCGAGGATTTCGAGACGGCGCTGTTTCATGTCCTCGCCCTCGCGTTCGTCCATGGCGAAGCGGTAGGCCTTGTTGATGGCCGCGGGACCGAGGTACTCGTTGTCGCCGGCGGCGATGTTACACGAGGACATACACGCGCTACACCAGATGCAGCGGGTGGACATCTTGACCTTCTCGCGGTTCTCGCGCGTCTGCCGCTGCTCGTCGAGTTCGCCGTCCGGAAGGGAGTTCGTCTGGAAGTACGGCTCGACGGCCTCCATCTGGTCGTAGAAGTGCTCCATGTCGACCACGAGGTCCTTGACCACGTCGGCGTGCGGGAGCGGTTCGACCCGAACCGGCTCCGAGAGGTCCGACAGCTGGGTCTTACAGCCGAGTCGCTGCGAGCCGTTGACGAACAGCGCGTCGGACCCGCAGATGGCCTGCCGGCAGGAGTGCCGGAAGGTCAGCGAGGAGTCGTAGTGGTCCCGCGCCCATATGAGCGCGTCGAGAATCGTCATCCCCTGTTTGTACGGGACGTGGAAGTCGTCGAAGCGGGGCTCCTGTTTCTCCGGCACCTCGGGGTCGTAACGGAAGACCTTGAGGTGGTAGGTGTCGTCCGCGGAGCGCGCCTTCTCGGCCGCCTCGGCCTCGCGCTGTTCTTGGACGCGCTCGGCGCGCTCGCGCTTTTTCGCGTCGCGCTTCTGCTTGCCGGCGGACGCGGTTTCGGTGGCCGATTCCTCTTCGACTGATTCGGGAACTTGCGTGCTCATTAGATGGGAACACCTCCGGCCCACGCGAGGGCCGTGCGGACGCCCTGCACGATGAGGAGGACGCTCGCGAGACCGAGAATCGCCTTGACCGCCGTCTTCCGGGTGCCCGAGAGGCCCTGGTTGACGAGGGCGTTGTAGACGCCGTTGACCCCGTGGAACGTCGCGGTGACGAGGAACAGGATCATCAGCGAGAAGTACGTCAGTTGCTCCATGCGCGCCTGCGAGAGCGCGAACGTCACCTCGTCTGCGTGGTTGAGGAAGTGGAGCAGGAAGAAGTGGAACGCCAGCACCACGACGAGGAAGGCGGCGGTCAGCCGCTGCCAGAGCCACCGACGGCCGCCGGGTTCGAAGGACGTGTATCGCTCCGCCATCAGAGGCTCACCCCCGAGAGGAACGTGGGGACGCTCGCGACGACGATGACACCCGTGAGGATGAGCGACGCGTAGAAGCTCCTGTCCTGTGCTTCCAGCCCGACGCCCAAGTCGACGAACAGCAGCCGCAGTCCGTTGAGGATGTGAAACACCGCCACAGCGAGCAGTCCGACTTCGAGAATACGCACGACAAGGAGGCTCTCCAGCGCCTGAATCGTGTTCGTGTACGCCGTCGCGCCCGAGAGGGCCGTCGACAACACGGCGATGTGGGTGAAGAGATAGCCCACAAGCACCCAGCCGGTGAACTTGTGGAATATCCAGGCCCACATGCCGGCCGAGAACTCCCGCCATCTGCTGAAGTCCTCGATGAGGCCCCGATTGTAAGACTGACTCATGCTCTTGTGAGTGTCGGGAAGGGGAGGGTATAGAACTTACGTGTATGGAGTTTCGTGAGGGTCGGCAAAAATCGCCGGACTCCGAGTGTCTCGGTTCGGGTCGAACGGTCTCAGCGCGTCGTCTCCGGGGAGCCGGACTGCTCGCGCTCGACGACGCGCCGCACCTTGTCCTTCAGTTCGACGAGGTGGCAAAGCGGGTTGCCGGGGTAGACGACCGGGTTTTCGAGGACGCCGACGAGCAGGCCCGTGAAGGGGGCGACGACGGTCACGTTGTCGTCCTTGAACGGGTTCGTAATCGTGCAGATGCGGTCGCCCTCGTGGACGAGCGCGCCGCGGTCGTGGTGCATGTCGACGATGCCGCCCGCGTCGGCGCGGAGCCACGTCTTTTCGTTTTCGTCCGAGATGACGGTCCGCCAGCCCGGCCAGTTGACCGTCGAGGTTCCCCGGAGGCCGTACTCGGCGAAGACGCTCTCGACGCCCGCGAGCGCCTCGTCGATGAGTTCGCGCTGGAAGCGGTGGGCCTCGCCCATCTCGACGGTTATCGCCGGCGTCCCGTTCGCCGACGACTCGGTTCGGAGCATCCCGCCGGACCCCGAACTGTCGATGATGACGTGCGAGCCGAAGGCGTTGGCGAGGCGCGCGACCGCGGGGTCGGACATGTCGGCGCGGACGTGGAGCATGTTGGTTCGCCCCCGCGTCGAGGTGTGGAAGTCGATGCCGAGGTCGCAGGGCGCGATGAAGTTCTGGTAGATGCGGTGGGCCATCCGCTTTGCCCCCGTCGAGGTCTCGGAGCCCGGAAACGACCGGTTCAGGTCGCGGTCGTAGATGGGGAGGTATCGCTGTTGGGCGAGAAAGGCGGGGACGTTCATCACCGGCATGCAGACGAGCGTGCCCGCGAGGTCCGCGAGGTCCCACTCGTAGGCCACCTCGCGGACGACCTCGATACCGTTCAGTTCGTCGCCGTGGGCGGCGGCGGAGAGGAACACGGTCGGCCCCGCCCGCTCCCCGTTGATGATGGTGACGGGGATGCGAACCGGGTCGCCGAGATACGTCTCGGAGATGCCGTACCGGATGTCCTGTGTCTCGCCCGGCTCGACCTTCCCGCCGTTGTAGGTGAAGGCCTCGTTGTCGGCCATGTGATGCGATGGGAGGGCCGGGGTTATAAACGGTCGCGACGGACCGCCCGACGCCGTCCTCGCGGGCTCGAACCACGGAGGCGCGGGTCTCGACCGTCATATCTTTGAAACCCGGAGGATATCAACAGAGTATGTCCACCACAGACGACGCCGTGCGTGTCGGCGTGCTTTCTCTACACAACAGCAAGGAGACGAAGGCAATCCTCAACGCGGTCGAAGACCTCGGTCACGAGCCGGTGTGGCTCCGTCGGGAGAACGCGGCGGTCAGCATCGAAGACGGCGAGGTGACAGTCGAGCCTGAGGTGGACATCATCGCGAATCGACTGCTCCTGTCCAACACCGAGGAACCCGCGGAACTGCTCGGGCTGGCGACGACGTTCAACCGCATCCGCCCGATGCTCAACGAGCCGGACGCGGTCCTCGCCGCCATCCACAAGTTCGCCACGGCCGCGACGCTCGCCAACTGGAACATCAAGGTGCCCGACGCGCTGCTCGCGCTCTCGAACGACCGGCTGAACAAGGGCCGCGAGCGCTTCGGCGACGTCGGCGTCTACAAGTCCGCCATCGGCACCCACGGCGGCGGGACGTGGAAGGTCGACCTGACCGAGCCCGTCAACCCGAAGGTCGGCAACCGGCAGGCGTTCCTCCAGAAGCTCATCGACCGCGACGGCGACCGCCACCGCGACCTGCGCGTCTACATCGTCGACGGCGAAATCGTCGGCGCGATGTACCGCTACGCCCCGGAGGGCGACTGGCGGACCAACGTCGCCCTCGGCGGCGACGTGCTCGACGCGACCGACGAGATGCCCGAGGAGGCAAAGGAGACGGCGCTCTACGCCGCCGAAGTGATGGAGATGGACTACGTCGGCGTCGACCTCGTCGAGGGCGACGACGGCTGGTTCGTCCTCGAAGCCAACCCGACCGCCGGTTTCAAGGGCCTCTATCAGGCGACGGGCAAGAGCCCCGCGCCGCACATCGCCAAGCTCGCAATCGAGCGCGCGGGCGGCGAGGTCGACGACACGCGCGTCGAGGAGCTGTCGGCGACGCTCGACGACTCCGTCCCCTCGTGTGCCCCCAACGAGTCGCCAATCATCGACGGCGAAGCGCCCCTCATCGGCTACATCGAGGAGGTCGTCGTCAACGGGACCAGCGGCTCCCAGCAGACCCTCGCGAAGTCCGACACCGGCGCGACCCGAACGAGCATCGACACGAGCCTCGCCGCCGAAATCGGCGCGGGGCCGATTAAGAGCATGACGCGCGTGAAGTCCGGGAGCCTCAAGAGCGGGAAGGCCCGCCCCGTGGTCGACCTCGTCATCGGTATCGGCGGCACCCAGCACACCGTGACCGCCAGCGTCGAGGACCGCTCGCACATGGACTACCCGCTGCTGCTCGGCCGCGACATCCTCGAACACTACCGCGTGGACGTGCGCCGCCGCGCCAACGCCGACCGCAACGACAGCGACGACGAAGAAGAGGAACTCCTCGAAGAGTAAGTCGGTCCGCCACGCCGCGGCCACCGGCGCGGTCACCGCCGTCGAACCGACCGGCGACCGCATCCGAGCAACCGAGACACGCGCACTTTTCTCCCCGACGGCCCAACCACGAGTCGATGAGCGACGACGCCTACCGCGAACTCCGGGCGGACCCCCACCTCGGCGACGTGGTCGACGAACACGGCCCGCTCTCGCTCGACCCGGCCGACGACCCCTTCGAGCGACTGGTCGTCTCGATTGTCAACCAACAGCTCTCGACGACCGCGGCGGCGACGATTCGAGACCGCCTGTTCGACCGCGTCGAGGTCACCCCCGAGGGGATACTGGCCGCCGACGAGGCCGTTCTGCGCGACTGCGGCCTCTCGAACCAGAAAGTGGGCTACGTCCGCAACGTCGCCGACGCGTTCCGAGACGGACTGTCGGCCGAATCGCTCCGGGCGATGGACGACGGCGAAGTCGTCGCGGCGCTCACCGAGATTCGCGGCGTCGGCGACTGGACCGCGAAGATGTTTCTCATCTTCGTGCTCGCCCGCGAGGACGTGTTCCCGGTCGAGGACCTCGGGATTCGCCGCGGCATGGAACACGTCTTCGGGTTCGAACGCGACGCCGTCTCCCGCGGCGAGATGCGCGAGCGCGCCGAGCGATGGGCCCCCTATCGGAGCTACGCCAGCCGGTATCTCTGGCGGTGCGTCGACTAACCGGCAGTCGGTGGAAAGCCGACTCGACCCGAGTAATCGACAGACTGCGTCGGGGCCGATCATCGAGAAAATAAACGCGAGTTTTGTTTATTTTTCCTGCGAGGGAAACGTTGAAACCGCGACGCAGTATAACGTTCTTCCATGAACGTAGATGACGTCGACAGCATCACCGTTCTCGGAGCGGGCAACATGGGCCACGGCATCGCGGAGGTCGCGGCCCTCGCCGGCTACGACGTCGTGCTTCGCGACATCGAAGACGAGTTCGTCCGAAAGGGCTACGACCAAATCGAGTGGTCGCTGAACAAGCTCGCCGAGAAGGACCGACTGTCGCAGGACGACGCCGACGCCGCGCTCGCCCGCGTGTCGACCGCGGTGGACCTCGCCGAGGCCGTCGCCGACGCCGACGTCGTCATCGAGGCCGTCCCCGAGAAGATGTCGATTAAAAAGGAGGTGTACACCGAGTTGGAGGAACACGCCCCCGACCACACGGTGTTCGCCACCAACACCTCCAGTCTCTCCATCACCGAACTCTCCGAGGTGACGGCGCGACCCGAGCGCTTCTGCGGGATGCACTTTTTCAACCCGCCGGTCCGCATGGACCTCGTCGAAGTCATCTCCGGCGCGCACACCGCCGACGAGACGCTCGACCTCGTCGAAGACCTCGCCGAGTCGATGGGCAAGACGCCCGTCCGCGTCCGCAAGGACAGCCCCGGCTTCATCGTGAACCGCATCCTCGTCCCGCTGATGAACGAGGCCGCGTGGATCGTCCACGCCGGCGACGCGACGATGGTCGAAGTCGACGCCACGACGAAGTACGACATGGGCCTCCCGATGGGGAGCTTCGAACTCGCCGACTACGTCGGCATCGACGTGGGCTACCACGTCCTCGAATACATGCACGAGGTGCTCGGCGACGCCTACGAACCCTGTCCGCTCCTCTCGGAGAAGGTCGAAGCGGGCGACCTCGGACAGAAGACCGGCAAGGGGTTCTACGACCACGAAGACGGCGAGGGCGCTGAGGTCCCCCACGACGAGGGGAGCGAGGCCGTCAAGAACCGCCTGCTGGGCGTCATGGCGAACGAGGTCGCCGACCTCGTCGAAAACGACGTGGCCGACCCGGCCGCCATCGACCGCGCGGTCAAACTCGGCGGGCGCTTCCCCGACGGCCCGGCGAAGATGGCCGACAGCGCCGGTATCGACACCCTCGTCGACGCGCTCGACGACCTGCACGACGAGACCGGCGAAGAGCGTTACGAGGCCGTCGCGTACCTCCGCGACCTCGCGCAGTCCGGCGAGGGCTTCTACGGCGGCGAGGAGTCGTCCGACGACGTCCCCGCGTTCGACACCATCTCGGTTGACGTGCGCGAGGGCGTCGGCCACATCACGCTCAACCGCCCGCACCGTCTCAACACCATCAGCACGGAGCTCATCGAGGAGCTGTCGACGGCCATCGACCTGTTCGACGACGACGGCGACGTTCGCGCCGTGCTCCTCACGGGAGCCGGCGAGCGCGCGTTCTCCGCCGGTGCGGACGTGACGAGCATCGCCGGGAGCGGTCCCGACGCCCTGACCGGCACCGAACTCTCCCGGACGGGCAAACAGACGTTCGGCAAACTCGAAGCGAGCGATATGCCCGTCGTCGCCGCCATCGACGGCTTCTGTCTGGGCGGCGGCATGGAACTCACCATGTGCGCCGACCTGCGAATCGCTACGAAACGCTCCGAGTTCGGCCAACCGGAACACAATCTCGGTCTCGTCCCCGGGTGGGGCGGCACCGTCCGACTCCAGCGCATCGTCGGCACGGGTCGAGCGAAGGAAATCATCTTCACCGCCGACCGGTACGACGCCGAGACGATGGCCGACTACGGCTTCGTCAACGAACTCTTCGAGAGCGAGAACTTCGAGGCCGAGGCGTTCGAGTACGCCAAACAGTTCGCACAGGGACCACCCGTCGCCCAGCGACTCACCAAACGCGCCATGCACAGCGCGTGGGAAGACAGCGACGCCGGCCTCGAAGTCGAATCACAGGCGTTCGGACTGGTGTTCACGACCACCGACCTGATGGAGGGAGTCGCCGCCTTCACGAGCGACCGCGACCCCGAATTCACGGGCGAGTAAGCCGCCGTCGTGGGTGGGTTCCTCTCACTTGCCCGCGATGGAACGCAACGCTTAAAATAGTCCAACGACCACTCGTGAATGCAGACGCTCGGTTGGTGTAGTCCGGCCAATCATCTTGGCCTTTCGAGCCGAGGACCAGGGTTCAAATCCCTGACCGAGCACTTCTCTGCTGAACTTCCTTTCAAGCGACCGCCATCTCCACACCCAATTAGCTTACACGTTTTTAACGATAGCAATTAAAATACGAACGATAGCATGGAACACGAACGTCCCGAGACGAGGGGTCGGTGATGCTCGAAGAGTTCGTCTCGCAGGTCGACCCCGTCGTCATCCGCCTGTTCGTCGCGGCGGCGTTGGGGATGTTCCTCGGCTTGGAGCGCGAGCGGTCGAAGAAGAGCGCCGGCGTTCGGACGTTCACCCTGACGAGTCTCCTCGGCGGCATCGCCGTCGCGGTCGGGAGCGACGTACTCCTCGCGGTCGGCGGGTTGTTGGTGGTCGTGCAGGCGGTGTTGCTCGGGAGTCGCGGGCTGTTCGACCGCAGGTCCCGCGAAAGCGACGCCGACGGAGCAGACTCGCGGGACGACCGCGACGCCGCCGGTGCGTCCGACTCACACCGCGATGGGAACCGCCGCGAAGACGCCGAAGTCGCCCGGTTAGACGACCTCGGCGTGAGCCTCTCGCTCACCACGTCCACGTCGCTTCTGGTCGCCTACGCGGTCGGCGCGGCAGTCGTGAGCGGCTTCGTCATCGAGGGGGTCGTCGTCGCGCTCACCTCGTCGCTCCTGTTGGTCCTGCGGCGCGAACTCCACGGGTTCGCCCGGCGACTGACGACGGACGAGGTCCGAAGCGCCGTCGAGTTCGCCATCATCGCGTTCGTCGTCTACCCGTTGCTCCCCGAGGGGCAGGTCGGCCCGTGGGATGCCGTCAGTCCCCGAACCGTCTGGCTACTCGTCGTCGCGGTGAGCGCCATCGGCTTCGTCAACTACGTCATCATCCGGCGGTACGGCGAGCGCGGCATCGCCATCACGGGGTTTTTCGGCGGGCTGGTGAACTCGACGGCCGTCATCGGCGAGATAGCCGGGCGGACCAGTCGAAACCCGTCGATTCGGCCGCTCGCGGCCGGCGCGATTCTCATGGCCGACGCGGCGATGGCGCTCCGGAACCTCTCGCTCGTCGCCGTGTTCGTTCCTGAACTCGCGGTCGAGGTGGGCGTCCCACTCGGACTCATCGCGCTCGTCGGGGTGAGCTACGCGCTGCACTCCCGCGAGTGGGGCGTCGACCTCGACGTGTCGTTCGAGTCGCCGTTCAGCCTCGAAAGCGCCCTCCGGTTCGGCGTCTTCTTCCTCCTCGTGTTGCTCGCCTCGGCGGCGGCACAGGAGTACTTCGGCGCGACCGGGTTCGTCGTGACGAGTTTCCTCGGCGGACTCGTGTCGAGCGGGTCGGTCGTCACGACCGCCGTCACGCTCTACGGCGGCGGCACCATCGGCGAGACGACCGCCGTCGTCGGCGTCCTCGCCGGCACCGCCGCGAGTATCGCGGTCAAGGTCGCGCTCGCGGCGAGCGTCGACCGGGAGCTCCTCGGGCCGGTGGCCCGCCGGAGCGCGCTCCTCGTGGCCGCCGGCGTCGTCGGCGTCGTCATCGTCACCACCGTCGCCGTTCAGCCGTGAGCGATGGTGCAGACAGGACGGTCCCGAACGCGAGCGGCCGGAACCGCCACGAGCGTGCGGTCGCCGCGCCGACAGCTCGCTCCGCCGAGCCGATGGCTTGAGGTACGCCGGCGTCTATCGTGGCTCCACGCCCAACGAGCGATGATACGCGACCCGACCCGACGAGACCGTGGTGAACCGCGCACCGAGCGACAGCAGTCGGCCTCGAAGCCGAGCGGAACGGTTCGAGGGCGAGGGCGCGACTTCGGGAGCGCCTGACCGTGTCGGACGCGACGCGCGCCGCGCTCGCCGCGGGAACCCTCGTCGCCCTCGCCGCGACGAGCGGGAGTCTCTACTTCAGCCTCGGACTCGGACTGACGCCCTGCGACCTCTGTTGGTACCAGCGCATCCTGATGTACCCGCTGGTCGTGGTGCTCGGTGTCGCCGCGATCGAGGACCGACCCGGCGTCTGGAAGACGGTACTGCCGCTCTCGCTCGGGGGCCTCGCGCTCTCGGGGTATCACTCCTATCTGCAGGTCGCGCCGGGCGCGACCTGTACCGTCAGCGGCCCGTGTACGTCTATCCAGTACCCCATGCTCGGCGGTCTCCTGACCATCCCGCGACTCGCGTTCATCGGGTTCGCGCTCGTGACGGTCCTCGCGGTCGCCGTCGCCCGCCTCGGCGGGGCCGACGACGCGTGGGGGATGTGACGTGACCGCGGTCGGCCGCACAGGCGGCCGCGAGCGCCGCGTTGTCGTGCAGGCGGAGGTCGCGGCGGAACCACGCGAGCGAAATTGACTCGGACATCGTCGGCGGCGCTTAGGATGGGGGTGACTTGAGTCGAACGGCGGATTCGAAGCTGGTGGAATCGGGGCGGGTGGAATAAGGACGGACCGCGGCCGTGTCTCCGAGCTACGTCCGGCTTCGCGTCTGTAAGCCGAGTTCCGCGCCGGCGACGGCGGCGACCGCGGTGAGCGCGACGCCGGCGACCAGTCGCGGGTCCACGCCGTCGATGACGGGGACGCCCATCCACCCGGCGACGAGGAGCGCGAGGCCGGCGAGACACGTCGCCAGCGACAGGAGCGCCAGCGGCGGCTGTGTCGGCTCCGGGTCGGCCAAGAAGTGGTCGAGTTCCGCCGCGGCCGAGCCCAGCGAGACGGTCTTCGCCCGCGAGTCGTACGCGACGATTCGGAGCGAGTCGAGTTTGGGGAGGTGCGTCTGGTGCAGCGAGATGTAGACGCTCTGCCGGACGTTCTTGGGGGGCGGCGACTCGCCGGACTCTACCTCGGCGATGTGCTCCGCGAGGTCGCCGACCGACTCCGGCCCCGCCGCGTCTCGCAGTCGGTCGAGCGCGAGCCGTCGCCGCTCGTTTCTGAGCACGTCGTGGATGTCGGCCTCGTCGAGCGAGTCGTCCGCCGGCTCGTCCACCGCCGGCGGCTCAGCGTCGCCCATCGCCCCGCTCAGAGCCAGTCATCGGGCTTCGTGTCGTAGTCGACCTCGCCGGCGGCGATGCGGGCTTCCAGTTCGGCGTCGAGGTCGTGTTCCTCGAACGACTCGCCGTCGTACCGAATCCGGATGGCCCGCTCTTCGGGCGTCGGCTCGCGGCCCCGCCGCCGGGCGACTTCGACCTCGTGTTCGTCGAACTCCTTCGTGATGGTCATCAGGTTCACCGGGCGACCCCAGAGGTGGTAGACGCGCTCTAAGACCCCCTTCGCCTGCTTCATGTCGAGGATGACGCCGTTGTACTGGTGGCCCAACAGGAGTTCCCCGCGGTTGTCGAAGTTGCCGTCGTACACCGCGATGGTCGGTTTCCCGAAGTTGGTGAACTGGAACAGGAGCTTCTTTTTCACGTCGCGGTACTCCGACGACGAGACGCGGAACTGCTGGGACGACTGGGAGTACTCGTAGGCGAAGTAGTGGTTCGCGCGGACGAACTCCTCGGAGAGGAACGCGTCGAGGAACGTCACGTCGTTGTGGCTCTCGCGAATCTCGCGCATGCGGTCCCAGCCGGCGGTCTTGTCCACGTCTGCGATGGCCTCCTCGACCGTGTCGTACACCTCGTCGTCGAACATGTACCGCGAGAGCTGTTCGAGCTCGGAGCGCCGAATGCGGCTGATGAACCCGCGGTTCTGCGCTTTGACCAGCGAGTAGTGTCGCTCCGCGAGTCCCTCGTAGGTGAGCAGCTTCCACGGGTACGCGTCGAGGTCCAGCGACTCGTCGCCCGACAGCGCCCTGTCGAGCGTCTCGTGGTCGACTCTCGGGTCGTCGGGGCCGAGTTCGGACAGTTCGTCGAGGGAGTCGGCGCTGACGCCGTCGATGGCGGGGTGCGCCCTGAGGAGCTCCTGCACCTCGTCGAAGTCGACCGTCTCGCGGAAGTTGCGCCACGTCACCCCCCTCACGCGCAGGAGCTTGTCGGCGACCGCCGCGCGGTTCGTCGAGTTCTCGATGTACTCCCACAGCTCCTTGCCGAGCTTGTAGGGGTTGAGCCCGGGCGACCCGAGGACGCGCGACTGGTGGTCGGCGTAGGTGATGAACTCGTCCGTGCCCGCGAAGCGCTCGTCGCCCATCATGAGCGACTCCCAGTAGGCCGCCCAGCCCTCGTTCATCACCTTCGTCATCTTCTGGGCGGCGAAGTAGTACGCCTCCTCGCGGAGCATGTCGAGAACGTCCTTCTGCCACGGCTCCATCTCCTCTGCCTTGCCCGTCTCCTCGTCGTACCGCATGCCGTGTTCGCGGACGTACGCGAGCACGTCCTTCCGGGGGTCGGTGAGCTTCGCGGCCTCGCGTTCGGCCTCCTCGACTTCTTCGAGCCACGCGTCGTCGAAGACCTCGCGGCGCACGTCGTCGGAGATGTCGAGGCTGTCCAGTTGGGCGCGGATGTCTCCGGGGATGCGGCCGTCCTCGTCGGCGGCGGCCTCGCGGATGGTCCGGTGCTGGTCGATGGTGTCTTCCAGACAGAGGACGGCGTCGATGAACTTCTCCACGTCGTCCCGACTGATTTCGGGGTTTTCCACGTACCGCTCGATGGTCTGGGCGTGGCGTTCGAGCATCGCGGCGGCGGCGAACTGCCCTTCGTCGGAGAACAGCCCGAACCACTGGTTGTTCTTGAAGAAGTCCGAGTGCGCCTCGACGTGGGTGATGACGGCCTTCTGGTCGGCCAGCGAGTTCGACTCCTGCAGGAAGGCGTTCGCCGGGTCGTCGTTGTTGACGATTTCGAACGCCTTGCCCATCCCGAACTGGTCGGTCTTCCGCTGGCGGTCGTAGGTCATCCCCCACCGCCAGTGCGGATACCGCTCTTGGAAGCCGCCGTAGGCGATGAGCTGGTTCATCTCGTCGTAGTTGACCACCCAGTAGTTCACCGGGTAGGGGTCGAGTCCGAGCTTCTTCGCGAGCGCGCCGGCCTCCCGGACGGGCTCGTCGAGTCTGGCGGCCTCGCGCTGTGCGTCTCTGCGGTGTCGTCTGAAACTCATTCTGCTGTCGCCTCCGTGCTGAGGATGGTGTAGATGGCGTCGATGACGTCGTCGGGCTCCGAGACGTACGCGACCACGACGTTGCCCTGCTCGCCGAGGCTCCGTTCGACCTCTTCTGCGTGCGTGGCGTTGATGGCGGTCCCGCCGGGCTGGGTCTCCACGTAGGCGTGGAGGTTCGCGTCTATCTCCTGCATGAGCGGGACGACACGCTCTTTCGTGTCGTTCGAGGAGTTCTCGGAGTCGCCCGCGGCGAAGACGTAGCGGTTCCACTCGCGCCACGGGTAGCGCTCGTCCAAGACCTCCTTCGCCAGTTCGTAGGCCGACGAGATGCGCGTCCCGCCGCCCGAGCGGATGCCGAAGAACTCGTCGCGTTCGACCTCCCACGCCTCGGCGTCGTGGGCGATGTAGACGAACTCGGCGTGGTCGTACTTGCCCGTGAGATACCAGTCGAGCGGGGTGAAGGTGCGCTCGACGAGCTCGCGCTTCGTCTCCCGCATCGACCCCGACACGTCGCGGATGTTGACGACCACGACGTTCGACTGCTTCTTCTCGATGACCTCGGGGTGGCGGTAGCGCTCGTCCTCGCGGCGGAACGGAATCTCGCGGAGCCCCTCGCGGCGGATGCGCTGGGTGGCCGTCGTCCGGTCGACGTTCTCCTCCATCTCTTCGAAGGAGGCCCACGCCCCGCGTTCGTCGTCCGGGATGCGACCCCACTCGTCTTCGATCCACGCCATCGAGACGAGGATGTTCTGCTCGCGACACCACTCGAACACCTCGCGGGCGGTGGTGCCGTCGACCTTTATCGCCTCGCGGACGAACTCCTCGTCGAAGTCCATCGCGAGCTTGCGCTTCAGGCCCTCCTTGAACAGGCGCTCGAAGTCGAGGGTGCTGTGGGGGCCGCTCCGGGTGATGTCGGTGAAGTCGCCTTCGACCTCCTCGACCACCTCCTTGCCCTTCGGTTCGAGTTCGAGGCCGAGTTCCTCGTCCAACGCCTCGGCGAACTGCTCGGGGTCCATCTCGTAGTACTCGTGTTCGGCCCCCTCCTCGCCGGGCTCGCCGTCTTCCCCGTCGCCGTCACCGGGTTGGGGCTGGCCGAGCGGCTGGCCCACGTCGGGCGTGCCGCCCTTTCCCTGTCCGACGCCGCCCATGTCGAGGCGGTCGTACTTGAACTCCGGCAGGTCCACGACCTTGATGGGTATCTTGATGTCTTTCGAGCCGGACGCGCCGAGGTCGCCGTAGGAGATGAACTCCTTGAGGTCTTCGCGGCGCTCTTCGCCCACTTCGCGGAATCGTTCGAGGTCGTCTCTCAGTCCCATGTGTGGCTCACCTCCTTCATCACGGCACGGCTGGTCAGTTCGGCCGACGCGGCGGTGTAGCCGCGGTCGACCAGTTCGTCGACGGTGCGCGCTTTCACCCGCGCCGTCTCGGTGTTCGCCGGCGGGTCGTCCCACTGGCGGGGGTCGAGGTCGGAGAACAGCCGGCGCACGTCCTCCCAGTCGTGGGTTTCGAGCACCGTCCGGATGACCGGAATCTCGGTGAGGTCCACGTCGGCGACGGTGAATCCCTCGTCGCGGTTCTCCCACGCGTAGCGGTTGAGTGCGGTGATGACCTTCTCGTTGCGGAACTCCTCGACCGACTCGGAGGGCTCGTTGCCCTCGTAGTCGTCCGGCGAGAAGCGCCCGAGGTGCTCGGTCTCGAACAGCTTCATGAGAAGCGGGTCGGGGTCGACCGGCCCGCGCTCGGTCTCTATCCGTCCGTCGGACGCCCACGCGTAGACGTGTTCGACGTACTCCTCGACCGTCTCGCGCTCGACGCCCTTGTCGGCGAGAAGCGCGTCGAGCACGTCCGCCTCCTGTCGGTCGAAGATGTACTCTTTGACCATCGCGATGCGACCCTCGTACTCCGAGGACTCCGCCCGCGAGAACACCGGCGCGTCGGAGAGTTCGGCGACCATCTCGTCGAGCACGTCGGTCGGCATCACCACCGACGACACGTCGAGGTCGGGGTGTCGGCGATCGACGCGGTCGTGCAGCAGGTCGGCGATGACGTCGCGGGTGAACGTCACGGGAATCCCGTGGGTTCCCTCCGCGTCGCCGACGAACTCGAACGCCGACACCTCGCGGCGCTGGTCGCCGACCTGGAGGTAGCCGCGGTCGAACAGCAGCGCCTTGTCCACGAGGTCGAACTCCATGTCCGGGTCGCGCGGCACGTCGTCGCCGTCGAGACGGGTTACGACGCTGTAGAGCGCCGCGGCCTCGACCGTGTGCGGGGCGAGTTCGCGGGTGCGGACCTCGCCCGGCCCCTCGCGCACGTCCAATGCGACGGCCTCGGCGACGCGGTCGGCCATCGCCTCGGGGTCGTCGGTCCAGACGCTCGTCTCGTTCGTCAGCTCGCGGCGGATGAGCTCGGCCTCCAGCGAGAGGTTCGTCAGGTAGCGGAACTCGTGTTTGTTGAGCCGGCGCTTGAGCGCCTTCAGCGGGTCGCGGCCGTTCCGGTCGGCGTACTTGTCGAGTTCGGCGTCGAGGTCCGGGTTCGAGATGATGACGAGCTGGGTGTCGATGTCCATCCCGATGCCCTTGTCCAGTTTGACGTGGCCCTCGTCGGGGACGTTCAGGAGCTTCTGGAGCAGGTCGGCGTGCTGGGTGGCGTCCTCGACGATGGTGAGGAGGCCGTTGCCCTGCGAGAGCACCCCGTCGTAGCTGAACGCCTGCGGGTTCTTCCGGCCCCGGGAGTTCAGCTCGCGGAGCATGCTCGGCATCCACGACCCGACCAGTCGCTCCTTGGGGGAGCCGTCGTCCTCCGAGTGGAGGACGCCGACGCCGCGGCCGACGTCGACGACGTAGTTTTTCACTCGGAGGTGTTTCGGGTCGGTGACGGCGCTGAACAGGTCCGTTCTCCCCGCCCGGCGGAACTCCTCTTCGAGATAGGTGTACGCCTCCAAACAGAACGGGTCGAGGTCCTCGTCCACGTCGACGGGGATGTGGTCGCCGTTCCTGCTGTTGAGGTCGGACAGCAGTCGCTTGCGCACGTCGGCGGGGAACACCGAAAGCGGATGCGACTGGACCGGGCTCTCGTACCAGTCCTCGTCGGCGGCCTCGACTTCGCCGCCGTAGGACAGCCCACGGGTGTCGTCGGCGTTGGCGACGTTCCACTCGACGGTGTAGCGCCGCCCCGCGTCGGTCTTCGAGTACTCCCGGAGGCCGTTGATGAGACAGCGTTTCAACTCGGATTTGCCCGTGGCCGTCGGGCCGTCGAACCAGATTATCTTCTCGGCTTTGCCGCGGTCGGCGGCGATGGTCCGCAGGTCGTCGACGAAGGCGTTGAGCACCTCCGTGTTGCCGAGGACCGCGTGCTCGCCGTCGTTGGCGGGGTCGTCGAAAAAGCGGTACCGCTCTTTCTCTTCGCCCTGTTCGACCACCTGTCTGGTCCCCATCGACTCGATGGCTTCCAAGAGGTACTTCGACGCGTGGGAGGCGATAGACGGCGACTCGAACGCGGCGTCGACGTACTCGCCGAGGCTCATCGGCTCCTCGTAGGTGCCGCGGAGCGCCTCGTCCGCCTCGCGGATGTAGTCTCGCATGGTCACCCTTCGAGCTCGGTCTTCGCCACCTCCGCACCGGCGAACTCAAGCACCTCCCGTGCGCCGTCGCGCGAGTAGCCCTGGTCGACGAGCGCGTCGATCCACGCGTTGCGCTCGTCGTCGTCCAGTTCGTTCGCGCTCACGAGCGCCGAGAAGTTGATGTTGTGCTTCTTGTCCTCCCAGAGCTTGCGTTCGAGGGCGCGGCGGAGGCGGTCGTTGTCCTGCGGGTTGAACGACGTTCCCTCGCGGGCGCGCCGGGAGACCCAGTTGGAGACCTCCTGTCGGAAGTCGTCCTTGCGGTCCTCGGGGATGTTGAGCTTCTCTTCGACCGCGCGGAGGAACTTCTCGTCGGGCTCTTGGTCGCGGCCCGTCAGTTCGTCTTCGACCGTCGCGTCGTCGATGTACGCCATGACGTGGTCCATGTACTTCTCGCCCTGCCGCCGAATCTCGTCGATGTCGTAGGCGAGGGCGTGGCGCACGTCCTCGATGGCGCGCTCTTTGTACTCCTCGCGGACCATTTCGAGGTAGCGGTGGTAGCGTTCGAGGTTCTCCTCGGGAATCGACCCGTGGTTTTCGAGGTTCTCTTCGAGGTGGGTGAACGAGGACAGCGGCGAGAGGTAGCCCCGGCCGCGGTGGGTCGCGTCCATGATGGCCTCGGCGATTTCGTCGCCGATGAACCGGGCGGAAACGCCGTCCATCCCCTCGGCGATGTCGGCTTTCGTCTCGCCTTCCTCGCGGAGTTTGCGCACGTCCACGTCGTCGCCGTCGTCCAACTCGCCGTTGTAGGCTTTCGCCTTCTGAACGAGCGAGATGGTGTCGGAGTCGGGTTCGACGATGCGCGTCAGGACGCCGAAGAGGCCGGACATCTCCAGCGTGTGCGGCTCGACGTGGATGTCTGGCACGTCGGCGTTCCGGAGCATCTTCCGGTAGATTTCGGCCTCCTGTTCGTACTCCAGGACGTACGGGAAGTCGATGCGCTTGGTCCGGTCGTTGAACGCCTCCATCTTCTCGTCGCCCTTCTTCTCGCGGTATTCGGGCATGTTCGTCCGCCCGACGATGACCTGGTCGATGTCGATTCGGGGGTTGTTCTTCGGCTTGATGGTCTGTTCCTGCGAGGCGTGCAGGAAGTCGTAGAGGAACTCCCGCTGGAGCTTCAGCAGTTCCTCGCCGGAGAAGATGCCGCGGTTCGCGTTACAGAACGCGCCGGCGTAGTCGAACGCCCGCGGGTCGGACTCGCCGTACACCGCGAGCTTCGAGTAGTTGACGTCGCCGGTGAGTTCGGTCTCGTCTTGGTTCTTCTTGTCCTTCGGCTCGAACGTCTCGATGCACTGGCGTTTGTTCTCGGAGGCGACGAGCCGGATGATTTCGATGTGGTTCTCGACGACCTCCTCTAGGTCGTCGTCGTAGTGGGCGAGCAGTCGGTCCATGTAGAACTCCGAGGCGGGGTCTAACGCCTGGTCGTTCCGGATGGTGTAGGGCGCGTCGAGGTTCTCGTTCAACTGCTCGATGACCACGTCGCGCTGTTCCTGCGGGAGCAACACGAGCGGGTCCTGATTCATCGGCGACTGGACCACGTCGTCGGACGGGTCCTGGTCGCGGATGACGTCGCCGAGGTTCGTCCACCGGAAGGTGTACATCCGCCCCTCGTCGGACATGGTGTAGTCCTCGAAGTAGCGGCGGGAAATCCAGTCGAAGTGCGACTTCCCGGAGCCGACGGGACCCAAGAGGAGTTTGATGCGCTTTTCGGGGCCGAGGCCGCGGGCCCCCGATTTCACCTTGTTGACGAACTCGTGAATCGACTCGTGGACTTCGCGGCCGTAGAAGACGTTCTCTCCGTCGTGAAGGGGGTCTTCCGAGGCCATGAGGTACTCCACGACGCCCGCGTCCTCGTCGTAACGGGTGCCGTAGAAGTCGAACATGTCCGCCACGCGCTGGTGGGCGTTGCGAGCGATTTTCGGGTGAGCGTAGACCTCTTCCAAGTACCACGCGAAGCTCTTGGCCTCGCGGAGGTCCGCGGGCACGGAGTCTTTGTAGTGCTTGCTCAGGTCTGCGAGTGTTTCAATTTCGCCGGTCATTGTTCGTGAAGCCTCGTCGGACCAGCCGTCCGGAGACGACCGAGGGCGACGCGCCCGCGTTCGCGGGTCGCAGACGACACACCGCGAGCCACGGACCCGCGGCGACAGACCGCGGGCGGTGAATCGAAGTGCGCCGCCGCCGCTACACGCTCACGACGGGTCGGCGACGGGCGACAGAATCGGCGATTTGCGGACGATGCGTGACGGCTCGCTCGGCCCGGGGACCGAGACTACCAATCAATGAGAGACGTTAACATATAACGCTTTCTGTGAAAGTAGTCAACTGATTGTCTCGAACGCCGACCAATCCAGATACGTACCACATCGAGTGACCCTCCAACTGGCCAACGTATGTCGATTTAATCGGCGATTCAGTCGGTTGGCGGTCCCGTTAATCGGGTCGGTTGGGATTCATGTCGCCTGCGACGGGTCGCTTTCGAGGGGGAAACCACTCCGGTCGCGGCGGCGTCGAGGCGAGCGCGACCAGCGGGCGCGGCGGAAGCGGGAAGGCTTAGGACGCGCGGCGGACTAGCACGCCCATGACCGACCTGCCCGACGGGTGGACCCTCTGGAACGACGAACCCGAGGGGCGGCGCATCCTCGCGTATCGCCCGGACGTGTTCAACGAGAGCGCCTTCCCCGCCGAGTGCATGCCGACCGTCTTCGTGTGGAACGGGTCGCGCGCGAACCGTCCGGGCGCGACGCGGATACGCACCGAGACGTGGCACGCGGTGCTCTACCTCGAACCCGAAATCGAGGCCGTCGTCGAGGAGTTCGACTCCCGCGAGGCGGCCGTCGAGGGCGCGACCGACATCGCCGGGCGCTTTTCCGCCGGCGAGATAGACTACCGGAGCGCCTACCAAGTCCCCCGCGAGGAGTACTTCGAGAAGCTCGACGAGCTGACCGGGCGGGAGCCTTAACCGCCTCGCAGGAGAATCCCCGCTATGACCTCCGTCACTCTCGTCGGTGCCCGCCTGACCGACCCCGGCACCGAGTTCGTCTACCACGGTGAATCGAGCGCCTGCGAGGGGTGTCCGTATCGCCGCCAGTGTCTCAACCTCACCGAGGGCGTCCGCTACCGCGTCCTCGGCGTGCGCGAGAACACGCAGGTCCTCGACTGCGCCGTCCACGACGAGGGCGTCCGCGCCGTCGAGGTCGAACCGGCCCCGGTCACGGCGAACGTCCCCTCGAAGGGCGCGTACGCCGGGAGCAAGGCCAGCCTGCAGGGCCCCTGCCCGCACACCGAGTGCCCGAGCCACGAGTACTGCGTCCCCGAGGGCGCGGAGTTCGACCAGGAGTACCGCATCCGCGACGTGGTCGGCGACCCCCCGCACGACCACTGCCACCTCGACCGGAACCTGACGCTCGTCGAGTTCGAACCCGCCGACGAGTAGGGGTTTTTGTGGTTCCCGGCCGCTGGCCCCGATATGACGACCGCCGTCTTCTTCGACCTCGACCTGACGCTCCTCCGCTACACCGCCGACTTCGAGACCATCTTCCACCGCGCGGTCCCGGACGCTCCGGACGGTGCCTACGACCGGTATCTCTCGGTCTTCTTCGACGCGTTCGAGGACCTCGCCGTGGACCCCTACGCGGTCGGCTTCGAGGCAATCACCGACGAGTTCGACATCGGCGACGACCCGGAGGCGCTCGTGGCGCGCTACGCGGAGGCCGAACTCGCCGCCACGACCGTCCCCGAGTCGGCCCGCGAGGCGCTCGCCCGCGTCGCCGACCGTCGGCCGACCGGGATTCTCACGAACGGCGCGCCGGCGGTCCAGCGGGCGAAACTCGAACGCCACGACTTCGCGGGCGTCGTCGACGCCGTCGTCGTCTCGAACGACCCCGCGGTCGCCTCGCGGAAGCCCGACTCGGGCATCTTCGAGGCCGCGGAGACCGCCCTGCCGGCCGACGGCTACGTCTACGTCGGCGACACCTACGACGAGGACGTGGTCGGGGCGCGAGACGCCGGGTGGGAGGCGTACCACGTCGGCGGCGACGGCCCCGACGACGACCCCGCAGCGGTCGAATCGGTCGCCGACGCGGCCGCTCGAATCCTCGGTGAAGACGACGCGTAGCGCGGGAGAAGCGAGAGAACCGACTACGGGAGCGTGCCGACCTTCTCGCCGGCGTAGCCGAAGATGTCCGCGTAGCCGTACGCCGAAAGGAGAATGGGGTAGAAGTCGCGGTCGGCGACGAACTGCTCGGCGTCGGCGCGGGCGAACGTCTCGCCGGCGGCGACGGGTTCGAAGTTGGTCGCGTGGACCTCGTACTGGTCCGCCGGCGGCTTGGGAAGCCGTTCGAGCAGGCGGAACACGTCGAGGCTGCCCTCCTCGGGGATGCCGAGTTTCAGGCGGTCGTCTTCGGTCTGCGACTCCGACTCCTCGTCGGGCCCGCCGCCCTCGCTCCCACCGTCGCTCGCGACGGCCGGCGCGGGGAGGACGTTCGTCGCGGTGAGGAACGCCCGGATGAGCCAGTAGGCGTTGTCGGCGGCCTCGGCGGATTTCTGGAGGCCGGCTTCGACCTCGATGGTGTGGGCGTGTTCGATGAGGCGACCCTCCGCGAAGTGGTTCGTCTCGACGGCCACGTCGACCGGGAGCCGGGGGAGAATCGACCGGGAGATGGCGTCGACGGCGTCCACGATGGCGAAGGGTTCGGCGTACGACTGGGTGGAGTGAAGCGAGAAGGCCGTGGTGCCGCGGACCTCGCGGCCGAGGTCGTGGGCGAGGCGTCGCTCGTGGCTCTCGGCGTTGGGGTCGCCGGGGAACGCCCGGTTGAGGTCCTCGTCGAGATAGCGCGCGTCCGCCGCCAGCGCCTCCTCGTTTGCGACGATGAGCTTCACCGGCCGCTCGACGTCGGGGTCCTCCGCGACGAACCGCTCGATGGCGCGAGCACCACAGGGCTCGTCGCCGTGGATGGACCCGACGACAGACACTTCGGGCGTGCCGTCACCGAGTTCGTAGATTCGCATTGCCGGTTCCTAGAACCGGACGCTAATGGACCTTTAGATTCTCCCGGTTCGAGCCGCTTTCCCGGACGCGCTCGCCGAGGCGGGCGGGGCGGGACCGCCGCGAGAGCGCCCTGACGCGGTCAGTGGTCGAGTCCCTCGACGTACTCGTAGTCGGCGGGGTACGCGGTCGCGCGGTGTCCGTCGAGTTCAATTTGCCAGCCGTGGAGCGCCGTCGGGTCGTCAAGCGCCGCCCGGAGCGTCTCGCGCACGTCGTCCACGTCCACGCCGTAGAAGTCGCTCGGGACGCCGCGGATGTACTCCAGCGCCGTCTCGAACAGCGACCGCATCCCCGCGTCGTTCTCGAAGTCGAAGTGCTTGTACGCGCCGGCGGCGACCTGCACCATCCCGTGGAGGAAGGCGCTTTCCGCGGTCCCCGCGCCGTAGTTGTACCACTCGTCTTCGAAGCAGTCGTGGCTCTCGTGGAAGTCGCCGGCGTTGAACAGGCGGACGCCGTGTTCGACCGCCCGCCGGAGCGTCGCGTGCTCCCACGCCCGCAGTTCGTCGTTCCACCCCGACGGGTTGCCGAGCGGCGGGGCGACGCTCGGGTCGCGGGTGTGTTCGTCCATGTGAGTCAGGGCGACCGGGAGCCCGGTAACTCCATCGGTGGGGTAATCGGTCGTGCTGTTTTTCGTGCTGGCGCGGCAACGGTCGGACGTGACGGACGCGATAGAATGCACCTACTGCGGGAGCGACGTTCGGCGTCACGACCCCGTCTTCGTGGAGGAGTTCGAAGCCGGCGAGCGCGTGCCGGCGGGCGCGTTCTGCAATTACGCGTGCCTCTCGTCGCACATCGACGCGGCGGAACTCACGACCGGCGCGTCCTGCGAGTGGCGGCCGGAGTAGGAACCGGACTCGCTCGCTCCGGACGACCGGACCGAGAGCCGTAGTCGTCGCAGCGACCCCTGACCTATTTATCCCGATTCGTCCTTTCGAGCGTATGGCACTCGCATCAGCTCTCGTGGCCGGCGGGGTCGTCGGCGTTCGGCACGCGCTGGAAGCCGACCATCTCGCCGCCGTCGCGACGATGGTCGAAGACGACGACCGACCGAGCATCGTCGGCGCGTCGTGGGGCGTCGGCCACTCGATTCCGATCGCCGTCGTCGGTCTCGCCTTCGTCGCGCTCGGCGTCCGCCTGCCCGAATCGGTGACGCACTTCTTCGAAGTCGTCGTCGGCGCGGTTCTCGTCGTCCTCGGCGCGCGGATGCTCCTCCGAGCCGCCGGCGTCTCGGTGCCGACGCTCCGCGACCACGACCACGACAGCGGCGTCCACCGGCATCTCTCGCTCGGGAACGTCGCGTTCGGGACGAGCCACACCCACGTCCACGACGAGTCGTTCGGGGTCGGCGTCCTCCACGGCTTCGCCGGCAGCGGCGCGCTGGTCATCGCGATGGTCTCGACCGCGCCCGCGGTGGGCCAGGCGCTCGCGTTCCTCGCGGCGTTCAGCCTCCTCACCATCGCCACGATGGCGACCGTCTCGTTCCTCTGGGGCCGCTCGATGGCGGTCGGCGGGACGCGCGTCCTCCGCGCCGCGGCCGGCGTCGTCGGCGTCGCAGTCGGCGGTCTCCTCGTCGCAGAGCAGTTCGGCGGTCTCGTCTGACGTTTCGCAACGTTTTAGCGGTCCGCCTATCGTACTTGAGTACGCGCGAGGGTAGCTAAGTCAGGAAAAAGCGGCGGACTCAAGATCCGCTCCCGTAGGGGTCCGTGGGTTCAAATCCCTCCCCTCGCACTTGTCCCGAGAAACGACGCGACGAGCGGCGCGCGTCCCGAGGGAGCCGAGCCAGAGCGCGTACGCGACGCAGTTCGACCCGTTCTCGGGCGGGAACGCGGACGCCGACGCAGTCGGCCGTCAACGTATAAACTCGGTCGCTCGACCGGCGACGCGTCTCCATCGGGCCTCGGCGGTTTTCCGGTCACGCAGCCAGCGAAGCGCCGCTGCCCGCATCCCGAACAATTCATCATGTACAGACCGGGTTTCCGGTGAAAACCACCGGACGCGGTCCACACGAGGACGACATTAACCGACGAGCGCGTCTGACCGTTCCGCCGGACAGACAGTCAGGGTCCCCAGACCCTCCAAAAAATATCAGAAACGTTCATTATGTTTTCGGACCTACTGTAGTGTTGCCGGAAGCGCAAGGACGCACCGGATGACCAAACCGAATCTGTCGGGCGACGTGAAAGGCGTCGACGACGGTACGCATCGCAAGGTGCGGAGGAATGGAATCGACACGAACACCGAGTCTTTCGTAACAGGAAGACGAGGTCAAAGTGCCGAAGAGGAACCGAAACGGCCCCGTAACCGCTCTGCGAGCGAGTGGCAGGAAGACCAAGTACCGGACCACGAGGAATCGGAGTTCGGGAACTCGGCGCGAGCCGAAACGGTCGTGAGGGTTGTGGAAAACGTCTTCCGTCCGGGTTCTAATTGCGGATTCTGGCTTTTCCGATATCCGCCCGCCGAGCGGACGGTCCGCCTCGCGGGGCGGAGTTCACGGCTTGTCGAGCTGCGGCCGTCAGCGGCGCGTCGGCGGCCACGTCACGGCCGAACCAACTGACTCATCAGTCGGAGATACTCCGAGGCGACGAGCGGTTCGTCGGCCGCGGTTCGCTCGACGGCCGCCACGCCGTGTCGCAGTGTCTCCTTGAGCGGACTCGGCGGTACTTTGTGACCGAGCACGCGCGACGCCGCCTCGACGTGTTCCAGCGCGACCTCGGCGTCACCGGCTCTGACCGCCGCTCTGGCGTCGTCGAACGACGCCGCGAGCGATTCGCGGACCCGAGCCGGGAGGTCGATAGCGTCTGACACGCCACGAAGTAAACCGTCCATCGACATAAGCCACCGGGCCGCGCCGCCGCCGGGTCGGTGGATATAGGCACCTGCCGGTCCTGCCACGTTCATGAACGAACTCGACGCCCGGGCGGACCGGGCACAGCGCGCGGCCCGCGACGGCGGCGCGGTCGCGCGGCGCGCCTTCAGAACCGGCGTCGCCGTCGAGACGAAAAGCGGGAAGACGGACGTGGTCACGCAGGCCGACAGGGACGCCCAGCGCCGCGTCGTCGACCGAATCCGCGGGGCGTTCCCCGACGACCCCATCGTCGGCGAGGAAGCGGACGAACTCAAATCGGTTCCCGAGTCGGGACCGGCGTGGGTCGTCGACCCCATCGACGGGACGAACAACTTCGTGCGCAACGTGCCGGTCTGGGCGACCGCGGTCGCCGCCGTCCGCGACGGCGACCCCGTCGCGGCGGCTAACTACCTGCCCGCGCTCGACGACTGCTACGCGGCCGACGACGAGACGGCCTACCGAAACGGCGAGGAGATTTCGGTGAGCCAGCGCGACGACCCCGAGACGTGTACGGTCTGTCCGACGTTCTGGTGGGACTACGACGTCCGCGACGAGTACGCCGCGGCGGCCCGCGCTATCGTGACGCGCTTCGGCGACATGCGGCGCTACGGGAGCATGCAGGTCGTGCTCTCGTACGTCGCCGACGGCTCGCTCGACGGCGTCATCACGAACAAGCGGGCGAACCCGTGGGACTCGGTCGCCGGCGCACACCTCATCCGGATGGCCGGGGGGACGGTCACAGACCTCGACGGCAACGAGTGGCGGCACGATTCGGAGGGCCTCGTCGCCTCGAACGGGCGCGTCCACGACGTCGTGCTGGAGGCGGCCCGCGAAATCGACGGGCGGTAGACGGACGAAAGCCAGACGGCGCTCGTCGCCGACGCGAGCGAGTCCCCATCCGCAAGTGCGAAGTCACCCCCCATCAGAAGGGATAGCATGGACCTCGACGCGACGGACCGGGCGATTCTCCGGATTCTGATGGAAGACGCGCGGACCCCGTTCAGCGAAATCGCCCGCAGAATCGACATGTCGAGCGCGACGGTTCACGACCGGGTCGGTCGGATGGAAGACGCCGGCGTCATCGAGGGCTACCACGCCCACGTCGACCCGCGGGAGGTCGGACTGGGCACCTCCGCGCTGGTCGGCTTCCGGGTCAAACAGGGCCGCGAGAAGGAGGCGCTCCAGCAGCTCCGCGACATCGAGGGCGTCCAAGAGATCAACCTCACCACCGGCGAGTGGGACGTGATGCTCCGGGTGTACGCCGAGGACACCGACGCCCTGCGCGAACTCATGTTCGACCACATCGCCGAACTCGACGGCTTCTCGCGGTCGCAGACGATGGTCATCCTCGGCACCGAGTACGACGACCCGGTGTTGCCGATTCGCGACCCGGACGACGAGGACTGAACCCCACCGACCGCGGAACTAACTCGCCACCGCGAGGCGTGCGCCGAGCGTGCGAGAGACCGGAACCCTCAACAGGCCCGCCGTCGGGGTATCGGCTATGGCAACGGTAGCAGAGCGAATGGGTCTCGACTCCGAGCGCCTCTGGGGGCTCGGCGTCGCGGCCATCCTCGTCGCGCTCGTCGGCGGGTCGCTCGCGTTCCCTCGCGTCGTCTACGACGGCTTCATCTGGCACTACTTCTGGGGCCCCGTCCAGGCCGACGCGAACTCGGCCGTCTGCGCGGTTCGGGCGAGCGGCGTCACGCAGTACCTCGACACGGCGTCGGCCTGCGCCGCCGCGGCCGAACCCGTCGCGTACCCCGGCTACACCCTCGTCTCAGAGGTCGGCTACATGGTCACGCTCGTCATCGCCCTCTCGGGCGTGGTGTTCCTCCTCCGCCGCCTCGACATCGGCGAGAGCCCGCGGTTCTTCTACGCCCTCTTCCCGTTCATGCTGTTCGGCGGCGCGTTCCGCGTGGTCGAGGACGCCAACGACGCCCCCGGCGTCGCCGACGCCCTCATCACCTACCCGCTGAACACGCTCGTCATCAGTCCGGTCATCTACGTGACCGTCTTCGCAATCACCCTCGTCGCCGTCGTCGGGAGCGTCCTCGCCGAGCGGCGGGGCCTCGTCGACGACTACGTGAAACCCCTGTTCGGGGCCGGTCTCGCCGTGCTCGCGGTCACGCTCGGCTACCTCCTGTGGGCCGGCCTCACCGGCGCGCAGGGCGCGACGTTCTACCCGCAGGTGCTCGTCGTCATCCTCGTCGGCGCGACGCTCGCCGCCGCCGCGACGTGGTGGCTCGTCGAGCGATTCGCCCCCGAGGTCAACGCGGGAACGGGGTACATCGGCCTCGTCGTCATCTGGGGCCACGCCATCGACGGCGTGGCGAACGTCGTCGGCCTCAACTGGATGGTCGCGCTCGGCGCGGGCAACAACCTCGTCCCGAAGCACCCGGTGAACCAGGCGGTCGTCGACTTCACGGCCGCCACGCTCCCCGAGTCGGTGCTGGCCGTCACGGGCGACGCGTGGCCGTTCCTGCTCGTCAAACTCGTGGCCGCGACGGCCGTCGTCTGGGTGTTCGACGAGCAGATATTCGAGGACAGTCCGCGCTACGCGATTCTGCTTCTCATCGCCGTCCTCGCGGTCGGGCTCGGACCGGGAAGCCGCGACATGCTCCGCGCGACGTTCGGCGTCTAATCGGCCCGCGGTCTCCCGCTTTCTGCACCCTCGTTTTCTCTCCCGACGAAGCTTCAAGTACGGAGCCGCGGCCAACACCGCTATTCTGTGACGCAGGCCGCGCGATGGCTCGCGGGTGTCCGGCACACCGCCGCGCGGATGCGATTCGTCCCGCCCACCGCGTGACCGACGTGCCGGCTGCCAGCCACGAAGCCCGTAACCCGACAGCTACGGGAACGGGTGGAACTCGCGGTCCAGCCGCGGCTCGAAGCCGAGGTCCCGCGGCACCGACTCGGCGCGGTCGGCGAAGTACGGTTCGCCGATAAACAGCGGTTGCGCCGCCGGCACGAGCACGCGGACCGCCTCGAAGCCGAGGCGCTCCACGTCGCGCGGCGTGGTCCGCGCCGCGTAGGCGTCGAGGCCGGCGTCGGCGACCGCCGAGACGACCGCGTCGAGTTCGGCCGCGCCCTCGGGAATCTCATCGGGGCCGACCGAGTCCGCGGAGATGGTCGCGTCCGGCGAGACGAACGTCCGCGCCGGTTTCGGGAAGTCGGCGTAGGTCGCAATCGCGCCGCCCTGCGTCGCGGCCTGCTCCGGCCCCATCCCGCGAAGTTCGGTCCAGTTCTGGAGCGCCTCCGCCAGCGCGGAGCGAGCGGCGCGGTTCGCGTCGAGGTCCGCGCCGGAGCCCATCGCGAACTTCGGCCACTCGCCCTCGCGGTGGACGGCCACCGCCACGACCGGCACGTCCACGTCCTGCGTCACGAGGAGCGCGGTTACCCCCAAGGACTCCGAGCGGGCGCGGGCCGCCAGCGTCTCGAACGTCTCGTCTGTCACGTCCAGCCCGAGCGGGTCGAACGTCGAGTACCACGCGAGCATCGTCGCGTCGCGCTCGACGACCTCGTACAGCCCCGAGAGAATCGCCTCGGTCCCGGAGTTGCCAAGGCCGAGGCCGGTCGTAATCGACGGCTTGTGTCGCTCGGACGGCGGCGGGTAGTGGACGAACTCCGCCGGGAGCGAAACGGTCGCCCCGGTAGCGAGGTCCTCGCCTTCGACCCACTGAATCGGCTCTTCGGGGTCGGGGTCGCGGAACGAGTCGGGTCTGACGAAGCGACTCGGCGGTACCGCGGCCGGCCGAGACGCCGCGGGAGCGACGGCGAACTCGCTGGTGCGGTAGACGCCCGCCGCGTAGCGTTCGAGCGCCTCGCCGAGCGCCTTCATGTAGGCCTCGTCCCAGCCGGCGGCCGCGCCGCCGGCGAGTTCGGCCGCCCGAGCGTCGGCGTACACCGTCGTGTCCGCCGTCTGCGCGACGTAGTACGGAAGCGGGAACGACTCGCGCTCGCCGACCTGCGTGACGATGCCGACGCGGTCGTCCACGGCCGATTCGGCCCGCGCGAGCGCGTCGTCTAACTCGACGGCGCGGAAGTCGCGGTCGAGGGTGCGGTCCCGTTCCGTCGGCGACGGCGCGGGCAGAAACGGCCGCTCGGGACCGGGGACTTCGACGACGGTCCCGGCCACGGCGTCGCCCGAGAGGAGCGCGATACCCCGCCGTCCGGCGATAGCGCCGGCGAGTCGAACGGCCGCGCGGTCGCCGCCGGGGCGGCCGTCCGACTCCGTGGTGGACGCGACGCGCGCCCGGAGGTCAGCGAAGTCGGCGCTCTCGGGGTCGAACGCCGAGACGGCCGCGTCGAGGTCGGCCACGGCGTGCCCCCCGACGCCGCCAATTTCGACCGCGAGCCAGCGCGAAGCGGCGGCGTCGGCCGCGTCGAAGGCGTCGCTGCCGGCCGGAGCGACGACGAAGCCGAGGTCGAACGAGTCGAGCGAGTCGGGGGCCGTCTCCGCGACCGTCGCGTCGATGTCGGCGCACGCCGCGCGAATCGACTCGGCGGCGGGGCCGCTCCCGACGAGTCCGATGTCCATGCGCGCGACGAGGAGAGGTGGAGGGAAAAAGCGAGGGGGTCGCGGTCGGTTACGCGTCGAGCAGTTTCTGGGCTTCGTCGGCCAGTTCGTCCGCGCTGGCGGCGACGAGTTCGTCCGCGCCGAGCTTCAGGCGGAGCCGCGGGCGGCCGACGTCGATTGGGACCTTCTCGGTGTCGATGAGACCGAGTTCTTCGAGCTTCGTCTTCGTCCGGGAGAACGTCGCCTTGCTGGCGATGCCCACGTCCTCGCCCCACTTCGAGATGTCGTAGAGGAGGACCTCGTTGCGGGCGGCGACGAGAAGCGAGATGGTCACCTCGTCGAGGCCGTCGCCGTCGCCGCGGGCCGACGGGAGCGAGGCGAGCACGGCGTCGAAGTCCGCGAGGGTTTCCTCGCCGATGTCCTCGCCGAGCGTCTCGCGGACGCGAGCGAGCGGCGGCGTCCGGAGTTTGAACTCGGGGGCGTTCTCCCAGTGGGTCTGGTGGGCCTCGAACGCCGTCTCGACGAACGCCTCGTCGTCGGTGACGAGACCGGCGACCTTGCCCCCGGCGGCGACGAGCGCGACGACCGAGTTCGGCGTGACGAACAGCGTGTTCTCGACTTCGTCCGCGGCGGTCCGCAGCGAGAGCGCGCCGTCGGCGACGAGGTTCGCGGCGTTCGAGGCGACGATGAAGTCGTCGAGCACGTCTTTCAGGATGCCCTCGTCGGCGACGAGACGGATTTCCGGCAGGTCGTCGTCGACGTCGGTCGCCACGGCGACGAGCCCCTCGATGACCTCGGCGGTCGGGTTCGCAACTAACACCTCGTCTTCCGACGAGGAGAGGACGGACTGGATGATGTCTTCTACCCCCTCAGCGAGTAGATTAGAACCAATAGCCATAGGTTGAATATCGCCAGTAATATATTTAATATTAACGCAAGACGACCGGCAGAACGTATTCGAAATCAAGTTGTACCAACGCTGTATCGAGCGAATTGAGCAGCACGTTTCAGAAATTTTACTCCAGCGCGTAACTGGGAAAATCTGATTCGAACCGGACGACTCAGCCGGGAGAAGGTCGTCTCCCGCGAGGGCCGTTCCGAGCGGTCCACTCGGCTCGGAGACACGACGGAGCGAATCGGGCATCGCGCGTTCGTGTATCTGTTCACGGTAGCACGCCACAGAATATACACAGGTGTGTAACACAACACCGGCAGGCGTAGCCAAATGGGACACATTTATGCCGTAATTGCCCCGGATACTACGTATGGACTACAGCCACGTCCGCGACGTCGACCCCGCCGTGGCAGACGCCCTCGACGGCGAGGTCGAACGCCAGCGCGACACGCTCGCGATGATCGCCTCGGAGAACCACGTCAGCGAAGCGGTCCTCGAAGCGCAGGGGAGCGCGCTGACGAACAAGTACGCCGAGGGCTACCCCGGCAAGCGCTACTACGCTGGCTGTGAGTACGCCGACGACGTGGAGAACCTCGCCATCGAGCGCGCGAAGGAGCTGTGGGGCGCAGAGCACGTCAACGTCCAGCCGCACTCCGGTACGCAGGCCAACATGGGCGTCTACCTCGCCATGCTCGAACCCGGCGACAAGATTCTCTCGCTGGACCTGACCCACGGCGGCCACCTGAGCCACGGCCACCCGGCGAACTTCACGGGCAAGCTCTACGACGTCGAGCAGTACGAGGTCGACGCCGAGACGGGCTACATCGACTACGACCAGCTCGCGGAGAAGGCCGCGGAGTTCGAGCCGGACATCATCGTCTCCGGCTACTCCGCGTACCCGCGGGCCGTCGAGTGGGAGACGATTCAGGAGGTCGCCGACGACGTGGACGCGCTCCACCTCGCCGACATCGCCCACATCACGGGCCTCGTCGCCGCCGGCGTCCACCCCTCGCCGGTCGGCGTCGCCGACTTCGTCACCGGCTCGACCCACAAGACCATCCGCGCCGGCCGCGGCGGCATCATCATGTGCGACGAGGAGTACGCCTCCGACATCGACAGTGCCGTCTTCCCCGGCGGGCAGGGCGGCCCCCTCATGCACAACATCGCCGGCAAGGCGGTCGGCTTCAAAGAGGCGCTCGAACCCGACTTCGAGGAGTACGCCCAGCAGGTCGTCGACAACGCGAAGGCCCTCTCCGAGACGTTCGAAGACCACGGCCTCAGCGTCGTCTCCGGCGGCACCGACACGCACCTCGTGCTCGTCGACCTCCGCGACTCCCATCCCGACCTCACCGGCGGTACCGCCGAGGAGGCGCTCGAATCGACGGGCATCGTCCTCAACGCGAACACCGTCCCCGGCGAGACGCGGTCGGCGTTCAACCCCAGCGGCATCCGCGCCGGCACGCCCGCGCTCACCACCCGCGGCTTCGGCGAAGACGAGATCCGCGAGGTCGGCGAACTCATCGTGAAGGTCGTCGACGCCCCCGAGGACGGCGACGTGCTCGCTGAAGTCTCCGAGCGCGTGCAGGAACTCTGCGACGCGAACCCGCTGTACGAGTAAGCGACGCTCGCGGGCGACCGCCGCGGTCCGGCGCGTTCGGTTTTTCAAATCCCTCTCCCGGGTAACACTATTAGCCGCGCCGCCGTATCGCCGGTCGATATGGCTCCGATTCGTCGGCTCGTTCTCGACGTGTTGAAACCGCACAGTCCCTCGACGGTGGAGTTCGCCCGCGAGGTCGCCGACGCGGCCGGCGTCGCCGGCGTGAACGCGACGCTCCTCGAAACCGACCGCGAGGTGCAGAACCTCAGGCTCGTCGTGGAGGGCGAGGCGGTCGACGCCGACGAGGTCGAGCGCCGCGTCCGCGACCTCGGCGGGACGGTCCACTCGGTCGACGAAGTCGTTGCCGGCGAGGAACTCGTGGCGTACCGGGACCAGCCGCAGGACCCGTCGCCGTCGTGATGTCGGCTCGGCTCGCCTCGCTCCTGCGCGACGACCGCGTCCGCGCCATCTCCCGACGATACTTCGTCTCGAACGGCTTCGACGGGGCGCTGACCTGCATCGGCCTCGTCATCGGCGCGTACCTCACCGGCGTCACCGACGGGGTGACGGTCGTCGAAATCGGCGTCGGCGCGGCGGTGGGGCTGACCACCTCCGGCGTCTGGAGCGTCTGGGAGATAGAGCGCGCCGAGAAGCGGGCCGAACTGGGCCGCATCGAGGACGCCATGCTGACCGACCTCGGCGGGACGGCGGTCGAACGCGACAAGGTCGCGGCGCGGGGAATCAACGCGGTCGCCAGCGGGCTCGGCCCGCTCGTCGGTATCGTCGTCCCCCTGCTCCCGTTTCTCGCGGTCGGCACGCTGCTGTCGATGACGTGGGCGACGCTCGCCTCGGTCGGCCTCGGGACGGGAATCCTCTTTTCGTTCGGCGCGTACATGGGGTCGATATCTGACCAGCGGTGGTACGTCGCCGGCCTGCGGATGGCGCTCGCGGGCGTCGCGGTGGCCGCCGTGAACCTGCTGTTCGGCTGAGAGGTGATGGCCACATACGTGTATATTTCTGTGAACTCAAGACAGAGAATACGCACGAATCCGAATCTTTGAAATGGGCTGGGCGCGCTGTCTGAGACAATGACGACCATCATCGACGGCAACGCCGTCGCCGAGGAGATTCGAGACGGGCTGGCCGACGCCATCGACGCCCTCGACGAGGCCGGCGTGAAGCCGGGTCTCGCGACCGTCCTGATGAGCGACGACCCCGCCAGCGAGACGTACGTCTCGATGAAACAGCGCGACTGCGAGGAGGTCGGCATCGAGGCGTTCGACTACGAACTCGACCCCGAGACGCCCGCCGACGAACTCTACTCGCTCGTCGACGACCTCAACGACGACGACGAGGTCCACGGCATCCTCGTCCAGATGCCCGTCCCCGACCACGTCGACGACCGGACGGTCCTCCGCCGCATCGACCCCGCCAAGGACGTCGACGGCTTCCACCCCGAGAACGTGGGCCGCCTCGTCGCCGGTGACGCCCGCTTCAAGCCCTGTACGCCCCACGGCGTCCAGAAACTCCTCGCCGCCGCCGACGTGGAGACCGAGGGCGCTGACGTGGTCGTCGTCGGCCGCTCCGACATCGTCGGCAAGCCGATGGCGAACCTGCTCATCCAGAAGGCCGAGGGCGGCAACGCCACGGTCACGGTCTGCCACTCGCGCACGGACGACCTCGCCGCGAAGACCCGCGAGGCCGACATCGTCGTCGCCGCCGCGGGCGTCCCAGAACTCGTCACCGGCGACATGCTCTCGGAGGGCGTCGTCGTCATCGACGTGGGCGTCAACCGCGTCGACGCGGACAACGAGAAGGGCTACGAACTCGTCGGGGACGTCGAGTTCGAGTCGGCGAAGGAGAAGGCCAGCGCCATCACGCCCGTCCCCGGCGGCGTCGGCCCGATGACCCGCGCGATGCTCCTCTGGAACACCGTGAAGGCCGCCGCGGAGACCGAGGGCGTCGACGTCGACCTCCCCTGAGTTCGGGTCGTGAACGACTCGTCAGAACCCGACATCGACGGCGAGTGGTCGTACGACGTGGACGGCGTCATCCGGCGTCGGAACCGCCACGACCTCGACGCCGAGGCGTTCGCCCGCGCCGTCGAGCGCATCGAGGGCGGCCTCGACTGGGGCGTCGGCGCGCTCTGCGAGCGCGACGGCGCGGTGCTTCTCGTCCGACAGGACGGCCGGTGGGTCCTCCCCGGCGGCGAGGTCGAAGTCGGTGAGTCGAGACGCGAGGCGCTGGTCCGCGAGGTCGCCGAGGAGACCGGCCTCGCCGCCGACGTGGGCGCGCTTCGAGTCGTCACGGAACAGTCGTACCACCACGGCGACGCCGCCGCGAGCTTTCGGTTCGCGATTTACGAGGCGACCGTCGCGGGCGACATCACCGACGACCCCGGCCTCGAAGACGAGGCCATCGCCGACGTGTCGTGGTTCGAGACGCTTCCCGACGACACGCTCGACCGCGGGCTGATTCGGTTCCTGCTCGGGCGCTGACCGGCCGCACGTCCGACTGCGCTTTTCTCTTACTCTCTTCACTCGTGGGTCGCCACGAGCAGTCGGTCGCCGTCTCGCCGGACGCAGAAACGGGTGTCGGCGTCCACGTCGAAGCTGTGCGCCTCGCGGTCGGAGACGAGCAATTGCGAGAAGTCGTCGCCGCAGGCCGGACAGGCCACGCCGTCGCGGTTCTCGACGAGCATCGTGTCGCCGTCGTCGCGGAGCAGTTTCACCCGGTGGCGCACCTCGTGGACGTCGAAGCCGGCAGTCATCGTCGGCGAAGGGTCGCCGCGGGGCAAAAACGTTCGGTGAGCGTGGCGGTCGGGCGGCCTCAGAACAGCGACGCGAGCGTGTCGCGGGCCGACGCGAGCGCGTCGGGGTCGTCGTCGACGAGCGCGGCGTGAAGCTCGCGGGCGGCCTCGACGAGCGCCTCGGACTCCGACAGCGAGACGGCTCCGTCGAGCGCTTCGACGCGCTTGCGGTGGTTCGAGAGGGTTTCGAGCGCGGTTCTTCCCTCGGGGTTCGGGTTGTCGTCGAGCCACGTCGAGAGGTCGCGGCAGTAGGCGTCGATGGCCTCGGCGTAGGCGAGGCCGCGGGCGTCGGCCATCGAGTCGGGGACGGCGTCGGTCGCGGGACGTTCCCCCTCGTCGGCGCGTCGGAGGAGCGTGAGGACGTACAACTGTTCGTCGTCGGTGGGTCGGTTCGACCGGGCGACCACGTCGACCGCGTGGAGGAGTTCGTGGGCCGCAAGCGGGGTGTCGCCGAGGGGGAGCAGTTCGCCCCCGCGGATGTAGCCCGTCTGCCGGACGTAGTCGCGGAGGTCGGACTTCAGCGCCGGCGCGGCGTCTCGAATCGACCCGTCGCCGACGGCGGCGCGGTGCGCCGAGAGGTCCAGTTCGGCCTGCATGGCGGTGTGGCGCTCCCTGTCGCCGACGCCGACGCTCCGGAGGCTCCCGCACTGCGGGCACGACACGCTTCCCGTCTCGTAGTACGACCATCGGTGGTCGCACTCCTTGCACTCGCGCTCGCCGCGTATCTCCATGCGGTGCGGTTCGTCCCGACGGCGCAAAAGCACGGCGACCCGGAGAGCAGCCCCACACCGAAACGAGCGGTGCCCCCGAAGCGACCGCCGGGCTACATACGTCCGGGGACCCACCATCGACGCATGCGAAGCGAATCCGAGGTCCGAGAGCAGTACGAGTTCCTGAAGGACGAACTCGACTCCGAGGAGATGCGACACGAGGGCGTCAGAAAGCTCATGACGCACTACAAGCGGGCGCTCGGCTGGGTGCTGGAGGAGGAACACATGTGACTTCCCAAACGGAACCACCGGTCCGGTCGCTTCGCTCACGCCTTCCACGGAGTTCGCGAATTTGGGAATTCGGCGCGTACGTACCACTCAGATAGACAGTTAGCCGCGTTGTCAACGTTTGGCACGCGTCGTTATCTTTAAGTGAAATCGAACAGTAGCCGTAAGTGACGCTTCGCTTTGGAGGGCCGAAGCGTCAGCGGGGACCAATTCAGGGCGGCATGCCGTGCCGGAGATTTCCGGCACGGCTTGCTTTCCTTCTGTGCGAAACTACGACCCGAGACCGAGAGGTCCGTCTGTCCCGCCGCCCGTGTACGGTGTCCCGTCGTTCCGAATCTGTCGAGAAACACACAGGAGAGCCGCGAGTCACTTCGACGCCCACGGAGTTGCGGTTCTGACAGCCGAACCATGTTCATAGATAACAATTAACAACATAGTTGCCGTAATTCGTTCGAGTCGTCCATCCGTGGACATATCCAGTCCTCGAAACGGACAGTTCGACAGATTAGTAACTTGGTCAACATAATTGCGGCCGGAAGATTTCGGGGACTGGCGCGTTTTCGAGGGTAAATCGTCGGCCGAGGCCGATATGTTTATCTGAATTAGACAGTAACATACGAGTCGAATTTACCGATGTACGACCTGACAGGATTCCAGCGAGACCTGCTGTACGTCATCGCCGGTCTCGAAGAGCCGCACGGACTCGCTATCAAAGAAGAACTCGAAGCCTACTACGAAAAGGAGATTCACCACGGGCGGCTCTACCCCAACCTCGACACGCTCGTCGAGAAGGGGCTGGTCGACAAGGGCCAGCGCGACCGCCGGACCAACTACTACACGCTCACTCGCCGCGGTCGCCGCGAAATCAAGGCCCGCGACGAGTGGGAAGCGGAGTACGTCCCCGAAGACTTCGAGGCGTGAGCGGGACGACTCGGGCTACCCGTCCGCGCCGGCGTCGGACGGCGACCGTGAGTCCCGACCCGTTCTCGTCTCGTCTCGGTCGGTAAACGTCTCCGAAGCGCCGGACTCGCCTTCCACCGACCGGTCGGTTTCGGCTGTTTCTCGCGGCGCGTCGTCGCCCTCGTCAGCGGTCAGCTCCTCCACCGGTGGCCCGTCGATCAGGTGTCCCGGGTCGACCATGTACGGTCGAATCGGCTTTCCGGCCAGTAGCTCCGGCAGGACGAGTCGGACGAAGTTCACGAACAACACGAGTATCATCGGCATCAGGAAGATGCCGTACCAGCCGAAAAGCAGCGGGCCGAACGTGTACGCGAGCATCACGGCCCCGACGTGGAGGCTCCGACCGGAGACGTACGGCCGGAGCACGAGGTCCGGAATCGTGTCCACGATGACGAACGAGACGGCGGCGAAAAGCAGGACGAACCAGAGTCCGGGCGGGTTCGCAATCGCCGCTTCGATGCCCATGTAGCCCGCGACGGGGACGTAGACGAGTTTCATGCCGACGACGGGGATGAGGCTCGCGACGCCCGCGAGCAGACCGATGAGCGCCGGGGCCGGGATGCGGACGCCCGTCGGCGCGATGACGTTCAAAAGCGAGTACGCGATGACGCCGATGGTGCCCGTGAGGATGGCGTTCAGGATGTTGCCGAAGAAGATGCTGTTGAAGTCGCGGTCCACGCCGCGCATGTAGGCTTCGAGGATGCCGTGGTCGTCGGCGAACATCGACTGGCCCCACCGTCGCAGGCGGTGGCCGTCGCGGAGGAGGTAGAACGCGAACGCGATCATGACGAACAGGTGAATCGCGCCGACCCCGAGAAAGGCGAAGGTGTTGGCGGCGACGCTCAGCGAGTCGAACACGGAGCCGAGGGCCTCGGGCGTCAACACCGACCGGAAGTCGTACTCCAACAGCGCCTGCGGACTGGCGATACCCTCCACCAGCGCGGGGTCGATGCCGTAGGCTTCGAGGTCGATAGGCACTTCGTCGGTCGAGAGCCGGTCGGCGTACCGCAGGAACTCGCGGAGCGCGATGGTCGCGGCGTAGGTGACGAGTCCGAGCACTGGAAGCGCGAGGGCGAAAAGCGCCACGGCGGCCGCGAGGCTCGGGGGCTTCACCCGGCGACGAATCCGCCGGTAGATGGGCCGCGTGGCGTAGTAGATGAAGAGACCGAAGACGAACGTCCCGATAAAAGAGTAGACGACGTAGGTGAGCGCGCCCGCGAGGACCAACGCGAGCGACCACCACATCGCCCGGGAGCGCTGAATGTCAGGGAGAGCCATACCCAATCACGCACGCGGAGGCGTCAAAAGCCTACCGCGGGAGACAGGTCCCGACGAACCCTCGTCGCGGCCGGCCGGAGACGCCGTCGGTCCCCGCGTCGAAACCGACCGACTCGGCCGCGGCGCGAGAGATATTACATCAATAATAACGAACATCTTAACTCGCGCGTCGCCGTACCGAACCGCATGGACCGAGAGACGGCGGTGCCACGCGTCGATTCGATGCCCGGCGAGAAAGCCCGCGAGTGGGTCGCGTACCACCACGAGCACGCCGCGCCGAGCACGTACGTCTACGACTTCGTCTGGGACATCACCGCGGAGTCGGAAGGTCCCTTCTGCACCGACGTCGACGGCAACGTCCTCCTCGATTTCACGAGCCACGTCGCGGCCGCGCCGCTCGGCTACAACAACCCGAAGCTCATGGACCGCATGGCCGAGTTCGACCTCGTCGACCCGACGAAAATCGCCGGCCAGGACTTCTACGTCAGCGACGGCTCCGCGCCCGGCGAGGAGCGACTCCCCGGCCCCGCCGCGCTCATGGACAGACTGACCGACCTCACGAGCCACTACGGGATGGACACGGTGTTCCTGTCGAACTCCGGGGCCGAGGCCGTCGAGAACGCCATCAAAATCGCCTACGACCACGCCGACGGCGCGAAGTACGGCGTCACCTTCGAAGGCGCGTTCCACGGCCGCACCCTCGGCGCGCTCTCGCTCAACCGCTCGAAGTCCGTCTACCGCCGCAAGTTTCCCGAGATTTCCGGCGTCCTCGACGTGCCGTTCTGCGACGACCGGTCCTGCTCGCCCGCGACGTGTTCCTGCGGCTTCTTCCCCGACGCCGATTCTTCTGTCTCCAAACTCCGGCAGAAGCTTCACCCGAAGAAAGGCCACATCGACGCCGACGAGGTCGCCTACGTCATCGTCGAACCGATTCAGGGCGAGGGCGGCTACCGCTTTCCCTCCGACGCCTTCGCAGAAGAGCTCGCCGCCGTCGTCGACGACTACGACCTGACGCTCATCGCCGACGAGATTCAGACCGGCGTCGGCCGCACCGGCGAACTGTGGGGCTCCGACCACTATCCAATCGAACCCGACATCATCACCGGCGCGAAGGGCCTCCGCGTCGGCGCGACTATCTCGAACGACGAGCTATTCCCCGACGAGACCTCGCGGCTCTCCTCGACGTGGGGCGCGGGCGACATCGTCGCCTCGATGCAGGGCGTGTTCACGCTCGACGCCATCGAGGAGTACGACCTGCTCGACAACGCCGTCGCCCGCGGCCGGCAGTTCATCGAGCGCCTGCGCGACGACGCGTCGGACACCGTCGTCGACGTGCGCGGCAAGGGCCTGCTCCTCGGCGTCGAGTTCGACACCAAAGAACGCCGCGACGCCGTGCAGGAAGCCGCCCTCAAGCGCGGCCTCCTCACCCTCTCGTGCGGCTACAAGGTGCTCCGAATCCTCCCGCCGCTCGACGTGACCGCCCGCGAAATCGACCTCGGCGCGACGATGCTGGTAGACGCTATCGAAGACGTGTCGTAACGCGGCCGGTCAGGTCGCGTCGCGGTTGACGACGGGGTCGACCACGTTCCCGAGTTCGCGCATCATCCCGGCACCGACGAGGTAGTACACCGCCGATTCGACGCGCTCTTTCCACGCGGGACCGTCGCCCATTTCGAGACTCACGTCGCCGGCGCGGATTCGACTCGCCGCCTCGCTGGCGACGACGCCCGCGAAGTTCGAGTCGTATTCGTCGCGCGTCGCCCGAAAGTCGCGCATCGCACGGCGTTTCGCCCGGAACGACCGGCCGGAGTCGTAGTCGGTATCGCCGGGGTCCACGCCGAGGGCGTCGAGCGCGAAGTCGTGGGCCCGTCGCGCGAGGAGGGCCTGATCGGTCTTCACGACGCGAAAGACCGTCAGGTCTCGTCGGAGGTCGTCGCCGTAGAATCTGAAGTCGTTGTCGAAACAGAGCGTGTACAACTCCCAGCGGGCAGCACCGTAGGGCGACGACCGGTCGAGTTCGAGTTCGTCTTCGAGTTTCGTCCGCATCTGGTCACGTCTCGGAAACCGGTCGGTTTCGGCGAGGAGGCCGAGAAGCGCGTCGTCCAGTCGCTCGCGATGCGGCTGTGGGTCGTCTCCGAGACCCGAGCGATACTGCTCTCGGTAGTGTCGTGCGTTTTCGAGTCGTTGTTCCGCCTGCAACTGCGACCCCCACGTGTTCGCGAGTCCGTGGGGCGAGTACTCGTCTACCGAGTCGGGGTCGCCGCCGACGGACGTCCCATTCCAGTGCGAACTGATTCGCACAAAGGCCAGTTCGCGTTCGATGGCGTAGAGATACCCGAGGTCACGGCCGGGGGCGGAGACACGGTACTCGGAGATGGAGTCCGCAACCGCGTCACTCGCCTCCCGCAGTTCACGGCCGCGTTCGAGACGGGCGTCTGGGTCCTCCTCTCCGAGTGCAATCTTCGCGTAGCCGACGGCTTCGCCGGCGAACAGCATTCCGTAGGTTGCCGAGAAGAGACGGTCACGGGCGTCTCGTTCCTCTTTGGCGGATTCGAGGTGACCGCCCGCCGGCGACCCGCGAAGGTGAAACCGCATCTCCTCGTCCACCGAATCGAGGTCGATGCGCGAGCGGAGTTGCTTCGCCTGCTCGACGGTCTCTTCGAGTCGTCGCACCGCCGCGTCGGCGTGCTCGTCGCTCACCGGCGGCCGCCAGACGTAGTTACTCGGCGGGTCGGGATACACCCTCGTCAGCCAGTCCGTAATCGGGTCTGGGAGCCACGTCGGCCTGAACCAACCGATACCGCCGACCGCGCCCGCGCCGCCGACGAGGCCGAGCAGTTGGCGACGCGAGAGCGAAGAGCGGTCGTCGGGGCGAGACGCGTCGGAGGAAGAGTCGGAATCGGTGTCGGCGTCGTCGCGGGCGCGGGCGGCCTCGGAGTCGTCGTCCGCGGGCGGAACGTCGTCGGGGGACACACGCCGGAGTTCCGAACCGGCCCGTGTAAACGTGTCGGCGGGCTATCCACTCGGGGCGACCGCGGCCTACGTCCAGCGGTCGAGGCCGGTCTGCGTGACCGACTCCTCGATGCGCTCGAAGCCGCGGCGGACCTCCTCGGGGTCGACCTCCCACGTCTCGGTGACGAACTCGCGGGCGGCGGCCACGTCGGGGTCGATGTCCGTGTCGTAGTCGTAGTCGTCGGTGACCGGCGGGTCCAAGAAGAACTCGCGCACCCGGTCGGCGTTGGGGATGGTGTCGCCGCGGGCTTCGAGGACCGACCAGAGGTCGCCGTGTTCCGTGACGACTTTCACGGCCGTCTTCGGGCCGATGCCCGTGATGCCCTCGTTGAAGTCGGTCCCGCAGAGCATGGCGATGTCCACGAGTTGCTCGTAGGTGATGTCGTGTTTCGCCAGCGTCGCGTCGAGGTCCATCAGCTCGGGATTCCCCTTGCTCGTGAGCTGTCGGAGCGTGTAGGGCGCGCCGAACAGGAGCGTGTCGTAGTCCTCGCTTCCCACGTAGTCGGCGTCGCCCTTGCGGGCCATGTAGGACGCCTGCGCCTCACCCTCCGCGGGCGCTTCGACCACCGGCACGTCGAGCAGCGAGAGGAGTTCGCGGCTGGTGTCCTGAATCGTCTCGGTGAGCCGCTGGGTCCGGGCTTCCATCCGGGCGGCCTCGACCGCGTCACCGGCCTCGCGGGCCTCTTCGAGGCGTTCTTCGGCCTTCTCGCGCTGTTCGCGGCGCTTGGCCACCTCGTCGTCTTTCATCTCGGTGACGCCGCCGTCGAAGACGAACACGGGCGTCAGGTCGTGTTCGAAGAACTTGGGGAGTCCCTGGACGATGCCGACGAGGTTGGCGACCTCTTCTCCCGCGTCGGTCGTGTACTTCTCCGAACTCGTCCACTTGACCGTCGTCGTGAGATAGCGGTACAGCCAGTTGTGGGCGTCGACGGCGACGACGCTCCCGGCCACCTCGTCGAACGACACCTCGGAGAGCGCGGCGAGCGTCCGCAGGTCTGCGTTTCCCATTTGCTCGGCCTTCGGGGGCCGAGGGTTTCAATCGTCCGAGTGAAGGCCGTCGATTTCGGGGGGACTCTCTCCCTCGCGCGCCGCGAGAAACGCCCGCTCCGGGTCGCCGAGGTCGCGGGCGCGGTAGCGGTCGAGTCCCGACTGGTACGCCTCGCGGGAGACCGCGGCGGGCGCGTCGGCGGGGCGCTCCAGCACCAGCTCGGCGACGCCCGTCTCGCGACCCGTGAAGCCGAACCCGGCCTTGTGGCACGCCTCGTAGGCGAAGGGGTTGTTCGCGGCGATGCGAACCGTCTCGTAGCCGCGGTCGGCGGCGGCCGCGCAGGTCCGGCGGAGGAGGTCGGGGCCGAGTCCGTCGCCCCGGCGGTCCCGCCGGACCGTGACGTACCGGAGCCAGAGCGTCGTCGGGTCGGTCCGGTCCTCGTTGAACGCCACGGCGGCCACCACGTCCTCGGCCAACGGCGGCAGGGAGTCGGGGCCGCCGGTCGGCGCGGGTCGGTCGTCGTCGTCGAGCGGCGGGAGGGACGCGCCGGGGTCGCGGAGCACCGTCTTGCCCGTCGCCGCGGTGACGAACTTCCCCGCGTAGGCGAACCGCCGGTAGTCGAGGCGGAGTCGCGGCCCGTCTTCGGGCCACCCGAGCAGGTCGAACTCCATACGGCCGAACTGGGGTCGCCGCGCGCAAGAATCTTCCCCGTCGGGGTCGTGGCGTCGGCCATGCACGGCGCAGGCGACGTTCGGTTCTTCGACCGCTTCGCACCCGTCTACGACCTCGTGATGCCGCCCGCGGACCCCGGCGCGCTCGGCACCGCGCTCGACCGCGCCGACCGCCCCGTCGAGCGCGTCGTCGATATCGGCGGCGGCTCCGGGCGGGCGACCCTCGCGCTCGACGTTCCCGAGCGCATCGTCCTCGACCGCTCGGCCGGGATGCTCCGTCGGGCGCGCGAGCGGGGCCTCGACTGCGTCCGCGGCGACGCCCGCGGGCTCCCCTTCGCCGACGACTCCCTCGACGCCGTGACCGTCGTGGACGCCTTCCACCACATGCCGAACCAACGGGGCGTCGCCGAGGAGGTCTTTCGCGTGCTCGCGCCCGGCGGGGTGTTCGCCGTCAACGAGTTCGACCCCGAGACGCTCCTCGGGCGGGGACTGGTCGCCGCAGAGCGCGTCGTCGGCTTCGGGTCGGCGTTCGCCGCGCCCGACGAACTCGTGCGCTTTCTCGAACGCGTCGGGTTCGAGGCCGAGGTGGTCGAACGCGGCTTCGAATACACGGTGGTCGGAAAAAAGCGGGAAAGCCATTAGGGGGGCGACGAATCCACGCCTATGGCAACCTCGACGTCGTTCTTAGAGGAGCGACTCGATGCCGGGGCGTTACCCATCGCCGTGGGCGACGTGCTCGCCATCTTCCTCCTCGTCACCGTCGGCGTG
Organism: Haloferax sp. KTX1; assembly: GCF_902410085.1. NCBI lineage: Archaea > Methanobacteriati > Methanobacteriota > Halobacteria > Halobacteriales > Haloferacaceae > Haloferax > Haloferax sp. KTX1. The sequence goes on along the minus strand of NZ_CABPRH010000004.1, from coordinate 59,089 downwards.
ATTCAGCACAACGGAGTGTCGTACCTCTCGGCCGACCCGGTCGGCTGGGTGCTCACCGCGGTTCCGTTCCTCATCGGATGGCTCGTCACCGCCCCGCTCTTAGGCGCGTACTCGCCCGGCGCGGCCGAGTCGGCGAAGTCGGCCGTCCCGCTCGGCGTCCGCGCGTGGCTCGCGGCGACCGTCGTCGGCATGGCGATTCGCTGGACGCCGCTTTTCGAAGGCGGCGTCGAACTCACGTTCGTCGCGGTCATGCTGGTGCTCGGCTCCGTCGCGCTCGGCGTCTGGCGGACGCTGTACTTCAAACTCGTCTGAGCGTCGACCGCCGAGCGCCGCGAACCGAACCGAAGAACTGACCGAACCGAACACGGATTTCCGTTCGACCGTCCCCGCCCGCCCCGGAGTCAGGCGGGCGTCGGCCGCCGTCGCAACAGCGTCACGCCGAGGAGCGTCGCGACCGTCGCGAACCCGGCGAGAACCAAGAACAGCGCCGTCGAGTCGGCGACGGTGAGGATGTAGCCGGCGATAGCACCGCCGAGCGCGCCGACGCCGAACACGCCGAGGTAGGTAAAGCCGTACGAGAGGCCCCGCAGACCGGCGGGCGTGTACTCCGCGACGGTCGCCTGATAGAACGGCTGGACCATGAACAGGAAGAAGCCGAGCAGCGCGCAGATGGCGAGAAGCGGGACGACGCCGAGGCTCGCCACCGGGAGGAAGGCGACGGCGATGACCGCGAGCGCGCCGAAGCCGGCGACGATGCCGCGTTCGGTCCTGATGCGGTCGGTGAGCTTGCCGCCGACGTACTGCCCGAAGACGCCGACGGTCAGGAGGCCGGCGTAGACGAACAGCTCCACGTCGAGCGTCGGCGCGCCCCCGGCCGACCCGGACGCGAGGTCGACGGGGAGGAGCTCGGAGACCGGAATCGGCTCGATGCCGATGACGGAGCCGAGGAGGTCCGGCAGGAACGTCGTGACGCCGCGGTAGTAGAGCCCCGAGAACATCACGAGCGCGAAGACGAGCGCGAACCCGCCGGCGAAGAGGTGCTTCGACTGCGAGACGAACTCGGCGAACGAGGAGACGCCCGCGCCGGCCTTGCTGTCGCCGCCGGGGTCGGTGTCGGTGCCGTCGTCGCCAGTGTTACCGCCCTCACCGCCGTCGGCGGCGGTGACCGCGGCCTGCTCTTCGAAGTTGGCGCGGGTGGCGAGCGCGGCGGCCGCGAGCGCCGGGAGCGCGAGCACGCCGGCGACGAGGTGCCAGTCGAAGAACAACAGGAGGAGCGCGGTGAGGAAGGGTCCGAAGCCGATGCCGAGGTTCCCGGCGATGCCGTGGTACGCGAATCCGGTCCCGCGTTCCTCGACGCCGGTGCTGATGAGGCGGAGTCCGGCGGGGTGGTAGACGCTGGCCGCCGCGCCCCAGACGACGAGCGCGAGGGCGACGACGACGAGGTTCGGCGACAGCGCGAGCAGGAGGAACGACCCGGCCATCCCGAGGAGACAGGACACGATGAGGCGCTTCGAGCCGACGCGGTCGACGAGGATGCCGCCGGGGAGCGCCCCGAGGCCGAACAGCGCGAAGCCGAGGCCGGTCATCACGCCCAGCGAGGCGGTCGTGACGGGAACCGACGCGAGACCGAGGTCGATGCTCGCGAACTCGCCGAGCCAGATGGCCACGAAGATGGGGATGGACAGTTCGTAGGTGTGGACCATCCCGTGGGCGAGCATCACCAGCGCGACGATGGAGCGGTCGTTGCGGTTCACGTCTCCGGCCACGGTACCGACTCCCATAACCGTGTGGAGTTCCGGCAGGCGACGCGAGTCCCGACGACTGTTCGTGCGAGCGGCACAACCCACAGTATCGCATTTGTGATGTTCTCTCGGCGAGCAACCCCGACGCAGTCCTGCGATTTTCAACTCATAAGTTATAGGAACGTTATCGAGAGGCCACGAAGAGAATATCAGTCATCTATGGGAAAGAATTATACCACTTACGTCCGTAGTATGGTATATATTATGACCGGATATTACGACTACATTCTTGGGCTCATCCCGCTCGCACTCCTCGGCATCACCGGCACGCTTACCGTCGCCGGGTTGCAGTTAACCACGGCAGTGCCGATGGCCGCGGGCGTGGCCGCGCTCCTCACCGGCCACGCGCTGTTCGTGAACGGGCCCTCGTCGCCGTCTCCGTCCCGATTCGACGAACACGCCGGTCCCAACGCCGCTGACGCGCCTTCTCCGTCGGTCCTCGACGCCGACTAATCCCCATCGCACGCCCGCCCGGCCGGTTCGCCGGCCCGCAGGGTTTTGACCGCAGGTCTCGTTTTTCCGACCATGACAGCGACGTTGTTCCTCACGAGCGACGAGGTTAGTGGACTGGCGACCCCGGCCGAGTACGTCGAGGCCGTCCGCGAGGGCTACAGACAGCGCGGCGAGGGCGCGCCGGCCGAACCGCGGACGAAGCTGTTCAACCGCGAGCCGCCGGGCATGCTCACCTCCTACGCGGCCGTGTTGCCCGAGACGGGCGCGATGGGCGGCTACATGTACTCCGCCGGCTTCGGCGCGGAGGACGCGTGGTTCATGACGCCGCTTTTCGACGCCGACAGCGGCGAGCCGCTGGCGCTCCTCGACGGCGCGAGCATGAACCCGTTCAAGACCGGGGCGGCGGGCGGCGTCGCCATCGACGCGCTCGCCCGCGACGACGCCTCGACGCTCGCGCTCATCGGGAGCGGCGCGCAGGCCCGCGGACAGCTCCGGGCCGCCGCGACCGTCCGCGACCTCGACACCGTCTGGGTCTACTCGCCGACGAAGGAGAGCCGCGAGTCGTTCGCGGGCGAGATGGACCGCACGCTCGACGCCAGCGTCGCGGCCGTCGCCTCCAGCGCCGCGGCCGTCGAGGGCGCGGACATCGTCGTCACGGCCACGACCGCCACGGACCCGGTGTTCGACGGCGACCTGCTCGAACCCGGCACGCACGTCACCGCGATGGGGCAGTACCACCCCGAAAAGCGCGAACTCGACGAGACGACCATCGAGCGCGCGACGTACGTCCCCGACCTCCGCGAGCGCGCTACGATGGACGCCGGGTCGTTCCTCGCCGCCGTCGAGGCCGGCGTCGTGGACGAAGACCACATCCACGCCGAACTCGGCGAGGTCGTCGCGGGCGTCGCCGCCGGCCGCGAGGACGACGAGGAGATAACCGTCTTCGACAGCGGCGGCACGGGCATCGAGACGGTCGCCGCGGCGCACATGCTCTACGAGAAGGCGCGCGAGGAGGGCCTCGGCACGACCATCGACTTCTCGCCGGCGAGCGAGTCGCTCACGGGGGAGTAAAACGGACAGAGGAATCTCGATTGGCGAGCGACGGCTCGCCGACGCAGTCGTCACGGCTTCGCGGCCGCGGAAAAACTGCCGGTGGCCGGCGTTCGTTCGCTCTCAGAACGTCGCCGGCCACGGACGGGGGAACGCTTCCGGCAGTTCGGTGTTTCCGGGCGCGTCCGCGACGCGTTCCGGAACGATCGGGCACAGGACGACAACACCGGGTTTCGACACCGTGACCAGTCCGTCGTCCGCCGCCGCCCGAACGTCTTCGACGTCGTCGAACAGCGCCTCGGGATAGTGCTCCGAGACGTACGGCGAGGCGACGATGTCGGCCACCGTCGTCCCCGCCGCCGTGTTGACGAGGTTGACGTTCCAGTGGGGCGAGTACCCGGCCTCTCCGGGGACGAATTCGACGACCTGTGCCTGCAACGTCCGGTCGCCGCCGATGAGGTAGATGTCGTTTTCTCCGCGTTCCGTCACACCCTCCTCCACCCCGTGAGCGACGTAGTATATCTCTGCTTCTTCGTACCACCCGTTCGCGACCGAGACCCCCGCCGCGGCGGTTCCAGCCCCACGGACGCCGAGGGCGAGTCCACCCACGAGCAGTCCGGTGGTTCGGAGGAACCGGCGACGGGTCGGGCCGTCGCGATGTTCTGTGTTCGTCATGGTTCACCTTCGAAATCGAGAGTCGGGGTCGGTCCCATTCGACTCGACGATTCGAGTGAACGAGGGACGAGAGAACAGATAGCGGTTTTTCGATATCTCGACCCACTCTGTGCCGGGTCTCTTCCAAATCCGGTGTGAATGTCGCCTCACTGTCGACACCGGGTCGCGTGTCGATACCGGGTCACAGCGTCACTCGTGCGACCCGCTCGGTGCCGACGAGGACGACCGGGACGAAAGCCAGCGCGCCGACACCGACGACCGCCGGGACGACGACGCCCGGCCAGAACGCCCCCAGTTCGGTCTGTGCGAACGCGCCGAGGAGCGCCGCCCCGCCGACGACGAGGCTGTAATAGGCCGACCGAATCGGGAGCGACGGCAGGTGACCCGGCCGCGGCCACGACCCGGTTCGGACGTAGCCGCCGCGGAAGGTGCCGACGGCGACGGCGCTCGCCGCGAGCGCGGTGAGGCCGGACAAAGACACCGCGGCTCTCGGAGTCGCGGCGAGCAGGAACCAGAGCGTCGGAATCGCCAGTACCGACACCTCCCACGCGGCGAAAAACACCTGGTCGAGCCAGCGGTCGACCCGCCTCGTCGCCTCCGAAAGCCCACTCCGCATCACGACTAGACGTGGGTTTCGGGCGGCTAAACGGTTTCTCCGGCGATGGAGGCGGTGGCGGCGATGACGGCGGTGGCGGCGAACGCGGTCTACTGCAGTCGGTACCGGAGGACCGCCGCGATGCCGCCGAGGTTCTTCAACTGCTCGCCGGGTTGGAACTCCGCGGAGAACACGGTGACCTCGCCGCCCTTCTGTTCGACCGAGTCGATGATGTCGTTGACGTCCACGTCCCAGTCGCCGTCGCCCTGTCGCTCCGCGCGGAGCCGCGAGTCGAGAAGCAGCAGGTGTTCGACCGCGCCGAAGTCGGCGGCTTCGGCGACCTGTTCGACGCCGTAGGCCGCCTTCGCGCCCGTCGAGATGTTCTCCATCAGCTCGTCGATGAGGTTGGCCTCCTCGGCGATGCGGGTCTGTTTCTGCACGTCGTCGACCGCGCCGCGCTTCAGCACCTCGTGGACGCCGCGGTCGCCGACGCCGGCGGTGTCGACGGTCGTGACGATGGTTTCGGCGACCGCGGGGAAGTTGTTCTCGAAGTAGTCCATCGCGTCGTTCTTCGTGAAGCCCGGGCCGGCGAGGATGATGGCGTCCACGTCGAGATGCGACAGCGCGGAGCCGAGTTCGTCGAACAGTTCCGAGCGCGGGCGAGCGTACTCGCCTTTCCCCGTCGGCTTCGTGAGCGAGGCGTACTCGTCGGTGCCGTACTGGGCGACGGTGTGGATGTAGGCCGCGCCCTCCTCGACGGTGGCGATGGCCACGTCGGGGTTCTCGGCGGCCTGTTCGGCCGTCTCGATGCGGTCTATCTGGTCGGCCTTGAAGTGCTTCTCGATGGTTATCTCGGCGCGTTCCTCGACGTTGAGCGTGTGGTGGTGGCCGAGTTGGTCCTCGCGGGAACAGGAGACGATGACGCCGCCGACGCGCAGGCGGTTGGCGAACCGCGCGAACTCCACGTCGTCGACCTCGATGGTGACGTTGAGGTGCTCGCGCTCGCCGCCGGTGTCCCGCATTTGCTCGTCGTCGCGCTGGATGCGGCGGGTGGTGTCGCCGGAGACGAGGTCACCCGGTTCGAGGACGTACGAGAGGTGCCAGAGGTCGTCGACGTTCTCGGGGACGAGCGTGATTCGCTCGCGCCCCTCCTCGCCGCGACCGCGGCTCGAAATGCGCATACACGTCCGGTCGTCGGGGAACGGAAAAGAGTCCTGCTATCGCGGTCACCCGCAATCGCCGCCGACTTACCACCCGGCCGATTGCCGGCCCTTGCCGGTGGCGTCGGCGAACCCGCGCGCCCACAGGTAGTACGTCATCACCTGCACGTAGAACAGGATGAAGAACCCGACGACGATGACCGAGAGGATACTGCCGATGAGGCCGAGCACGGCCGCGACGACGAGCGCGAGCAACCACGCGACGGCGTACTCGCCGGTGAACGCGCCCGAGACGATGGTCCGCACGTCGAAGCCGGCTCCGAGGTTCCCTTCGATGGCGAAGTTCGCCCCGGCGGCCGGCGCGAGGTAGGCCGCGAGGAGGCCGAGCGCGAACACGAGGAGGCCGAGGACGACCGAGACGATACCGAGCCCGACGCCGCCCGCGGAAGCCGCCGCCGCGCTCCCCGTCGCCGCCTCGGAGACGGTGAAGGTACTGACGCCGACGATGACCGTGAGGAGCATCGCCGGGACGACGGCCAAGAGCGCCCAGACGAACGTCACCACGAACAGCTTCAGGCCGTCGACGAACAGCCCGCCCCAGTCCGTGAACGAGGGGGCGGACTGCTCGCCGTTCGCGGCCGCCTGCATCGCTCTGACGAAGTAGCCCTGTAGGATAATCCCCGGGAGTATCAGCACAGAGAGCAGCCAGAGAACCCCGCCGATAATCGTCGTTGCGAACCAGTCGTCGCTTCGCTTGAGAAACCACAGCGCGTCGGAGAGCATACGTGGTCTCGCGGCGCTATCGGCTTAGATATTCCGTCGAAAAGTCGAATTCTCGCTGATAGTTCAGACGGCGGGCTGTTCGCCCGGGGTCTCGCCCTCGTCCATCATCTCGACGTCGTGGAGTTCGCCCCACGTCCTGCCGATGATGCAGTAGGCGGCGACGGCCGCGTAGAACGTCACGAACGCCCCGACGACGAAGCCGAGAATCGGGATGACGTTCAGGACGCCGACCACGATTGACGACGCGAACAGCACCGCGAACGCCGTGAGCCACGCGGTGGCATACTTGCCCGAGGTCAGGATGGGCCGGAGCGTACCGACGTCGAACGCCGCGCCCATGCGGTCGGTCTCGGCGTAGTTCGACAGCGCCGCGGGGATGAGGTACGCGGCGAGCAGACCGAGGACGAACGCGAGCAGGAGCCCCACGAGCGCCACGATGCCGCCGACCGCGCCCGCGGCGTCGGAGCCGCCGGCCATTGCGCCGACGATGCCGGCGAAGCCGAACACGCCCGCGATGATGAGCGGGACGATACTGTAGACGAACGCGATGGCGAAGCCTTTCACGCCGTCTATCGCCATGTCGCCCCAGTCGTCGAACACCGGAGGCTCCTCGTCGCCCTTCATCGTCGCGCGAACGACCCGAAGGAGATAGCCGATGACGAGGAACGTCGGGACGATGAGGACGCTCAACAAGCCGAGGACGCCGCCGATGAGGACCGTCTTTACCCAGTCCTCGTCGTTTCGAAGGTAATTGAGGGATTCTGAAATCATGATGTTTCACCGAGCGCCACCACCCACCCACCGGCCGTTCGACCGGATGAGAACCGCGGGTAGACACACGCGCTCGAAACTACATTACGACGAGAAAGTATATAATCTTGTACCCGATACGACCGAATAATTGAATATTAAGCCATCTAGCGTTCGGTTACCGGAAGACGGCGGCGACGTTTACTCGTCGACGATATCGCTTCCGCCCGGCGGGAGGAACTCCTGAATCTGGTCGGGTGATGCGATTTTTCTGACGAACGACTTGTCGGCGAAGCGCTCGCGGAGCCGGCGGTAGCACAGTTTCGCGGCGTCGTTCTGGGCGTACTGCCCCGGCGTGAGCGTCAGCGTCGTCTCCGCGCGCGCCTCGATTGCCGACGGCGGGCCGCCGATGACGCGCGTCTCGCCCTCGCACTGGATGCCGACCGCGACCTTCGCGGCCACGTCCTCGAAGTACTCGCGGTCGCCGCGGATGACGAAGCTCCCCTTTTCGATGTACTCGCCCGACTCGGGCGTCTTCGACACCTGCGACGGCTCGACCATGTAGGCGTCGTCGGCGAAGCGGCCCTCCTTCCAGATGGAGGAGTACGAGACGGCGAACTGCGCGGCCTCGCGGAGCGTCTCGTCGGAGAAGTCGACCGCTTGGGCGGGCTCGCTCGGCCCCGTCGCCTTCAGGAGCGTGACCGGTCCCCCGTGGGCCTGCGTGTGGAAAAATCGGTCGTGTTTGCTCATGTACTTCTTCACCAACTCCTCGTTCTGGTCGGCGTTGCGGCCGCCGACGACGAGGTAGCCGCTTGAGGTGTGGAACCACCGGAACCGCTCGAACCAGTGTTCCGTGGACTTGACGGGGACCGAATCGAGCGCCAGCCAGTCGGTCTCCTCGGGTTCTTCGTCCCCGTCGTCCTCGTCGTCCTCGCCGTCGTCGGCCTCCCACTCGTCGCGGCGGCGCTTTGCGGCCTCCAACTCCTCGCGGGTGTCCTCGATGGCGGCCAGCGCGCCCTCCTTTTTCTCCTCGATGCGCTTTGCCTCGGTGTAGAGGCGGTCGGCGTTCTTCTCGACGCCCATCGACACGTCGAGGGTGACGGTCGCGTCGTCGAGGTCGACGGTGACCGTCCCGTTCGCGCCGTCGACGTTCGTGACGGCCTCGGCCTCGGGGATGCCCTGTTCGGCACCCTCCGCGAGCGTCTCGCCGATGTCGTCCCACGGGACGCCCTCCTCGCGCGCGTTTCGGACGGTCGACAGCACGTCGTCGACGAGGTCGTAGTTGGCGTACAGCAGTTCGGCGCGCTCGCGCTCCTCTTGGGCCTGCTTCTCGAAGCCCTCGATTGCGCCCTCCTGCTGGTCGATGATGCGCTCTTGTTTGGCGATTTGCTCCTCGAAGTCCGGGCGGTCCGAGGTCGCCTCCTGCTCGTCGGCGGTCAAATCGAGACGGAAGAAGTACTCGTCGAGCGCGTCGTTGAACGTGTCGTAGGCCTCCTCGTCGAGCCCGGCGTTCTGGTGTTCGCGCAGCGGGAAGGGCGTCACGTCCACGACCTCGCCGTCGTCGTCGAGGTAGAGCCGCGGGTCGAACTCCCCGGCGCGAACCTGCTCGCGGAGGTCGACGATGGCGTCGTAGATGTCGTCGTAGTCGTCGTCGGTGGCGTCGGCGATGTCGAGGGTCTTCTCCACGCCGGCGCGGGTACACAGCTCCTCGGCGTAGAGGCCGCCGAGGTTCAACTGGGTGGCGAGCGTCCGCACCACGTCGGTGTCGGACTGCTCCATGTTCCGGCCGAGGGCGTCGCGGCTGACGGTGAGGGGGTCGAGCCGCGAGGCGGGGTACTCGTACTGCGACCCCGGCGCGACCGTCCGCGACTTGAGCCGCACCGTCTCCAGACTGCGGACGACTTCGCCCGTCTCGTCGAGCACCGCGATGTTGCCCTGGCCGAACAGCTCGACGACGATTTTCGTGTTCTCGTCGCCGCGCTCGAACGTGAACGTGAGGATGCGGTCGAACTCGTACTGCTCGACGCCCGCGAAGTCGGCCCCGCTGAGCCGGTTTCTGAGCATCATCGCGAAGTTCGGCGGCCGACCGGGGGCGTCCGGCACGTGCTCCTGTGCGGCGAGGTGCGCGCGCTTTATCTCGCCCACTTCGAGGAGGAGTTCGAGCCGACCGCGGTCGAAGTCCCGCATCTTGAGGCGAAGCAGGTCGTCGCCGTAGAGGTACGCCTTGTCGACCTTCGCGCCCTCGTACCGGTTCAACTCGGTGACGAGGGCCGCGAGGTCGACGCTCGTGAGTTCCCGCTTCGGGTCCATGGACTCGCTTTTTGGCGGCGAACGAAAAGGGGTGTCGTTTCCGCGGATGCGACGCCCGTCCGAATCGGGGAGAAGATTCTTGTCAATCAGTCCGAATGTGTCCGGTGAATGCGTCCTCGCACCCTCGCGCTCGGCACGCTCGCCCTCCTCGTCGCGCTGGCCGCGCTCCCCGTCGGGAGCGTCCCCGCCGAGGGGCGACCCCCTCCCGAAGCCGTCTGCGGCGTCTGCGGCGAGGCGTTCGAGGAGTCGGCCGCCGCCGCGGGCGTCCCGCTCACCGTCGAATCGAGCGCGCTCCGAGTCCGCGTCGGCGACGACGGCGTCGGCGCGTGGACCGCCCGCGTCGAACTCGACGACGGGTCGGCCGCGACGTTCCGCGAGAACCCCGAACAGCTCGACCGCGTCGTCCGCCGGACGTTCGAAGACCACCGCGTGGTCACCGACGACCGCCGACGCCTCGACACCCGGATGGACGGCGACACCGCGGTCGTGACCTTCGAGGTTCCCGGGATGGCGTCTCGCGGCTACGGCGACGTGCTGGTCGTGGACTACTTCCACGTCGACGGGGTCAGGGGCACGGTCTACGTCGACGCCGACCGATTCGCCGTGACCGGCCCCGAAGGGTCGTCGCTCCTCACCGCACCCCCCGGGACTCGGGCCAACGAGACGGCCGCCGTCTGGAGCGCCGACGACGGGGACGCGCCGAGCGTCGGGAGTCAGACGTACCTCACGTTCGGCCCCGACGCGGGACTGGCGACCACGGCCGCGGCCTACGCGAGCGTCGCCGCCGACGCGGGGCCCGGCGTCCTCGCGAACCTCGCGTGGGTCGCGTTCGTCCCGACGCTCGTGCTCACCGTCGGCGTGCTCCTCGTCCGACAGTTCGACCGCCGGTTCGACGACGACCGGGGCGCGCGGCGCTTCGGCCCCGTCGTCGCGGGACTCGGCGTCCTGTGGGGTCTCTGTCTCCTCGTCGTCCGGGCGTTCTCCGGGAGCGTCGCCGCGATGGCGTGGCTCCTCGCCCTCCAACTGGTCGCGCTCGGCGTCGCCTCGGCCGTCCGCCCCGGGGCGCTCGGGTTCCGTCGCCTCGTCGCCGCGACCGTCGGGCCGCAGGTCGCGCTCGCGGTCGCCACCGCGGTTGCGATGCCGGGGCCGAACCCGTGGTTCTCGCTCAGCGCGCTTGCCTTAGAGGCCGCCGTCGTGCTGTTTCTCCCCCTCGGCTACGCGGCCCGGCGCGACGGGAACACGCGCCCGCTGTCGCTCGCCATCGTCGCCGCGCCCGCGGTCTTCGCGCTTCCGCTGGTCCCCGTCGGCGGCTACGGCGTCCTGTTCGTCGGCCTTCTGCTCGTCGTCTGGGCGCTGGTGACGCTCGCGACCGGGTCGCTCGTCTACCGACTCGGCTGGGCGCTCGGCGGTGACTCGACGCGGGGGCAGGTCGACGACGGCACGCGAGCGACGGCGTAGCGCCCGCCGAAGCCGAGCGCGAACCCGAAGGCTCGCGGGTCCGACGTGAGAAACTCGCTCCGCAACCGTCAGGTAGACCCCCGCGGAACTGCCCTTATGAGCGAACCCGATGTCCGCGTCGCGGTCACCGAGGGCGAGCGCGACGACGCCTTCGCCGTCCGCAAAGCCGTCTTCGTGGACGAACAGGGCGTCGACGAGGAACTGGAGTGGGACGAACACGACGACCCCGACGCCGAGGCCGTCCACTTCGTCGCCTCCCGCGGCGGCGACCCGGTCGGCGCGGCCCGCCTGCGCGAGTACGAACCCGGCGTCGGCAAGGTCGAACGCGTCGCCGTCCTCGAATCGGCCCGCGGCGAGGGCTGGGGGCGACGGCTCATGGACGCGCTCGAAGCGGAGGCGCGCGAGCGCGGCTTCGACTCGCTCGTCCTCCACGGCCAGACGACCGCGGAGGGGTTCTACCGCGGTCTCGGCTACGAGACGACGAGCGACGAGTTCGACGAGGCGGGGATTCCGCACGTCGAGATGCGGAAGTCGCTGTAGCCGACGCGGACGCCTAATCCTCCGAGACCGACGTCTCGACCGGCCGACTCCGGCGGTCCGCCCGTAGCTGGAAGCCGTCGGCCTCCTCGCGGGCGAGCAGTTCGCGCTGGGGGTACGGAATCTTGATTCCCTCGCGGTCGAACGCGAGTTTCACGCTCCGAAGCACCTCGGCCTTCGCCTGCGCCCGGCGCGGGGCCGAGGGGTTCGTAATCCAAAAGCGGAGTTGGAGGCCGATTGACGAATCCCCGAACGTCGTCGGCATCACCTGCGGTTTCGGCACCCCCTCGACGAACTTGAGGTCCGAAAGCGCCTCCTCGGCCACCGACTCGGCGTGTTCGATGTCGGCCTCGTAGTCGATGCCCACGTCGAGGCGGAGTCGGAGGCGGTTGCGCTTCGTCCGGTTGGTTATCTTCGCGTTGGTCACGCGGTCGTTGGGGAAGACGACCGTCTCGCCGTCGGCGTTGCTCAGGCGGGTGTTGATGATGGTGATGTCGGTGACGATGCCCTCGGCGTCGTCTATCTCCACCCAGTCGCCGAGTTCGAACGGCCGGGAGAACATGAGCACGAAGCCGGCGATGAGCGACCCGAGGGTCTGTCTCGCGGCCATGCCGACCACGATGCCGAGGAAGCCCGCACCGACGAGCAGGCCGCCGATTCTGACCTGCCAGACCGTGAGCGCCGCCATCCCGACCGCGAGGAGGACGACCAGTTGGAGGACGCGGAAGACGATGCCCTGCTGGTGGGCGTTGATGTTGTCCGAGGCCCTCGCGTACGAGTCCAGTTTCTCTTCGAGGACGTTCGTCCCCACGAGCGCTCCGGCGAACAGGGCGACCGTGGCCCCGAGTTTGGCGGCGTTCGGCACCGCGACGGCGAGCACCTCGGCGAGGTCCGCGGCGACGCCGGTGTAGCCCCAGAGGAGCAACAGCGACAGCGCCGCGCCGACGAAGACCGCGAGTTGGAGCGTCCGGACGACGACCGTCGCGGGAAACAGCCACGCCGCGTCGGTGACGGCGTCCGGGACCCGCGGGTGTTCCAACACCCGCGTTCGGAGTTCGGCGGTCGCCCGCGAGACGAGCCGCGGCGCGAGAAAGACCGCGATGCCGAGCGCGAGCGCCACGAGCGCCGCCGAGATACCGATTCGTTCTTCCGTCGAAACGAACTGTGCGAGCGTCGAGCGGAGGTCCTGAAGCCACGTCGCCGCCTGCCCCGAACCCGCCGCACCCCCCTGAGGTGCCATCCTACCGTGTGCGATGGGTCAGACAGTAAAAGCGTGACGGAGCGACAATCAGCGGTGAGAATCGGACGGGAGTTTCGTCGGCTACAGCCGCTTCGACACGTAACGCCCACCTTTTTCCGAGGCTCGCTTCGCTCGTCTCGCAAAAATCTGTCTTCGGGAGCGACTGCGACCGAAGGCTCGTGAGGCTCAGCCTCACGGCGGACCAAAAATCCAACTATTCCCTACAGCCGCTTCGACACGTAACGCCCACCTTTTTCCGAGGCTCGCTTCGCTCGCCTCGCAAAAATCTGGACCAAAAAACAGCCGAACTAGCCTACAGCCGCTTCGACACGTACGGGCCGTCTTGGTGGTAGCCGAGTTTCTCCTTGTAGTACTGCCGGACGCCGATGCCCGAGATGACCGAAATCTTGTCGTAGCCGGCGTCGCGGGACAGTTCCTCGGCGTGCGCGAGGAGCTTCTTCCCGTAGCCCTTGTGTTGCCAGTCGCCGTCGGCACCGATTCCCGCCTCGGAGCCGTACACGTGGAGTTCGCGGACGAGCGCCGCGTCCTGCAGTTCGCGGCGGACCGGGTTGCCGGGGAACCGGAGCCGACAGAAGCCGACGAGCAGGTCCGCGACGGGGTCCTCGAACGAGATGAAGTGCTCGGTCCCGCCGGCGACCTCGTAGGTCATCACGTCGAGTTCGATGCGCTCGGGGTCCGGGTCGGTCTCGTTCATGCCGACCTCGCGGGCGCGGATGTCCCGCTGGACGATGCCGCGCTCCTCGGCGCGCTGGGCGGCCAGTTGCCGGAGGTTCGACTTCCAGACGCCGGCGTCGATGAAGTCCGCGGGGATGTCCCGCTGGACGCGCTGGAGGCGGGTGTACTTCGGAATCATGCCCATGACCTCCGCGACGATGTCGGCGGCCTCCTCGTTGTTCAGCGGGTCGTACTCGTCGCGCCGCCACATGTCGTAGGTGACGGTGTCGCGGACGATGAGCGTCGGGTAGATTTTGAGGTAGTCGGGCCGCCAGTCGCTGTTTTCGAACAGCTGGCGGAAGTCCTCCAGACACATCTCCTTGGTCATGCCCGGCTGGCCGGGCATCATGTGGAAGCCGACCTTGAACGCCGAGTCGCGGAGCCGGCGGTTGGCGTCGATGGAGGCCTGCACGCCGTGGCCGCGGTGCATCTCGCGGTTGATGCGCTCGTAGGTCGTCTGGACGCCGACTTCGACCTTCGTCGCGCCCAAATCGAGCATCCGGTCGATTTGCTCGGGGTCGCACCAGTCGGGCTTCGTCTCGAACGTCGTCCCGATGTTCCGGATGTCGTTCGTCTCGTTTTCCGCGATGACGTCCTCGATGTACTTGAACTCGACATCTTCGGGGTCGGGCTTGAACGACCTGTCTTCCGCCGGCTCGGGCTCCTTGTCGAGGTCGTAGTCGTTCATGGCTTCGAGCGCGCGCTTGACGAACCACTCCTGGTAGTCGTGGCTCCGGGCGGTCATCGTCCCGCCCATCAGGATGAGTTCGACCTTGTCCACGGGGTGGCCGATGTGCCGAAGCTGTTCGAGCCGGAGCGTGACCTGCCCGTAGGGGTCGTAGTCGTTCTGGACGCCGCGGGCGGCCGCGGGCTCGTGGCCCGTGTACGACTGCGACGAGGAGAACTCGCTCGCGGGGCCGCCGGGACAGTAGAGGCACTTCCCGTGGGGGCACATGTGCGGCGAGGTCATGATGGCGACCGGCGAGACGCCGGAGGCGGTGCGGACGGGCTTGCGCTGGACGACCTCTTTGACCTCCTCGCGGCGGTCTTCCGGGGCGTACTGCAGAATCTCGGCGTTCTTCGGGACCTTCGGCGAGGAGTGTTCCGAACAGGCGTCGAGCTTTGCCGATTCGAGGTCGTCGCGGTCGACGTCGCCCGCGAGGATGCGCTCGACGAGCGCCTCGCAGGTCCGCTCGAACGCCTCGGACTCCGTCTCGGTCTCGGCGCTCACGGACACACCTCCCGTTCGGCGACGCGGTGACGGTTCATGGGCGCGAATCGGGTCGTTTCGTGGATAAGCGTGTCGCTCGGGAGGCTGGAATACAGCCCTCCGTCGAACCGCGCGAGGAGGAGTCTGGATTGCGGCTTAGAACTGCTCGGCGGCGGCGTCGAGGACGGCTTCGAGCGCCTCGTCGCGCGCGCCGGTCAGGAACTCGATGCGACCCTCGCGGATGCCCGCGGCGGCGAGGCCGGCGGCGGGCGCTTTCTCGGCGGCCGACTCGACGACCGCGCGGAGGTCGAGGTCGCCCGTGGCGCGCAGGTAGAGTTCGTCCATGCCGAGCGCGACGGTCACGAAGGCGTCGCCCTCGCGGGTGCGGCGGTGGAGTTCGTCCACGAGCAGGCCCGTCGGCGGGAAGTCGAAGCGGTGACTGTAGGCGTCGGAGTCGAGGACGGCCGCGGAGATGGCACCGACCTCGCGGCGTTCGAGGTTCGCCTGCGCCGTCTCGATTTCGGCTTCGAGCTTGATGCGGAACTGCTCGGAGACGTGGCCGGCGAGGCCCTCGTCGGCGTCGAACAGCAGGTCGGCGATGAGCTCGCGCTTGTCCTGATACGACTGGTAGTAGGCCTCCAGCGCGACGGCCTCGCGGAGTTCGCTGACGCGGTCGGCGTCGAAGCCGTGCGACTCGGCGAGGTCGAGGTACTGCTGCGGGCAGTTCTCCCAGTAGCTGACGGCGGGGAGGTGCGACACGTCGTCGCGCACGTCGTCGTTGACGGCGACGGAAAGCGTCGAGGCGAGCGCGCCGACCGAGAGGTCTCGGGCGTCGGCTCCCTCGCGGGCGGGGTTGACGAGCACGTCGACTTCCTCGGCGACCTCGTCGTCGGCGGGCGCGGCGTCGACCACGACGCGCTCGGAGCCGTAGACGCCGAGCAGGCCGAGACCGTCGAGGGACTCGGCGGTCGACCCGGCACCGAGGAGCAGCACGAGCGGGAGCTTCTCGTCGTGGCGGTCGCGGTCTTCGAGCATCCGCGTCACGTCGTTCGTGGCGGCGTCCATGCCGTAGACGGCCTCTTCGAGCGGGCGACGGGTGAAGTAGTGGTACTCGGCGTCGTCCCGGGGGTGCTCCTCGCGGATGAGCGGGAGCACGGCGCGCTCGACGGCCGCGCCGGCGACGTAGCCGTCGGCGGTGGCCGTGTGGCGGACGACGATGGGGCGCGATTCGAGGACGGCGCGGCGGATGGCCTCCGCGGCGTCGAGCAGCGACTTGCCGACGGCGGCGACCGGCTCGTGGGCCGCGAGGGGCGCGACGGCGTCCGGGCGGGCCTCGTCCGAGAGGGCGTCCGCGAGGCGCTGGGCCACGGTGTCGGCCTCGTCGCCGCCGAGAATCGTCAGCTCCTCGGTCTCGATCTGGAGTTCGCCGCGGCGGCGCTCGACCTCGCCGTCGATGCGGACGTAGTCGCCCACCTCGACGTCGGGGTACGCGCGGACGCCGGCTTCGACGAAGGCCGCGCAGTCGGCGATGGCCGTCTCGTCGCGGAGTTCGAACACCGTCGGGCCGCCCGTCTGTCGGACGCTGGCGATTTCGCCCTCGACGCGAATCACGTCGCCGACGCGGTCGTCGATGCTGTCGAGCGTCACGCGCGCTGCCTCGGCGTCGGCGTCGGCGGACTCGGCGTCGGACTCGACTTCCTGCTCGGCGTCGGTGTCGTCCTGCTCGGGCTCCGATTCCTCGGGTTCCGCTTCGACTTCTTCGGACTCGCCGTTGGCGGCGATGTCGTCGACGACGTCGCCGGCGGTCGGCGCGCGGTCCTCGTCTCCGGCGTCGGACTCGGACGCGGCGTCCTGCTCGGGTTCGGGTTCGGGTTCAGCTTCCTGTTCGGGTTCCGATTCGGGCTCAGACTCGGATTCGACCGTCTCGGACGACGTGCTCGCGCCGGCGGGCTTCGTCGTCTTACCGGTCTTCGGGCGCGTTTTGACCGTCACCGACCCGCCACTTTCGGACTGCTTCTCGACGGGCTGGCCGTCGGCGTCGCCGTCGGGGTCGTGGATGCGAGCGCCGCGGAACTCCGAGTCGGACTGGCGAATCGACCAGCCGAGGTCGATGTTGCCGTTGTCGCGGACGTTCTTCACCTGGACGAACACCTCGTCGCCCGGCTCCCAGTCGAGGGATTCGAGGCGGCGGTCGAGTTCGCTGCGGTGCAGTAAGCCGGTCACGTTCGAAGCGAGGTCGACGAAGACACCGAAGTCGGCGTAGCCGTCGACGGTGCCTTTGTAAAATCGGCCGGGGACGAGCTGGTGGGGGCTATTGCCCCGGAATTCGAACCAGACGTCCTCCTCGTGCGTAATCCAATCCATTGCGTTGAGCAAACAACCCCTAACTAAAACGATTGTCGAAAAACGCTCAGGCGAAATTCGCGCGTTCGCGGGCGGAAAAACGGCGTTCGGTCGGTCGAAACGGGCGAAATACGGGGGGAGATTGGTTCAGACGAGCGCGAGCGCGGCGGCGAGTTCCGAGAGGGCGCGGAAGCCGCCGAAGGCGTACCCGAAGACCAGCCCGGCGGGGACGGCGGCCGCGACCGCGGCCTTCGGCACCGTCGTCCGGTGGACCTCGCTGATGCCGACGACGAGGAGTACCGCCCCGTAAACCGCACAGAGCGCGCGGACGCCGGGAATCGGGAGGCCGGCGAAGGCGCAGGGCGCGGCGGCGTAGGCGATGACCTGCACCGTCTCGCTCACCCCAGCGCGGCGGGACAGAAGCGGGATGAGAAGCGCCGTCTGGATGGCCGCCGTCAGGTGGAGCAGCGCCGGCGCGACGAACAGCGCGACGACGAGCAGCGCGACGAGCGCCGAGACGACCGGGCCGCCCTCGATGGCCGGAATCGTCGCCGGCGCGAGGGCGAACCCGAGGCCCTGGTAGACGAGCGCGACCGCGATGGCGAACACGAGGCCGGGCGCTTGGTCGCCGGGGGCGACGCCGTCGCGGAAGAACTGGCGGGGGCGAACGACCACGGCGACCCACGCGCGGAGGAGGCCGGCCAGCCCGCGGTCGCGGCCCTCCCGTGGGGTTTCGACCCAGGTAGTCACGCTAGCCTCTAGTCCCGCCGGAGGGTATGACAGTTCCGACACCGCGCCTCGTAGGACTCCTCCGCGCCGACGAGGATGGTGGGGTCGTCCACGTGGGCGGGCTCGCCGTCGATGAGTCGCTGGTTCCGTGTCGCCGGCTCGCCGCAGACGGTGCAGATGGCCTGTAGCTTGTCGACGTACTCGGCGAGCGCCATCAGTTGGGGAAGCGGATCGAACGGCTCGGCGCGGAACGTCTGGTCGGTCCCGGAGACGACGACGCGCTTGCCGTCGGCGGCCAGCGCCTCGCAGACGTCGACCAACTCGGCCGAAAAGAAGTTCGCCTCGTCGATGGCGACCACGTCCTCGCCGTTGAGTTCCTCGGCGATCTGCCAGACCCCCTCGCCCTCGGAGGGGACGACGCTCGCCTCCCACGAGCGCCCGGCGTGCGAGCCGACCGTCGTTTCCCCGTAGCGGTCGTCGAGTTGGGGCTTGAACACCGAAATCTCCTGGCCGGCGATTTCGGCTCGGCGGAGCCGTCGGAGGAGTTCCTCGGTCTTCCCCGAGAACATCGACCCGGAGATGACCTCGACCCACCCGCTCTGCGTGATGGCGTGCATATCCTGACTGGGGGACGAGGAGGGTGAAAACGATTGTTCATCTGCCGCGACCGTCGGGCGTCGCGACGGGTCGCCACGCGGGTCGACGCCGCGGTCGTGACTGCGTCGCGGGAGAGTCGCGACGGAGACTCAGTCGTCCGCGCCGACGTTTTCGCCGCTTTCGAACGTCGGCGGCTCCGGCTCGATGTTGGCGTAGACGACCGCGTCGCGGCCGAGTCGTTCGACCCGCTCGCGCAGGTCATCGCTCGCGATGTCGTCGCCGTCGAACGACGAGGAGACGCGGGGAATCGCGACCTGATGCGGGAGCACCCACGAGTTCAGCGACCGGCAGACTGACCGGAGATGTTCGAGGGCGGTCACGGGGAACGACCCGCCGGCGACGGCGAGCAGGCCGACGGTCTTCTCGCCGAACTCGTCGAAGCCGCAGTAGTCGAGGGCGTTCTTGAGGACGCCGGAGTACGAGCCGTGGTAGACCGGCGTGCCGAGGATGACCGCATCCGCGCCGTCGACGACGCGGACGAGTTCGGCCGAGTCGCCCTGCTCGTCGTAATCGGCGTTCAGCGGCGGGAGGTCGTACTCGCGGAGGTCCACCAGCTCCGTCGTGCCGCCGGCGGCGGACGCGCCTGCGAGGACGTGTTCGAGCGCCAATCGGGTGTAGCTGTGGTCGCGGAGGCTGCCGCAGACGGCGACCACGTGTGGCTGCGCCATATCGTGAGTCTCCGTGAGCGCCCGGAAAACCCCGTCGGCCGCGTTCGGGTGTGTCGGACGGGCACAACACACAGGGAGTCGGGCCGCGAACACCGACCGTGAACGTCGTCTTCCACGTCTCCAGCGCCGACCTCGGCGACTGGCGACACGCCATCCGGAACGTCCGAAACCTGCTCGACGACGAGACGGTCGAGACGGGCGATATCACGCTCCTCGCCAACGGCGATGCGGCGCTCCTCTTTCTCGACGACTCGCCCGTCCGCGACCGCCTCGACCCGCTTTTCGAGGCCGGCGTCCGCTGTTGCGTCTGTCAGAACTCACTCGACGGCCGCGGCGTCGACGCCGACCGACTGGCCGACGGCGTCGAGGTCGTCCCCTCGGGCGTCGGCGAGCTCGTGACGCGACAGGCGGCGGGCGACGCGTATCTGAAAGTGCCGTAGGAGGGGAATCGCTGAGAGCCGGCGCTACTTCGCCAGCGAGACGCGGACTGCGAAGGCGCGGTTATGAAGCGGTGTTCAGTTCACGATCGCAGTTAGATGATTGACGACATCCTGTTGAGTCATCCCCATCTCGCTAGCGATCTTCGACGGTGCTTCGTTGTGGACTGCGAATCGATAGGCTGCGATGGTCTGTGCACCTTCGTTGGCGATCATGGTCGGAAGAGTCCCTTTCTGCGTTTCGGGGAGGCCACCGCCGACGTACTTATCCAAGGCACCGTAGACGACCGCACGTTGGCGAGCACGTTGCTTGTCGGAGTTATCGAAGACTATCGGCTCGTCCTCACCTGGTGGCTCGTATTGGATAGAGTCCCCATCGAGGGCGACGACTCCACCGTGGCTCAGTTCACGGTAGACCTCCCGCGTAGGGGTGACCGCATCCCAGACTTGTTCTGGGAACTGATAGACTGCGATTCCGGCGAGAAGCACAAGCATCCCTAATGCTTCTACCGGGAGCGAGATCCCAGATGGGTTGAGGATAAGGTAGATACCGACGAGACCGGCTCCTGCACTAATCTTCGTTCGCGTATCGTCGTCTTCGAGCGGTTCAGGAAGTTTGACTGCATTTTCCCCTTCTACCTCAACTCCAAGCTCATCGGTCTTCTTCGGTTGCTTCGGGGAATGGGCTGGATCGAGTTCGGTCTCACGTAGCGTCGGTGCGTACTCGTCGAGAATGTGTTCTGTACCTTGTTCGTTTAGCAACTGGATGATATCGTCTCCGTCGACGAGCTTCACGTTATGTTCCGAAGCCCAATCTTCAGCGGGTTTCGTGAATGAACTCGTTGTAACGATGACCGCCGCGTCGGCCTGTGCGTCCTGTACTTTCATCGAGTAGTACTGTTGGACGTCTTGCCGACCGATTTTGTTGCCGGAAGAGTATCGCTTGGCTTGAATCGTCAACTTCTGTTCGACCATTCCGTCTGCTTTCTTTGCGATGACGTCGACCCCCATGTCGTTCGACGCCTGCGATACTTCCGTCTCCCACCCCTGTGCCTCCCAGAGGTCCGCAACGAACTGCTCGAACTCGTACGGATCGATGTTCTGAAGGCGTGTTTTCGTGTCCTCAACCGTTGCCATAGAAGTTCTGTTACGTTAGAATGTATTGTATCTTATCACAACGGAGATTTACCAACTTAATTGAAATCTCGCGGTAGCTACCTCGACTCAGTAAGTCAGAAAGGAGAGCGATCTATATTCAATTATAAGATCTGTGCGGATGAATCCGCATCAAATGGCGTTCAAGGTGTTTCTGTGACCTATCGAATTCACGACTCTTGTGAACGTCATATGTGTGTCCGGGGGTTGTTGAAAATCATATTTCAGAACTAGTTTTAAAATATACTCAGTATGCTCGCTACTCTTTTTCGTCGCTGGGACATCCATCACTATCCCGAAGAATCCGGAGGGTCTCCGAGAGATGCAGAAAGACAGTCGGGTTCAGTTTTGAAGCCGGACGGTAGTATCACTACTGCGTTCGTCGATCTCAACGAGCCCATCGTCGGCCAAATCAGAGAGTAATCCGCGGAGCCATTCCTGTCCGTGACTTCCGTCGGGAGTGTAGTCAACACGAATTTTCGGTCCCAACTCGTCTAGTGCTAATTCGTCGTACTCGCCGAGCACCCGGACGACCCGCCCGCGGAACTGCCGCCGACTCCCTTCGAAACTCGGTTGCGTCGGTACGTCCGGAGCAGTGAAATCGCCCGTCTCGTAGGCGTGGCAGAACCGCCGCCACGGACAGCCGGACTCGTCGCAGGTCGGCGTCTTCCCGCAGGCGACCCCGCCGAGTTCCATGATGGCGTTGTTCCAGACGCGGGACTCGCCGTCGGGCATGAGTTCCGAGGCGGCGGCCTCGAACGCCGCGTCGTCGTCGGGGACCGCGAAGGCGCGGTGGAGCACCCGCTTGACGTTGGTATCGACCACCGCGTCGCCGTTGTTGAACGCGAAGGAGGCGACCGCGTTGGCGGTGTAGGGACCGACGCCCATCAGCTCCGAGAGGCCGTCGGGCGCCCGGGGAAACTCGCCGCCGTGGTCTTCTTCGACCTGCCGGGCGGCCTCGTGGAGGTACTTCGCGCGGTTGTTGTAGCCCAGTCGGTGGTCCGTCCAGAAGCCGACCACGTCGGCGCGGTCGGCCGCCGCGAGGTCGGCTGTCGTCGGCCACTCGTCGAGAAATTCGTCCCACGCCTCGACCACGCGGCCGAGTTGGGTCTGCTGGCTCATCACCTCGGAGACGAGAATCTCGTAGGGGTCGTCGGTGCGCCGCCACGGGAAGTCCCGGTGGTCGGCCTCGTACCACTCGGTGAGCGCGGACTGGACTGCTTCGCGGTCGAGGTCGGCGGGGAGTTCGGACGGCGCGTCGCTCATCGCCCCGGCTTGGGACGGCCCGCGTTTAGCCGTGGCGATGCCGGAGCGTCCTCCCTCCCTCGCGGTCGAAACGCGTATCCCCGTGACGGCCCCATCGCCGGGCGATGACGCTCGACGAACTCACAGACGACGTTGACGCGGCCTACGGAGACCTCGGCGACAGCCTCGACGTGTCGCTCGACCGCGAGACGCGACACGAACTCGCCATGCTCGCCGCCCTGTTCGACCCCGACGACGCGGACGAACTCGTCCGCCGGGCGGTCCACGCGCTGTTCCAGTCGGAACTCGACCGCGGCCAGCTCGACTTCCACCTCCGGCAGGGCTACGACGTGACCTACGACGAGTACCTCGCGGGGCTGACCTACGAGGAGATGACCGGGCAGTCGCAGGCTCCGCCGCGGGACGACGTGCGCCGCTACCAGATGTAACTGCAGGGGCGAACGACTCGACTCAGACGAGTTCGGCCTCGATTTCGACGCCGTCGATGCGGCGGTAGCGGTGGGGTTCGTCGCCGTCGCCGCCGCTGTTGTCGCCGTCGCCGTCGTCGCCGCGGACGACCTCGAACGCCCGGAGGAGCACCACCAGTCGCTCCTCGCCGAGGGTGGCGCGGAGGACGACGCCCTCGCCGGTGACGACCACGTACGGCGGGCCCGCGACGGGCGGCGCGGCCATCGGTCGACCGGTGGCCGTCACCGCGTCGGCGAGCGCCCGCGGCAGGCGAGACAGCGCGCCGGAGCCGTCGAGGGCGCGCCTGAACGGGGGCACGACGCGGTCGCGGTCGGCCACCGAGTCGCCGTCCCACTCGGCGGCGACGGCGATGGCGCACTGGCCGACGACGGTCAGCAGTCGCTCGTGGTCGTCGCGGAGCACGCGGACGGCCGCCTCGGCCGACTCGGTGGTGGGTGTCGCGTCAGTCACGAACCGAGGTGCGTCGGCATCGGATAAAAACCTCCGTCGAGTCGTCGGCCCGTCGGGCCGAGCGGCGACGGCGGCGCTAGGGCGCGGCCACGCCGACCACGTCCGACAGCGCCGCGTCCAGCAGGTCGACCGCGAGGTCGAGTTCGCGCTCGGTCACGTCGAGCGGGGGCAGGAGGCGGAGCGACCGCGCGCCACAGCCGAGCGTCAGCAGGCCGCGTTCGAACGCGGCGTCGACGACCGCGTCCCGGCGCGCTTTGGTGTCGAACTCGACGGCCACCATCAGTCCGAGGCCGCGCACGTCGACGACTTCCGCGAGCGATTCGGTCGTCGATTCGAGGCGCGACCGGAGAGACGCGCCCTTCTCGGCGGCGTTGGCCGCGAGGTTCTGTTCCTCGATGAGTTCCAGCGTGAGCGCGCCCTGCATCGCCGCGAGGACGTCGCCCGCGCCCCACGTCGACGAGAGCCGAGCCTCCTCCTCGGGGAAGACGTCGCGCCGCGAGATGGTCGCGCCGACCCGGAGCGCCTTGGCGCTGGTGATGACGTCGGGTTCGAGCGCGTAGTGGTCCGAGGCCCACATCTCGCCGGTTCGCGCGACGCCCGACTGAATCTCGTCGGCGATTATCGTGATGTCGTGGGCGTCGCAGAGCGCGTTCACCTCGCGCATGAACTCGTCGCTCGGAACGCGGTAGCCGCCTTCGCCCTGCACGGGTTCGAGGATGAGAAACGCAACTTGGTCGGCGGGAAGATGCCCGTTCGCCCCGTCGAGTTTGGCGCGGAGTCGCTCGACGCCCTCCATGGAGTACGGCACGTCGACGATGCCCGACACCTCCGGGAACTTCCGGCGATGGACCGACTTCGAGCGGTTGATCGAGAGCGCGCCGAGGGTGCGGCCGTGGAACGCGCCCTCGAAGGTGATGCCGTACTTCGGCGTCTCGCAGTTGTCGTAGGCGATTTTGATGGCGTTCTCGACGGCCTCCGCGCCGGAGTTCGACAGGAACACCGTGTCCATGTCGTACTGGCCCGTGACCTCGGTCAGGAGGTCCATCAGGTGCGCTGGCCCCGGAAGCGACGTGTCGTCGGGCGTGCCGCCCGTGCTGACGTAGAAGTCCTGGCCGGCGATTTTCATCGGGTCGACGAGGTCGAACTCCCGCAGTCGGTCGATGAGGTCCGGGTTGTTGTAGCCGAGCGGCGCGGCCGCGACGTGGCTCGTGAAATCGAGGAGGACGTTGCCGTCGGGGTCGGTACAGAACGGGCCGACCGCGTCTCTGGTCACGTCCCAGACGAAGTCGTAGACGTACGTGCTCGGCGCGGCGGACCGCTGGTGGTACGAGACCCACTGCTCCGCCTTCGGGCCGGGAAACTCACCGACGCTCGGCTCGACCGTGTCTCGGTTCATACGCTATTGATTGGACATATATACATAAATTTTTGCTAAGAAGAGTAGAGTAGTCATTGAATAGATGAAATATGGCAGTTTTGTTTCTAAATTCCGGATCATGGTTTGATATATGCAGACGGATTGTCGAGCGGGGTCTGGCGCGTTCGCTCGACGTTCCGCCGCGATTCCGGTCGAACAGCGCCGAGTTGCGGGGAGTGGTATCACACGACACGGGACGCGCGGTCGCTCTCCCGTTTGAGATATCCAGACGCGGCGAACTCGAACGCCGGGGTCACCGATTTCGCTCGAAAACCGCGGTTTCGAGGTTCAACTCGATGAGGTTCGCCGTCTCCGTCACGAGTTCTGGAACCTCGGTCTCGAACCGCTCGCCGGTGAGTCGGCTGGTCGGCGCGGTCACGCTGACCGCGCCGCAGACCGCCCCGTCGACGCCGCGAACCGGCGCGCCGACCGAGCGCATCCCGCGGATTTCCTCCTCGTCGTTGACGGCGTAGCCCCGCTCGCGGACCCGTTCGAGCACTGCGAACAGCTCGTCGCGGTCGGTAATCGTGTTCTCGGTCTGGCCGACGAGGCCCTCGCTGTCGAGTATCGACTCGACCCGGTCGTCGTCGAACTGCGAGAGGAGCGCCTTCCCGCTGGCGCTGTAGTGGAGGTGCTGGGGCGTCTCCCGCATCCTGAGGTGGTAGTCGGTCGCGACGGCGTCGTCGCCGCGGCTCTCGTAAATCGTCACCTCGCGGCCCCGGTGTTCGACCGTGAGGTGGGCGTACTCGTGGGTGGTGGCGGCGAGCGCGTCGACCTCCTCTTTGCCCGCGCGGTACAGCGGCGTCTCGTTTCTGACGCTCTCGCTCAGGGTGACAAAGCGGAGACCGAGCCGATACGTCTGGCCCGTCCGCGTGAGGAACCCCTCGTCTTCGAGCGTGGCGAGGTAGGTGTGTATCGTCCCCTTCGACGCGTCGAGTTCCGCGCAGACCTCGCCGAGCGTCGGGTTCGAAAGCCGCTGGACCACGGAGACGATTCGGCTCGCGGTCTGGACCGACTTGATTCGCCGCGGCTCGTCTCCGGCGTCTCCCTCGGTCATCGTTCCTCGACGTGGACGGTCACGCTGTCGACGAGTCCCTTCGATTCCGCGTCGGCGACCAGTCGGGCGTTCGCACCGGAGAGGTACGGCGCGACGAGGTCCTCGGCCTCGGGTTCCCCCGCGGCCGCCCCGCCTCGACTCGCTGTGTCGTCCGGACTCATGAGACGACCCGTCGGGGCGCGCCGAGTTATAGCTATCCGAACCCCGGCGACGGACCCTCTCATACGAGGGGGCTGACTTTTGCCCGAAAGATGACCCAGCTACAGTATGCATCTGACCGAACGCTACGAGGCCCCCGTCGAGACCATCGTCTTCGCGGAGGGGGCCTTCGGTGAGACGGCGGGAAAGACCGCCAACGGCGTCGTCGCCCACGGCACCCTGTTCGACGTTCGGGCCGTCGTCGACTCCGAGAAAGCCGGCCGCGACGCCGCCGACGTGCTCGGAACCGACCTCGCTGAGCCGCCCGCGGTCGTCCCGTCCGTCGCGGCCGCGTTGGAGGTGGCACCAGACGCCGAGGCGCTCGTGCTCGGCGTCGCACCCGTCGGCGGGAGCCTCCCGCGAGACTGGGTTCCGGACATCGAGGCCGCGATGGACGCCGGGTGCGACGTGGTCTCCGGCCTCCACGAGTTCCTCAGCGACGACCCCGAGTGGCGCGAGCGGGCCGCCGCCGCCGGCGTCTCCCTCGTCGACGTCCGAAAGCCGCCCGAAGACGACCTCCGCGTGGCCGACGGGCGCGTCGACGACTGCGACGCCGACGTGGTGTTGACCATGGGAACCGACTGCGCCGTCGGCAAGCGGACGACCACGTTCGAACTGTACCGCGCCGCGCGCGAGGCGGGCCTCGACGCCGGCTGGGTCGCCACCGGGCAGACCGGCGTGATGATCGGTGCCGACGCCGGGGTCGTCATCGACCGCGTCCCGGCCGACTTCGTCGCGGGCGTGGTCGAAGACCTCGTCTGCGACGTGGCCGAGGACCGGGACCTCGTCTTCGTCGAGGGGCAGGCCGCGCTCTCGCACCGCGCCTACTCGGCGGTGACGCTCGGACTCCTCCACGGGGCGAACCCCGACGCGGTCGTCGTCGCCGACGAACCAGGCCGGGACTCGCGCGACGACTTCGACCGCTTCGAGGTCGAAGCGCTCGCGGACGAAATCTCGCTCATCGAACGCCTCTCGCCGGCGACGGTGGCCGCCGTGTCGACGTGGGGCGACGCCGACGCGGTCGCCGCCGAAATCGGCCTCCCCGCCGGGAACGTGTACGCAGACGGCGGGTCCGAGGCGCTCCTCGGGGCCGTGTTGGAGGCGCTGTGAGCGACATCGTCTCGGTCGGCGTCGAGGCGCTCGACCTGCCGCTCGTCGAACCGTTCGAAATCGCCCTCGGAACGCAGTACGAAGCGCCGAACGTCCTCGTGACCGTCGAGACCGAGGCCGGCGTCGTCGGCTACGGCGAGGGGTCGCCCGACCACTACGTCACCGGCGAGACGCAGGGCGCGACGCTGGACACGGCGAGGCACGCCCGCGACCTCCTCGTCGGCCGCGACGTGGCGGACTACCGCGCCGTCATCGAGTCGTTGCACGCGACGTACCCCGGCGCGGTGTCGGCGCTGTTCGCCCTCGAAACCGCGATTATCGACGCCTACTGTCGGGAGCGCGAGCTACCGATGTCGGAGTTCTTCGGCGGGACGCCCGACCCGGTGCGGACCGACATGTCGATACCGATTCACCCGCCGGAAGTCGCGGCCGACCGCGCGGCGGCCGCCGCCGAAGCCGGCTTCGAGACCATCAAAGTGAAAGTCGGACAGCGCGTCGAGACCGACCTCGAACGGCTCCGCGCCGTCGCCGAGGCCGCGCCGGACGCGACGCTCACCGTCGACGCGAATCAGGGCTGGTCCGTCTCGGAGGCCGTCCGGTTCGACGACGCCGTTCACGACGCCGGCATCCCGCTTTCCCTGCTCGAACAGCCCGTCACCAAGACGGACGTGGCCGGGCTCGCGAGCGTCAGAGACCGAACGAAGACGCCCGTCGCGGCCGACGAGACCGTGTTCACGCCCGAAGACGCCGTGCGCGTGGTCCGCGAGGACGCCGCCGACGTCATCAACGTCAAACTCGGGAAGTCGGGACTCCTCGGCGCGGCCGACATCGCCGCCATCGCCCGCGCGGCGGGCCGCGACCTGATGGTCGGCTGTATGCTGGAGAGTTCCATCGGCATCCACACGAGCGCCCACCTCGTCTCCGGTATCGGCGGCTTCTCCCACGTCGATTTGGACGCGACGCGGCTCCTTGCCGAGGACGTGGTCCCGAAGGAGACCGGCCCCGTCCACGCGCTCGACGGTCCCGGCCACGGCATCACGCCGAACGTCTGAGCACCGCTCGTTCGCCCGCGACCGATGCACCGACCGCTTCCCGGACGCTTTTTGCCGGCGCGGGCCGCCAGTTGGGACATGGAACTCTCCGCCATCGAGGACCTCATCGAATCGCACATCGAGGACGCCGACGCGACGGTCTCGCGGCCGCGGACGGTCGACCAGGACCACGAGGACGACCACTACGCCGCCGTCGTCGTCTCGCCCGCCTTCGAGGGGAAGTCGCTCGTCCAACAGCACCAGCTCGTCTACGACGCCCTCGGCGACCACATGACGACCGACATCCACGCGATGGAGCTGAAGACGTACACGCCCGAGGAGTACGCGGCGCGAGAGGAGTAACTGCGCCGTCGCGGTCGACGCACTGACGGACGCCGACGGACGCCGACAGACGCCGACGAGCGCCGGCGGTCGCGGCTGTCAGCGGGGCGCACGGACCAATGGATTTTACCTCCTGCCAAAACGACCCCCGAATCATGGGCGACGATGATTATCGAATCGAGCGGGACAGCCTCGGCGAGATGGAAGTGCCTGTCGACGCCTACTGGGGCGCACAGACCCAGCGGGCGGTCGAGAACTTCCCCATCTCCGGTATCACCTTCGGGCGGCGGTTCGTCCGCGCGCTCGGCGTGGTGAAGAAGGCCGCCGCGCAGGCCAACCGCGACCTCGGCATGATAGACGAGGACGTCGCGGCCGCCATCGTCGAGGCCGCCGACGAGGTCATCGCCGGCGAACTCGACGACCAGTTCCCCGTCGACGTGTTCCAGACCGGCTCGGGCACCTCCTCGAACATGAACGCTAACGAGGTCATCGCCAACCGCGCCGCGGAGCTCATGGGCGAGGGCATCGGCGACCGCGTCGTCCACCCGAACGACCACGTCAACTTCGGCCAGTCCTCCAACGACGTGATTCCGACGGCCATGCACGTCGCCTCCCTCGAAGCCGTCGAGAAGGACCTGCTTCCCGCGCTGGAGACGCTCGCCGAGGCGCTCGGCGACAAGGAAGCCGAGTTCGACGGCGTCGTCAAGACCGGCCGCACCCACCTGCAGGACGCCACGCCCGTCCGCCTCGGACAGGAGTTCGGCGGCTACCGCACGCAGGTCGAAAAGGGCATCCGCCGCGTCGAGAACGTCCGCGAGCACCTCGGCGAACTCGCGCTCGGCGGCACCGCGGTCGGCACGGGACTGAACACCCACCCCGAGTTCCCCGCGAAGGCCGCCGAGTACATGACCGAGGAGACCGGCGTCGAGTTCCGCGAGGCCGACAACCACTTCGAGGCGCAGGCGGCCCACGACGCGATGAGCGAGGCCCACGGCGCGCTCCGCACGGTCGCCGGCTCCCTCAACAAAATCGCCAACGACCTCCGCCTGCTCGCGTCCGGCCCGCGCAACGGACTGGGCGAACTCGAACAGCCCGAGAACCAGCCCGGCTCGTCCATCATGCCCGGGAAAATCAACCCGGTCGTCGCCGAGGCGGTCAATCAGGTCCACAAGCAGGTCGTCGGCAACGACGCCGCCGTCTCCGCCGGGGCCGCCGAGGGGCAAATCGACCTCAACCTCTACAAGCCCGTCCTCGCGCACAACTTCCTCGAATCGACGAAGCTCTTGGCGAACTCCTCCGAGGTGTTCGCCGAGCGGTTCGTCGCCAAACTCGAAGCCAACGAGGAACACTGCGAGACGCGGGTCGAACAGTCGATGGCGCTGGCGACGGCGCTCAACCCCGCAATCGGCTACGACAAGGCCTCGAAGGTCGCCAAAAAGGCGCTCGCTGAGGACAAGAGCGTCCGGCAGGTCGCCGTCGACGAGGGCTACCTCACCGAGGCGGAAGCCGACGAGGTGCTCGACCCCGAGAAGATGACCCATCGCGGCATCCTCGGCGACGACTGAGCAGGCCGGAAAAACGGTCCACTTTTTGATACGTCGGTGCGAGCGGGTGAACCGCTCGGTTCGGGTCGCGTTCGCGTCGGTTTCGGTCAGTTCAGCCGCGGAGACGGTTATATTTACTCGACTCGCGGTAGCAATCGCACCCCCGCGACGCCGTGACAGTCACTCCCGAGTGAAGAACTGTCACGAAATCTCGAAAACCGGTATTTTGAAGCTTGATTTTGACGATTATACCAGTATGGCCGGACTGCAAGAGCAGCGGGCCCGCGGGCGAGACATGTTGGAGTGTCGAGGTTGTGGGGCCGTATTCCCGGAGGGACGAGCGACGAACGACGGGTGGACGTACGTCTGTCCCGAGTGTGAACAGGTGGAAGGTATCGGCGACGGTCTGCGCCGTCTCTGACGGCAGACTGAATCCTTTTTTACTCCCCCCGAACGCAGGGAGTACCAATGACCGACTACGACTACGACTACGAGGACCTCGGCCTCGTGGCTGGGCTGGAGATTCACCAGCAACTCGACACCGAGACGAAGCTGTTCTGCGGGTGTCCGACCGACCTCCGCGAGCCGGACGAGGCCGCGCGCACGTTCTCGCGGTTCCTCCATCCGACGAAGAGCGAACTGGGCGAACTCGACGACGCCGCCCTCGAAGAGAGCCGCGTCGAACGCGAGTTCGAGTACCTCGCGTACGACTCGACCTGTCTGGTCGAAGAGGACGACGAGCCGCCGCACGAACTCGACCACGAGGCGCGCACGGTCGCCATGCAGATCGCCGAACTGCTCGACATGAACGTCGTCGACGAGGCGCACGTCATGCGCAAACTCGTCATCGACGGCTCGAACACCTCCGGTTTCCAGCGCTCGTCGCTCATCGCGCAGGAGGGCGAGATTCAGACCAGCGACGGCCCCGTCTCCGTCGTGGACCTCATGCTCGAAGAGGAGTCCGCCCAGCGCGTCGAAGAGCGCGACGACGGCGTCCTCTACAGCATCGACCGCCTCGGCATCCCGCTCGTCGAAATCGGCACCGGCCCGGACATCTCCTCCCCCGAGCAGGCCCGGGAAGCGGCCCAGACCATCGGGATG
The DNA here is from genome assembly GCF_902410085.1 of Haloferax sp. KTX1. Taxonomy (NCBI): domain Archaea; kingdom Methanobacteriati; phylum Methanobacteriota; class Halobacteria; order Halobacteriales; family Haloferacaceae; genus Haloferax; species Haloferax sp. KTX1. The sequence continues at coordinate 28,358 of NZ_CABPRH010000004.1, read as the reverse complement.
CTCCTGCGCTCGACCGGGAAGGTCAAACGCGGCCTCGGCACCATCCGGCAGGACGTGAACGTCTCCATCGCCGACGGCGCGCGCGTCGAAATCAAGGGTGTGCAGGCGCTCGACCAGATCGACGAAATCGTCCGCTTCGAGGTCGGCCGACAGGCGGAACTGGTCGAGATTCGCGACGAACTCCGGTCGCGCGACGCCTCGGTCGGCGACGTGGCCGACGTGACCGACGTGTTCGAGGGCTCGGACTCCGGCGTCATCCGCGGCGCGCTGGACGCCGGCGGGAAGGTCACGGCCGTCCCCCTGTACGGCTTCGACGGCCTCGTCGGCCGCGAGCTTCAGCCCGACCGCCGCCTCGGCACCGAACTCTCGGACCACGCCAAGCGCCACGGCGCGGGCGGCATCTTCCACACCGACGAACTCCCGGCCTACGGCGTCACCGAGGCCGAAGTAGAGGCGCTCCGCGACGCGGTCGACGCCGGCCCCGAGGACGCGGTGGCCATCGTCGCCGACGACCCCGAGACGGCCGACCTCGCCATCGACGCGGTCGCAGAACGCGCCGCGGTCGCCATCGAGGAGGTCCCCGAGGAGACCCGCGGGGCCAACGACGACGGCACGACGCGCTACCTCCGCCCGCTCCCCGGCGCGGCCCGGATGTACCCCGAGACGGACGTGCTCCCCGTCGACCTCGACACGAGCGACGTGGAGACGCCCGAACTCCTGACCGAGAAGGTCGACCGCTATCAGGCCGAGTTCGGCCTCGACGCCGGCCTCGCGGAACAGGTCGCCTACGGACGGAAGATGCCGCTGTTCGAGGAGGCCGTGGACGCGGGTATCGACGCGACGTTCGCGGCGGGCCTGCTCGAATCGACGCTGACCGAACTCCGCCGCGACGACGTGGCCGTCTCCGAACTCACCGACGACCACCTGCTCGCGGTCATGCACCTCGTCGAGGACGGCGACCTCGCCAAGGAGGGCGTCAACGACGTGCTCGCCACTATCGCCGCGGACCCGAGTCTCACCGCCGAGGAAGCCGTCGAGGAAGCCGGCCTCTCCGGCGTCTCCGAGGACGAGGTCCGCGAGGCCATCGCCGAGGTCGTCGAGCGCAACGCCGACCAGGTCGAACAGCAGGGCATGGGCGCGTTCTCGGCCCTCATGGGCGAGGCGATGGGCGCGCTCCGCGGCAAGGCCGACGGCGAGGTCGTCAGCGACGTGCTCCGCGAGGAGATCCAAAAGCGCGCCTGAATCGGCCCCGACTGTTCTCGCCGACCGTCTTTTCTCCCCGTTCTCACGACGCCGAGCGCCCGCCGTCGCGGACGAACCGCCGCCGGACCCACCGACCCGCGTACTCGACGCCGGCCGCGGCGACGAGGAGGACCAACAGCGCAGGTCCGAAGATGAGGAACATCCCGAGCGCGTCCGTCTCGCCGCGGACGTGGAGGAACGCCCACCAGACGAGTTCCGTGACGCCGAACAGGGCGACGAGCGGCGCGACCAGCCCCCGGCGGGCGAAAAGCAGGGCCGCGGCGACGACGAACCCCGCGAGCAGGAGGAACGAGAACCCGAGGAAACCCGCCGAAGTCAGCGGGTCCTCGACGAAGCCCGAGGGAAAGGCGTCGGTGACGAGTCGCGCCGCGGTCCAGACGGCGAGCGTGGCGAGGGCGTAGCCGCCGCCGAGGAGCGCGGGCGTCAGAAAACCGCGGGCGCTCCGGGCGCGGGTCGCGTAGACGACGCCGACGGTCGTGAGCGCGGCGGCGACGGCGACGACGTGGGTGAGAAGCCAGTCGCCGAGCACCGGGTCGGGCGAGCCGGGCATCTCACCGCACCTCGATTCGCGTCATCGACTCGTCGGCCATCGCGGCCAGCCGCTCGACGCGCTCGTCGGTCGAGGGGTGGGTCGAAAGCAGGTCCGACACCGAGTCTTCGACCTCGACCTCGACCTCGCCGTACACCCACAGCGGCGACAGCCCGAGTTGCGGCCGGGCGGCCCGCTCTAACTTCCGCAGGGCCGACGCGAGCGCCATCGGCTTGCCCGTCACCTCGGCGGCCCGCGCGTCGGCCGCGAACTCCCGCTTTCGCGACTGCGACCGGACGAACACCGTGAGGCCGAAGCCGAACAGCCCGACGAACTCGTCCAGTCGGAGGCGAACCCGCCCGGCGAGCGTCTCGGGCCACGACCGCGGTCGGCCGCGCATCCACGCCGAGCCGAGGGCGAGCCCCGTCGTCAGGAACGTCACGGGCGAGACGAACAGGTAGCCGACGCCGACGACCGTCTGGAGGACGCTCGCCACGAGCGACTGGACCAGCCCGTCTTTCCGTTCGAGGTGTGCGAGTTCGTGCGCCAGCAGGGCCTCGAACTCGTCGGCGTCGAGGAGGCGGAACAGCGCGCCGTCGAGGACGACCACGTCGCGGCCCATCGGGTCGAGCGCCAGCGCGTTCGGCGCTGAAAAGCGCGCGAGCTTCAGCGTCGGCGGGTCGAGGTCCATCCGCTCGGCGAGGCGGTCCCGCAGGCGGTGGACCGCCGGCGACTCGGCGGGCGACATGTCCCGCGCGTCGAGCTGGCTGAGCAGGCGCACCGTGCCGAAGCGGAAGCTCAGATAGCCGAGGACGACGGCGGCGACGACGCCGACGACGGCGGCGGTCAGGGGGTCGGGGCGGAGCCGCCAGAGCGTCACCACCGCGAACGCGCTGAGCGCGCTGAGCGAGAGGTAGAACGCGAGGACGACGACGCCGACGGCGACCATCGGGAGCCGAGAGCGGCGCGGGGACGTTGCCATCTCGCGTGCCGATAGGGCGTCGGACCGCAAAAGCTGTCTGGCGCGTCCGGCGGGGGTCGGCGAGTCGCGCTCACTCGGCCGCGCCGCCCGGACCGCCGATATCGCTACATTCTCCACGGGGCCGGGCAAAGGGCGGCCATGCAGTTCTTCGAGGATTTCGCGGTCGGCGACACCGACGAGTTCGGCGAGTACGACGTGACGCTGTCGGAGGTTCTCGAATTCGCCGAGCGGTACGACCCCCAGTGGTTCCACACCGACCCGGAGCGGGCGGAAGCCGAGTCGATGTACGGCGGCGTCATCGCCAGCGGCTGGCACACCACGGCGATGACGATGCGGCTGTTCGTCGACGGCGTCCTCAGCGACGCGGCCTCGCTCGGCGCGAAGGGCGTCGAGGAGCTTCGCTGGTGGAAGCCGGTGTATCCGGGCGACACGCTCGTCGTGGAAAGCGAGGTGTTGGAGACGACCGTCGAGACCGACGACCGCGGACTCGTGGAGATTCGAACGACGACCTTCGCGGAGCGCGAGTCGGGCGAGGTCGAGCTGGTCTGTTCGTTCGTGAGCGACGTGATGGTCGCCCGGCGGCACGGCGAGTGGGGAGTCGGGAGCCGGACGGCGGAGTAGTCAGTCGCGGGGGTCGGCGTCCGCGTCGTCACCGCCGCTTTCGTCGTCGCGGAAGCGGTCGGGGTCGCGGACGGCCTCGGCGGCCCGGCGGAACACGCCCGTCAGCGTCGCGGCCTCGCGCTCGGTCGGGTGGGCGCGGCCGAGCAGTCGGCGCATCATCCGCGAGGTCTTGGTCCGCTTGTGCTCGCGGTAGTCGACGGCGTCGAGCAGTTCGTCGAAAAAGCGGTAGACGACCTCGATTTCGGCCTCGGAGGCGCGCTCGCGCTCCACGTCCGGGAGTTGCGTCTCCTCGACCGTGAAGCGGCGAAGCTCGTACATGAGCACCGTCGCCGCCTGTCCGAGGTTTAACACGGGGTAGCGGTCGTCGGCGGGGATGCAACAGACCTCGTCGAGCATCGACAGTTCGTCGTTGTCGAGACCGGTGCCCTCGCGGCCGAACACGAGCGCGGTCTTCGTCTCCACCGATTCGAGCGAGTCGGCGATTTCGACCGGCGTCTTGAACGGGTAGCGGATGTGCCGGGTGGAGTCCTCGTGGGAGACCGCGGTCGTCCCGATAGTGTGGAACTCCTCTGTGACCTCCTCCAAGGTCGTCTCGGTGGCGTTCGGGAGCACGTCCTCGCGGGCGTGGCCGGCGAAGCCGTAGGCCTCGCCGTCGGGGTCCAACTCCGGCGGGTCGACGAGGCGGAGGTCGTAGATGCCGAAGTTCTTCATCGCCCGCGCGATGGTCCCGACGTTGCCGGGCGTCTCGGGTTCGACGACGACGACGGCGAACTCGCGGCCCCGGTCGGCGTCGGCGTCTCGGTCGCCGCTCATCTCGTCGGGTAGTCCGTGTCGAGGTCGACGCCGTCGAGGTCGTCTTCGGTCAGGGGCGTCGCGTCCTCGTCGTCGTCGTCCGCGTCGGGACCGTAGTCGCGGAGGTCGATGCGCTCGCCCTCGACGAAGTTCTCCTCCAGCCGGCGCTGTATCTCGTTCGCGTCCGGGGGCGACGGCAGTTCGTCGGGTTCGGTGTCGACGTACTCCAGTCCGCCGTAGCCGTCGGGGGCGCGGCCGCCGTCGGCGAACCACTCGTGGAAGGCGTCGGCGAACACCGCGTCGCCGACGAGGTCGCGGCCGTCCGCCTCGCGGAACCAGTAGAGGAAGTCCGGTTCGTGGTGCTCGCAGAGAAGCACCTCCTCGCGGGGTTCGCCGTAGACGATAGCGGCCTGTCGGCACTGCTGAATCTCCTCGTCGCCGTGGACTAGATAGCAGGCGTCGCACGGCTCCTCGACGAGCGAGACGAGGCGCATGAGTCGCTCCCGGGGGTCCTCGGGAATCTCGTCGAGCGGTTTGAACTCGCCCTCGTCGGTGAATATCTCGGACTCCTCGAACCGCCATCCGCGGAGTCCGACGCTGACCTTCGCCATGGTCCGAGGTAGCCGAGCGGCGGATAAAAATGGCGTGATGCCGGTCAGCCGTCCGCGAGAGACGGCGAACCGCCACCGCGGGGGCGACTCGGGCACCTTCCGAGACCGGTCGGCATATGTTCGTGTGGTCCAACCGACGGGTATGCGAACCGTCGATGCGGCAGGGCTCGAAATCGGCGACGACCACCCACCCCGAATCATGGGTGTGCTGAACGTCTCCAAGGAGTCCCCGTACAAGCCGAGCGTGTTCAACGACCCGGGCGAGGCCGCCGAGTACGTCGACCGCGAACTCATCGACGAGGGGGCCGACATCGTCGACGTCGGCCTCGAATCGGCGAACAAGCGCCTCGACGTGCTGTCGGCCGAAGACGAACTCGACCGCCTCGACACGGCGCTTTCGGTCCTCGACAGCGTCTCCGGCGACGCCGTCTTCTCAATCGAGACGCGCTACCACGAGGTCGCCGAGGCGGCGCTCGACGGCGGCTTCGACATGGTCAACGACATCTGCGGCTTCGCCGACCCGGAGATGCCCCGCGTCTGCGAGGAGTACGACGCCGCCGTCGCCAAGATGGCCAGCCCGCCGGACCTCACTCGCCCCGGCGCGATAGAGAAGGTCGACGACATCTACGACGCCCTCGAACTGAACGGCTTCACCGACAAGACCATCGTCGACCCCGCCTTCGGCGGCTGGTCGGAGGCGAAGACGCTCGAACACGACCGCGAGACGTTCGACCGCCTGCGGGAGTTCCGCGGCTACGGCTACCCCATCCTCGTCTCCATCAACCGCAAGAACTTCCTCCGCGACGTGGCCGGCCGCTCGACCGAGGAGGCGCTGCCCGTCAGCCTCGCCGCCACGTCGATGGCGGCCGAGCGCGGTGCCCACGTCGTCCGCACCCACGACGTGAGAGAGACCCGCGACGCCGCGCTCATCGGCCACGAGTTCGCGCGCCGTCGCGTCCGCGAACCCGGCGACGTGTCCGTCGAGGAGCTCGACGTGACGACGCCCGGCGAGGCCGCGAGGCACCTCGACCGCGTCGGCGCGACCCGCGAGGTCGCCGCCGAGAGCGTGACGCGCGTCTTCGAACTGGAGGGGCTCGGAGCCGGCGATCGAGAGGCCCTCGAAGCCGCCGCCAGCGACGCGGGAGCCGTCTTGGCCGCCGGCGACACCGGCGCACTGCTGGTCGGGACGCCCGCCGCGCTCGCCCGGCTTTCGACCCTCGTCACGGACGCCTCCGACGCCCTCGAATCCGCCCTCGAAACGGTCGAGCGGGCGACGCGTTAACCGGTTCGAGAACCCTTCACAGACCCGTCTGCCCGTCTGACGTTCGGCAGACGTTGACCGTTCTACTAAGAGAAAACTTATACCATCCGACTCTAAAACGGTCCTGTGGACGCCGGAAGGGCACGCGGGTAGGGGTACACGAGTGCCGTTCCGGCCCATACAGTTACATTCTGAGCGACAGCTACACCATGGATTTCACCACGTGGGAACCCGTCTACGGGCGGATTCTCGACGACTTCGGCTTCGACCGAACCGGCGACGAGCGCGCCAGAGACGCGCTCGCGGACCTCGTGGAACCGTTCGACCGCGACCGACTGGACTGGGCGGGCGCGACCGTCGCCGTCTGCGGGGCGGCCCCGACGCTCGACGCCGAACTCGGCCGGCTCGACACCCCGGACGTGGACGTCGTCGTCGCCGCGTCCACCGCCGCCGACGCGGTTCGAGACGCCGGGTTCGACCTCGATTTGATGGTGACCGACCTCGACAAAAACCCCGGGACTGCGGTCGAACTGACCGAATCGGGCGTGCCCGTCGCGGCCCACGCCCACGGTGACAACCTCCCCGCGGTCCGCGAGTGGGTGCCGCGGTTCGATACCGACCACGTCCTCGGGACGACGCAGGCGGCCCCGGTCGGTCCCGTCGTCAACTGGGGCGGCTTCACCGACGGCGACCGGGCGGCCTTCATCGCCGACGAACTCGGGGCGGGCCGGCTCGTCTTCGTCGGTTGGGACTTCGACGACCCGACCGTGGACGCCGTGAAAGCGCGGAAACTCCGGTGGGCAGAGCGCCTGCTCCGGTGGCTCGAACGACGCCGCGGGGAGCGGTTTTCGGTGCTCGACGGGCGACGCGACGGCATCGACCCGCTCCCCTGAGAGCGCCCGCACCGACGCGTCCCCGGCGAGCGGTGAGCGGTCGCCCGGCTACCTCGTGTTCTGCGGATGCACGCCGGCCCCCTCCTCGGACCCGGACTGCTCGCCCGCCGACTGCTCGACCACGCCGTCGAACAGGGACGCGTCACAGCCGCGGCAGGTCGCCGAGACGCGCCGTTTCGTCCCACCGCGTTCGGCGCCCGCAACTCGCTTCGTCTCGACCGAAACCGCGCCGTCGCAGGTCGGGCAAGTCCGGAGACACAGCCGAAGCGCTCCGAGGACGCGGTTCCGGTCCGCCGTCGAGAGCCGCCACCACTCGGGGTAGTACCGCCGGAACGTCGCGACCGCCGTGAGGTCGGCGACGAACGCGGCGCGAGAGGCCCACCGCCCCACGGTCCCGCGGTCGAGGCGCGCGAACAGCCCCCGCTCGTCCCAGCCCAGTTCGATTCTGTCCGGATCGACGCCGAGGAGTCCCGCGAGCGCCTCGCGGTCGTGGTCCCGCCCCTCGGTGTCGAGCACGCGGGCGCGCCACTCGTCGGCGAACTGCGGCGACAAAGAGAGCGCGCCGTCCGCGTCGGCCGAAAAGACGCCCGCGCCGTGTAGGGCGGCCGCGAGGTCGACCCGGCCGTCGAGCGAGAGCGGCGGCGACGGTCGCGCCGACGGGAGTCGCGGGGGCGACGGCGGCGGCGACGAGAGTTCGGCGAGCGCGAAGCCGAAGACGACGACCGGCGGCAAGACGCCGAGGAACACGCCGTAGGGGACCCAGACAAGCCACCCGAGCGTGCCGCAGACGAGCGTCAAGAGGAAAAGCGGAAACACGAGCGGGGAGCGGAGACGCGGCTGTCGGACCCCGGAGTCGGGAAGGAAGCGATGCCCGGACATACCAGAACCGTGGGTACGACGCCGTATAGGTATGAACCGGGTACACCAGATAGCAAGAACGTAAACGTGCTCCGGTCCGGGAATTCGGTCGATAACATCACATTACCCGCGACAGTCGCGCCGCCGGGAGTGTCGGCTATCGTACCACATTCATGCCAACGGGCGTCCGAAAACGAGCGACTGCCGCCGCGAGACGCGGTAGGAAGCCGTTTCCAGCGTCTCCGGGCGATTAAGCTCAGTCGAACGAGCCGGGCGAGCGATTTTCCCGCCTGTCGGCGGCCGACTGCCGCTACATTGACATGGACGCCGTCCTGAGGCGCGGCTATGCAACTGCACTGGCACCGCCGGGACCTGCGCGTCGCGGACAACCGCGGCCTCGCCACGGCCGCGGAGGCGGGCCCCGTCGCCCCGCTTTTCGTCTTCGACCGGGACGTGCTCGACCACGCCGGCGCGCCCCGCGTCAGCTACCTGCTCGACGCGCTCGCCGAACTCCGCGAGGCGTACCGAGAGCGCGGGAGCGACCTGCTCGTCGCCCGCGGCGACCCGCGGACGGTCGTGCCGGCGGTCGCGGCGGCGCTCGACGCGGAACGGACCGTGTGGGGCATCGACTACTCCGGGTTGGCCCGCGAGCGCGACGCCGACGTGCGACTCGCCCTCGACGACGCCGGCGTCGCCCGCGAGCCGGTCCACGACGCCATCTTCCACCCGCCGGGGAGCATCACGACGAACGCGGGCGACACGTACGCCGTCTACACCTACTTCTGGAAGAAGTGGCGCGACCGCGACAAGCCCGAGCCGTACCCGGAACCGGAGGCCGGAGACCTCGCCGACGTCGGAACGCTCGAATCCGCAGCCGAACGCCTCGCCGACGGAGACGCCGAGTTCGACATCGCCGTCGGCGACCTCCCGACCGTCTCGGACCTCGGCTTCGAGGAGCCGACGGCGGCGGTCCAGTCGGCGGGGACCGAGGCGGCCCGCGAACGCCTGTCGTCGTTCTGCGCGGACGCCATCTACCGCTACGCCGACGACCGCGACTACCCGACGCGGGACGCCACGTCGCGGCTCTCGGCGGACCTCAAGTTCGGGACCATCGGCATCCGCGAGGTGTACGCGGCGACCGCGGCGGCCCGCGAGGGCGTCGGCGGCGAGCGAGACGAGTCGGTCGAGGAGTTCCAGTCGCAGTTGGCGTGGCGGGAGTTCTACGCGCACGTCCTCCGAGAGCACCCGAACGTCGTCACGGAGAACTACAAGGAGTACGAGGAAGACATCGCGTGGCGCGACGACGCCGAAGAGCTCGCGGCGTGGAAGGCGGGCGAAACCGGCTATCCCATCGTCGACGCCGGGATGCGACAGCTCCGCGAGGAGGCGTACATGCACAACCGCGTCCGGATGATCGTCGCGTCGTTCCTCACGAAGGACCTGCTGTGCGACTGGCGACACGGCTACGCGCACTTCCGCGAGCACCTCGCGGACCACGACACCGCAAACGACAACGGCGGCTGGCAGTGGGCCGCCTCGACGGGGACCGACGCCCAGCCGTACTTCCGCATCTTCAACCCGATGACGCAGGGCGAGCGCTACGACCCCGACGGAGAGTACATCAAGCGGTACGTCCCCGAACTCTCGGACGTGACGGCCAACACCATCCACGAGTGGCACGACCTGACCGACCTCGAACGCGAGCGCCTCGCGCCCGACTACCCGGCCCCGGTCGTGGACCACTCCGAGCGCCGCAAACGGGCGATTTCGATGTTCGAGGCCGCCCGCGGCGACGACTGAGCGTCGGCCGAATCAGTCCGCGTTTCTCCGCCTCCGGTCGCCGCGGCACGAACGGCTTTCTCCTCGGGCACCGACTCCGGAAGCGTGCACGTCGCTATCATCCTCTACGACGGCTTCGACGAACTCGACGCCGTCGCGCCGTTCGAGGTGTTCCAGAACGCCGGCGCGGCCGGGGCCGACTGCGCGGCCGAACTCGTCGCGCTCGACGACCGCGAGTCCGTGACCGCGAGCCACGGGATGCGCGTCGGCGTCGACGGCGTCCTCGACCCCGAGACCGACCGCCCGGACCTCCTCGTCGTCCCCGGCGGCGGCTGGAACTCCCGCGCCGCACAGAGCGCGTGGGCCGAAGCCGAGAAGGGCGAGATTCCCGACGCGGTCGCCGCGCTCCACGAGGCCGGAACCACCGTTGCGGGCGTCTGTACCGGCGGGATGCTCCTCGCCCGCGCCGGCGTCCTCGACGGTCGCCCCGCGGTCACCCACGGCGGCGCGCTCTCCGACCTCCGAGAGACGGCCGCGGAAGTCGTCGAAGCGCGCGTCGTCGACGACGGCGACGTGCTCACCGCGGGCGGCGTCACCTCCGGCCTCGACCTCTCGTTACACGTCGTCGAGCGCGAGTTCGGGTCGGACATCGCCGACGCCGTCTCGACCGAAATCGAGTACGAGCGCCGAACGGACCCGTTCGACGGCTGACACGCTCGCGCGAACCGGAGTTTCTCGAAGGGAGAAATCGACCGACAGCGGCCTCCATACCGTGGTCTGTGCTAGCATACCTCTCCTCAAGTTTTAACAGGATTCCGCCCCACCCGTGATACGGAGGTTACACATTATGAGCTACGAACTCGACCCGCTTCCGTACGAGTACGACGCCCTCGAACCGCACATCTCCGAGCAGGTGCTGACGTGGCATCACGACACCCACCACCAGGGCTACGTCAACGGCTGGAACGCGGCCGAGGAGACCCTCGCCGAGAACCGCGAAGCAGGCGAGTTCGGCTCGTCCGCCGGCGCGCTTCGCAACGTCACCCACAACGGCTCGGGACACATTCTGCACGACCTGTTCTGGCAGAACATGTCGCCGGAAGGCGGCGACGAGCCTTCGGGCGCGCTCGCAGAGCGCATCGCGGAGGACTTCGGCTCCTACGAGGCGTGGAAGGGCGAATTCGAAGCGGCGGCCGGCGCGGCCGGCGGCTGGGCGCTTCTCGTCTACGACTCGTTCTCGAACCAGCTTCGGAACGTCGTCGTCGACAAGCACGACCAGGGCGCGCTCTGGGGTAGCCACCCCATCCTCGCACTGGACGTCTGGGAGCACTCGTACTACCACGACTACGGCCCGGCCCGCGGCGACTTCGTGAGCGCGTTCTTCGAGGTCGTCGACTGGGACGAACCGTCGGCCCGCTACGACCAGGCCGTCGAACTCTTCGAGTAAACCCGATACATCCCGACTTTTCTTTCGGACGCGACGTCGCCAGCGACGGCGCTATTCGCGTCGAATAGAGTGTTGAGAGCCGTCAGAGCCGGCTCTCTCGGATTGCGGTCCGCCGCTCAGAACTGTCCGTCGCGGGCGGTCGGGTCGGAGAACAGCTCTGTGCCGCCGAACTCCTCGTTCAGCGCGCAGACCCGGTCGTACAGCGCGGCGAAGTCGCGGCCGTCAGTTCCGCGGTCGAAGCTGGCGAGGACGCCGATGGGGCGGTCGCCGACGAACGTCCGGAACTGCTCGAACGAGTCGAATCCGCGGACGGTGTAGCCGTAGTCCGCGTAGTACAGCGTCTCGTAGGTGTCTCTCGTGACGTAGCCGAACCGCTCGTTGTCGATAAATCGGGAGACGTCGAGGCATTCGAGCGCATCGGACACGTCCGCCCTGAGATAGAGGTGTTCGTACCCGTGGTGGTCGAAGACCCAGAGGTCTCGGAGGTCGTCCCCGCCGAAGCTTCGGAAGGCCTCGACGAGTCGTGCGGCGGCGTCGCTCATCGTTTCGGGTCTCGCGGCACGGATGATAAGCCTACTCATGGGTCCGTGGAGGCTCGTGCGGGCGTCACGGGGCCGCTCACCGCCGCAGTGCCGTCGTCTCCCCCGCGCGTCGCCCGCTGTCGTCGGGGTTTTGACCGTCGGCCGAGAAGCGTGCGGTATGCCCAAGCCGAAAGACGAGTTCGACACCCTCTACGGGTATCTGCTGTACGAACCCGCCGACATCCTCGACCCCGACTACATGTACACCGTCGGCGAAATCGCCCGCCTGATGCAGGGGTTGTCGCCGCAGGACGACCTCAGCGAGGAGACCGAAGACCGCATCGTCCAGTGGACGATTCCGTGGATCGTCGCCAATCAGGAGGACTTCGTCATCAACGACCCCCGGAGCGACGAACCGGGCTACTTCGGCCTCCACCCCGACGCCGTCCCCGAAGAAGACGAGGAATAACGACCGTCACCCCTCGTCGCGCGGTTCGGTGACCGCGAGTTCTCCCGGCGTGAGACTCGCACAAACGGTTATCTGTCAGGTAGTTGTTCCCTCTATCGTACTATGGCTCAGTTCGACACCGAAGTCGCGGTCGTAACAGGCGCTGGCTCTGGAATCGGTCGCGCGACGGCGGAGGCGTTCGCCGCGGAGGGCGCGCGCGTCGTCGTCTCCGACGTGAACGTCGAGGGCGGCGAGGAGACCGTCGCGCGCATCGAGGAGGCCGGCGGGACGGCGACGTTCGTCGAGACGGACGTGACGGACGGCGACGCCGTCGCCGCGATGGTCGAGACGGCGGTCTCGGAGTACGGCCGACTCGACTTCGCCTGCAACAACGCGGGCGTCGGCGGCGCGCAGAAACCGGCCGCCGACCTCTCGTCCGACGAGTGGCAACAAGTCATCGACGTGAACCTCAACGGCGTCTGGCGGTCGATGCGACACGAGATTCCCGCGATGCTCGACGACGACGGGGGCGTCGTCGTCAACATGGCGTCGATTCTCGGAAAGGTCGGCTTCGCGAACGCGAGCCACTACGTCGCCGCGAAACACGGCGTCCTCGGACTGACGAAGAGCGCGGCCATCGAGTACGCAGAACAGGGCGTCCGCGTCAACGCGGTGTGTCCGGGCTTTATCGACACGCCACTGCTCGGCGAGGGCGGCCTCGACGACCCCGAAGCCCGGAAGGGAATCGAGTCGCTCCACCCGATGAACCGCCTCGGCGACGTGGACGAAATCGCCTCCGCGGTCGTCTGGCTCTGTTCCGACGGCGCGTCGTTCACGACCGGCGAGGCGCTCACCGTCGACGGCGGCTACACGAGTCGCTAAACCGGTACCTCGGGGCGTCGGTAACGTCGATGCGGCGACTCACCTCGTCCGCGCCGCGCGCGCCGCGAGTTCGAGGTCCTCGCTCGGGCGAGTCGTGACCCTCGGGCCGTGGCCGGTGTGGAGTTCGGTCAGGTCGTCGCCGACGACCTCGCGCAGGCGGTCGATGCTCTCGACCAGCGCGCCGCGGTCGCCCTCGGGGAGGTCGGTCCGGCCGAACCCGCCGTCGGCGAAGACGAGGTCGCCCGCGAAGCAGACGCCCGACCCGCGGGAGAAAAAGCACAGGTGGTCGTCCTTGTGCCCCGGTGTGTGGACCGCCTCGAACACGTCGTCGCCGATTTGGACGCGCTCGCCGTCGTCGATACGCTTATCGACGGCGAGGTTGCCGGTGTCGTAGCCCCACGTCTGTACGTCGAACGCCTCGCGGACGGCGTCCACGTTACCGATGTGGTCGGGGTGCGTGTGGGTGAGGTACACCGCGTCGAGCGAGTCGGTGACCTCCCGGACCTTCGGCACCACGTCGAAGTTCGCGCCGGCGTCCACGAGCGCGGTGGTCTCGCCGTCGACGAGAAAGACGTTGCTCGTGAAGGCCCGGATATCCCCTGCGAGGTTGCGAATCATGGGCACAGGTACGAAAAGCGGGGTATTCGGTGTTGTGGGCGTCGCGGAAATCCGCGCTGATACGGGGAAGTTTAGTATGGTCCGACCACGACCAACAGCCAATCAGGGCACCTCTCATGCGCCAATATCTCGACCTCGTGACGGACGTTCTCGGCACCGGGCGACACAAACCCAATCGGACCGGAGTAGACACCATCTCGGGCTTCTCGAAGCACTACACCGTCGACCTACAGGAGGGCTTTCCGCTTCTCACGACCAAGGACCTCTCGGGCTTCCGCTGGAACTCGCTCATCCACGAACTGCTGTGGTACCTCTCGGGCGAAGAGCACATCCGCACCCTCCGCGAGGAGACGGGCATCTGGGACGCGTGGGCCGACGAGGAGGGCCACCTCGACACGGCCTACGGTCGGTTCTGGCGGCGCTACCCGGTCCCAGAGGAGGGGCTACCGGGCGAGGCGTGGCCCGACGACGACCACCGCTGGATGAACGACGAGGGGACGTTCGACCAGCTCGCGTACGTCCTCGACACGCTCGACGAGAACCCGAACTCCCGACGGCTTGTCATCAACGCGTGGCACCCCGCGAACGCGGCCGTCTCGACGCTTCCGCCGTGTCACTACACGTTCGTCTTCAACGTGCAGGGCGACGAACTCAACCTCCACCTGACCCAGCGCTCCGGCGACATCGCGCTCGGCGTCCCGTTCAACCTCGCGGCGTACGCCATCCTCGCGCAGGTCGTCGCCCAGCGCGCCGGCTTCGAACTCGGGTCGTTCGCCCACACCATCGTCGACGCCCACGTCTACTGCGGCACGGGCGAACGCGGCGCGTGGTACGGCGACCACCTCGACGAACTCCAGTCCCGCCTCGCCGACGTGGAGTCCCCCGAAGGGTACCTCGACGTGCGCGAGTGGCTCCTCGACGCGGCCCCCGAGGAAGCCGACGGCGAGGAGGACTACGACCACGTTCCCGGACTGCTCCTGCAGGCCTCGCGCGAACCCCGCGAGCGCCCCACGCTCGACGTGGCCGACGTGCCGCTCGAAGCACTCTCGTTCGAGGACATCGTCCTCCGCGACTACGACCCGGCCGACGGGATTCGCTTCGCGGTGGCCGAATGAGCGGCGAGGAGTCCGGCGAGTCCGAGGCCGCCGTCGACCCCGCGGCCGACGTCGCCACCGACGCCGACGCCGCGGTCCGGTTCGTCCTCGTCGCCGCCGTCGCCGACAACCGCGTCATCGGCCGCGACGGCGACATGCCGTGGCACCTCCCCGAGGACCTCAAACACTTCAAGCGGACGACGACCGGTCACCCGGTCGTGATGGGTCGCAAGACCTACGAGAGCATCGCCCGCCAGCTCGACGGCCCGCTTCCGGACCGCCACAGCGTCGTCCTGACGACCCGCGACCTCGACCTCCCCGAGGGTGCCGAAGCGGTCGATTCGGTCGGGTCCGCGGTCGCCGCCGCCGAGGACGCGGCCGCCGAGATGGGCGTCGAAACGGTGTACGTCGTCGGCGGCGCGACCGTCTACGAGCAGTTCCTCGACCGCGCGGCGGGGCTGATTCTCACCGAACTCGACGCGGCTCACGAGGGCGACACGCGGTTCCCCGAACGGGACCGCGAGGAGTGGGTCGAGACCGCCCGCGACGACCGCGACGGCTTCTCGTTCGTCACGTACGAGCGCCGGGAACGCGGGGACCCCGCCGCGGCCGGTGGAGCCGAGTGCGACCCGGAGGAGTCCGATGACTGACCCCACCGCCCCCGGCGGCGAGTGGGAGTACAAAATCGTCCGCACGGCCGACGGCGGCCTGTTCAGCGGCGATACCGCGCCGATGGAAGACGCCCTCAACTCCCTCGGCGGCGAGGGGTGGGAGCTCGTGGACACGATTTCCGACTCGCGCGGTGCCGGCGCGAACAGCGGGCAGACGGCGCTCGTGTTCAAGCGGCCGACGCGCTGAGACGCCGGGCGTCGCGTCTCGCGGCGCCACTCGTGAACGACCCGCGTTCCCCGCGACGTGTCACGAGTAGCTTTATTGACGCGAACGACCTCATAGGAGGGAACGAAGCTTTCCCGCCCGCCATGACAACCTCGACACTCGCAGACCGACTCCGCCAACCCGAGTACACCGGCGAGAACCGGTGTACCCCGTGTACCGTCGTGAACGTCGTCATCGCCGCCGCGTTGAGCCTGTTGCTCGGCGTCGCGTGGCCGCCGCTCGCGCTCGTCTCGTTCGCCCTCTTCGCGGGGGCGATTTACTTCCGCGGCTACCTGATTCCCGGCACGCCGACGCTCACGAAGACGTACTTCCCCGACCGGGTCCTCCGGTGGTTCGACAAGGAGCCGACGCCGGCCCGCGTCGGGGCCGCCGCACCCGCGCCGGCCGCCGGTGACGACGCCGCCGAACCGACGGGCGACGAGGTCGAAGCGGGGCAGTTAGACGGCGATGGCGCGTCGGCCGCGGCGTTCGACGTGGAGGCGGCCCTGATGGACGCCGGCGCGTTGGAGTTGGACGACAGCGGCGACGAACTCCGCCTCGCACCGGCGTTCGAATCGGCGTGGAACGACGAGATTTCGCGCACCGACGAGGACGTCGCGCGACGGTGGCTCGCCCGCATGACCGGCGTCGACGAGGCCGACGTCACGCTCGAATCCCGGGCTCGGAGCCGATGGGTCGTGGCGATGGCCGACGGCACAACACTCGGCACATGGGAGTCGGACGGCGCGCTCGTCGCGGACGTGGCCGCCGACGCCGCCCTCGACGGTCGCCTCGACGACTGGGACCGCCTGACGGCCGAGCAGCGGAGCGCGCTGGCGAGGGGGGTCCGCATCTACCTCGACCGATGTCCGACCTGCGGCGGCGACGTCCGGTTCGGCTCGGAGACCGCCGAGTCGTGCTGCCGGTCGTGGGAAGTGCTCGCCGTCCGCTGTGACGACTGCGAGGCGCGACTGCTGGAAGTCGACGCCGAGTCGCTCGAACCCGAAGCCGCCTGAGGCGATCGGGCCGACGCATCCGCCGCGACGCTCGCAAGTACACTTTTGTTCGTTGACAGCAATTTCACGGTATGAGCAAGGCGCACTTCGAGGTGTTCGTCGACGCGGCGGACAAGTACCGATGGCGGCTCGTCCACGACAACGGGAACATCCTCGCCGACTCGGGCGAGGGCTACGCGTCGAAGCAGAAGGCGAAACAGGGCATCGAGAGCGTCAAGCGGAACGCACCCGACGCGGCCGTGATAGAGGAGTAGCCCCGAGGAGCTACGCCTCCGAATCGCCGTGCGTTCGCGGGACGGCCGCCGATTCGAGAGTGAACCCCACACCGCTGCCGGGTGTGGAGGCTTTTTCCGCCTCCGGGACTGACCAGAGAGTAATGACGAACGCCGCCGACGCGAGCGAGGAGGTCGCACGATGAACCGAAACGACAAGCAGGCCTACGACCGCGGGACGTCGCTTTTCTCTCCCGACGGTCGCATCTATCAGGTCGAGTACGCCCGCGAAGCCGTCAAGCGCGGCGCGCCGGTGCTCGGCGTCCGCACCGCCGACGGCGTCGTGCTGGCGGCGCTCCGGTCGACCCCGTCGGACCTCATGGAAGCCGAAAGCATCGAGAAACTGCACAAGCTCGACGACGCGCTCGGCGCGGCCACGGCCGGCCACGTCGCCGACGCGCGGAAGCTCGTCGACTTCGCGCGGACGACCGCCCAGCGCGAGCACCTGCGCTACGGCGAGCCCATCGGCGTCGAGACGCTCACGAAGACTATCACCGACAACATCCAAGAGAGCACGCAGTCCGGCGGCACCCGCCCCTACGGCGCGTCGCTCCTCATCGGCGGCGTCGAGAACGGCTCGGGTCGCCTCTTTGCGACCGACCCGTCCGGGACGCCCCAGGAGTGGAAGGCGGTCGCCATCGGCGGCCACCGCGAGGACGTACAGGCCGCCCTCGAAGACGGGTACGCCGAGGACCTGTCGCTCGAAGACGGCCTCGCGCTCGCCGTCGAGGCGCTCGTCGCGGCCGACGACGAAATCGAAAGCGACGAGCTGAACCTCGTCACCGTCTCCGAGGCGGGCTACGAAATCGTCGACGAGGAGACCATCGCCGAGCTGTTCGCCGACGCGACCGCGGACGACGAGGCCGACGACGCGGACGAGACGGGCGAAAGCGAGGAGTAGATGACAGACGGGAGCCCGGTTGACGACGGCCCGTCGGCGACGGCCGAGACGGGGGCGACGACGACCGCCGGCGCGGCGGCCGTGACGCTCGACCGCATCGCGGTGTATCCGGTGAAGTCGCTCGACGCCGAGTTCGTCGACGCCGCCGACATCGTCGAGAACGGCGGGCTCCGCGGCGACCGCGAGTACGCGATGTTCGACGAGGACGGCGAGTACGTCAACGGGAAGCGCGAGCGGGCGGTCCACCGCATCCGAAGCGCCGTCTCGCTCGCCGACGGCACGGTCGAACTCTCGGCCCCCGAGATGGACGACTACGACGGCCCGATAGACGAGGCCGACGGCTGGCTCTCGGCGTACTTCGGCTACCCGGTCGAACTCCGCCGCGACCCCGCCGGGGGGTTCCCCGACGACACCGAGGCCAGCGGCCCGACGGTCATCTCGACCGGGACGCTCGACGCGGTCGCCTCGTGGTTCGACGGCGTCGACGACGGCGAGATGCGCCGTCGCCTCCGGCCGAACCTCGTCCTCGACGCGACCGAACCGTTCTGGGAGGACCACCTGTTCGACCGGCGCGGGAGGGTCGTCGAGTTCAGCGTCGGAGGGGTCGCCTTCGAGGGCGTCAACCCCTGCCAGCGCTGTGTCGTCCCGAGCCGCGACCCCGACACGGGCGAGGAGACGCCCGACTTCCGGACGACGTTCATGACGAAGCGCCGGGAGACGCTCCCCGAGTGGTCCGGCGGCGACTGGTTCGACCACGACTTCCGACTCATGGTCAACACCGCCGTCCCGGAGTCGTCGTGGGGCGAGACGCTGTCCGTCGGCGACGTCGTCACCGTCGGCGACGTCGTCCCCGAGTGAATCGGTCAGTTTTCCGTCGCGTTCGAACGCCCCGCAGTCGGGCGGTTCCACCTCGCCGACACCCGCGGCTTTACGTCGTCTGCCTCGGTTGAGAGAGGCATGTTCACGCTGACCGGCGTGCGGGTCGTCGACGCCGACGGGGCCCGCGAGGCGAACGTGGTGATAGACGAGTCGACCGGGCGCATCGCGTCCGTCGGCGACGAGACGGAAGGCGAGACGCGGGACCTCTCGGGTTCGGTCGTCGCGCCGGGGCTCGTCGACGCCCACGTTCACCTCATGATGGACGGCCGTCCCGACGTGGCCGCCTACCAGTCCGAACCGGTCGAACGCGCCTGCTATCGGGCCGCGGCCAACCTCCGGAAGACGCTGGCGGCGGGCGTCACGACCGTCCGCGACCTCGGTTCGCCCGGCGACCTCGCGACGAGCGCGAAGGCCGCCGTCGCCGACGGCGAACTCGACGGGCCGCGGGTGCTCGCCGCCGGGGAGAACGTCACCATGACCGGCGGCCACGGCCACTGGTTCGGCCGGGAGGCCGACGGCCCGAACGAGGTTCGCAAGGCCGCCAGAGAGCAGCTGAAACGCGGCGCAGACGTGGTGAAGTGCATGGCGACCGGCGGCGTCCTCACCACCGGCGCGGTCACGGGCGCGCCCGAGTTCACGGAAGCGGAGATTCGAGCCCTCGTCGACGCCGCGAGCGCGAAGGGCGTCCCGACCGCCGCCCACGCCCACGGCGAGGCGGGTATCAAGAACGCCGCCCGCGCGGGGATTTCGAGCGTCGAACACGGGATGTTCATGGACGAGGAGGCCGCGGCGCTCATGGTCGAACACGGCACGTACTGGGTGCCGACGGCCTCGGCCGTCCGCGAAATCGTCGAGGCGGGCGTCGAGGCCGGCATCCCGCCCGAGGCGGTCGCGAAGGCCGAAGACGCCGCCGAGCGCTTCGAAGGCGCGTGGGACCACGCGCTCGACGCCGGCGTCAAAATCGCCATGGGAACCGACGCGGGCACGCCGTTCAACGACCACGGCGAGAACGCGCTCCGCGAGATGGAACTGCTCGTCGAGTACGGACTGTCGCCCGCCGAGGCCCTCGAAGCCGCGACCGTCGGCGGCGCGGACCTCCTCGGACTGGACGACGTGGGGAACGTCGCCGAGGGCTACGTCGCGGACCTCGTGGTACTCGACGCCGACCCGACCGAGGACGCGGGGGCGTGGCGGACGGTCCGGCAGGTGTACCGCGAGGGCGAGCGAGTCGTCTAATCGCAACACGGCAGTCGGTATCACACCCGATTTGAAGCGACAACCTTTTACAATCACGAGCAATACGAAAGGATGTACCAACGTGCTCTGTTGGTGTAGTCCGGCCAATCATATCACCCTCTCACGGTGATGACCAGGGTTCGAATCCCTGACGGAGCACTTCTCTCAATCCCGAACTTCGAGCGACAGCGAGCGTGTTCGGTTCCGAAATGCGACGAAGGGTTCGAGCAACGAGCAACGCGGAGCGTTGCGAGTGAGTTCGAATCCCTGACGGAGCACTTCTCTCAATCCCGAACTTCGAGCGACAGCGAGCGTACTCTCCGCCGGCTACGCGTCCGGGTCGCCGAGTTGCGACATCACGAGGTCTTCGGCGGTTCGCAGTCGGTACTGAACCGTCGAGCGCGGCACGTCGAGCACGTCGCTGAGGTCTTCGACCGTCACCTTTCGCGGGCGCTCGTAGTAGCCGTGTTCGACGGCGGTTTCGAGCGCCTCCCAGTGGGCCGCCGAGAGGTCCGCCGCGATGCGCGCCTCGGCGTCCCAGTTGCCGGCGTTCGTGAGGTGTTCGACGTCCAGTTGCAGTCCCTCCCTGAGTTGCGCCTCGATGGTCTCGTACAGTTCGCCGAGCGGGTGGTCGCCGGGGTAGAGGATGCGCCAGCGGTACGCGCCCGCGCGGCGGGACGACTCGAAGATGACGCCCGGACCGACGTGTTCGAGGACGTACCGGGGAATCGAGTGGCAGTCGCTCACCTCCTCGCGGTAGGTGTAGACGGTCATCGAGTTGTCCGAGCGGTCGAGGACGTGGTAGTCGCGGTGGGTGTGACAGTCGGGGGCGTCGAGGCACTCGTTGCACCGCGTCTCGTCGGTGAACACCCCCTCGAACGCCGACAGCGCCTCCGGCGTGCCGACGACGTGGTCGACTCGCCACATCACGTCCTCGGTGGACGAACAGACCGACGACCGGGAGCGCAGACTCGGGTACTCGTAAAACAGGTCCATCAGTTCGTCGGTCCCCTCCGAAAAGCGAACGACGAATTCGAACTCGCGCATTGGGTCTTCGTTCTGTCGCGGAGTGACTTAGCATGTACTAATCCGACATCTGTCGTTTTCCAGGCTTTTTCCGGGCTATGTTCGTCTTCGTCACCACCTCCCCGACCGGAGTTAGCAGGTGCTAACGAAATCGTGAGGGGTGTTTGGCACGGACTGGAAGACGCGGCGAGCGGACGCCGGTGCGACACGGCAGACGCGGGGCCCACCCGCGATTCGAGAACGTACGGTCGCGCGGGCCGCTCGCTCGCGGGGACCGGTTCCGACCGTCCCCGCTCCACCACCGACCGCACCCGCTCACTCCAACCAACCTCGGACGGCGACCGGGTCACCACCTATTTCACGACCGGTCGTCTACCCGCACGAGGATGTTACTCGCGGGAACGGTGGTCGCCGACGCGGCCACCATCATCGAAGAGGGTGCCGTCGTCGTCGACGGCGACCGCATCGTCGCGGTCGGAGCGCACGCGGACCTCGTTGACGCGTACCCCGACCACGAGCGACGCGAGTTCGGTATCGTCGCGCCCGGACTCGTCGGCGGGCACGTTCACTCCGTGCAGTCGCTCGGCCGCGGTATCGCCGACGACACCGAACTCTTGGATTGGCTGTTCGACCACGTGCTCCCGATGGAGGCCGGCCTCGACGCCGAGGGGATGCGCGTCGCCGCCGAACTCGGCTACCTCGAATGCATCGAGTCCGGGACGACGACGGTCGTCGACCATCTCTCTGTCCGACACGCCGAAGAGGCGTTCGAAGCCGCGGGCGAGATGGGCATCCGCGGGCGCATCGGGAAGGTGCTCATGGACACGAACGCGCCCGAGGGGTTACAGGAAGACACCGACGCCGGCCTCGACGAGTCCGAGCGCCTCATCGAGCGCTATCACGACGGCTTCGACGGCCGCATCCGGTACGCCGTCACGCCGCGGTTCGCCGTCACCTGCTCCGAGGCGTGTCTGCGTGGCGTCCGCGAACTCGCTGACCGCTACGACGGCGTCCGCATCCACACCCACGCGAGCGAGAACCGCGACGAAATCGCCACCGTCGAGGCGGAGACGGGCATGCGCAACATCCACTGGCTCGACGAGGTCGGCATCACCGGCGACGACGTGGTGCTGGCCCACTGCGTCCACACCGACGAGTCCGAGCGCGAGGTGCTCGCCGAGACCGGCACGCACGTCACCTACTGCCCGTCGTCGAACATGAAGCTCGCGTCGGGTATCGCGCCGGTTCCGGACTACCTCGACCGCGGCATCAACGTCGCGCTCGGCAACGACGGCCCGCCGTGTAACAACACGCTCGACCCCTTCACCGAGATGCGGCAGGCCAGCCTCCTCCAGAAGGTCAACGCCTTGGACCCGACGAGCACGCCCGCCGCGACCGTCTTCGAGATGGCGACGCGAAACGGCGCGAAAGCCGCCGGCTTCGACCGCGTCGGCGCACTCCGCGAGGGGTGGAACGCCGATATCGTCGGCATCGATACCGACCGCACGCGAGCGACGCCGATACACGACGTGCTGTCGCATCTCGTGTTCGCCGCCCACGGCGACGACGTGGTGTTCACCATGGTCGACGGCGACGTGCTCTACGACGGGGGCGAACACGTCCGCGCGGACGCCAACGACATCCGCGAGCGGGCGCAGGCGGTCGCCGACGGCCTCGACGCGGCACCCACGAGCGACTGAGCGCCCCCCGCTCACGAGACCGCCTCGCACGCAGGACCGGCCGCACCCGCGAGGCCCGCCGCCATCGTCGCCTCTTTCTCTCCGCGCGACCCCACCTGTGTCATGACTGTCACTGTCCGTCTCCGCGCGGCGACGCCGTCCGACCTCCCCGCGATTCGGGAGATTTACGCGCCGTTCGTCCAAGACACCGCGATTTCGTTCGCATACGACCCGCCGAGCGTCGCGGACCTCGAAGCGAAACTGGAGCAGAAGACCGACTACCCGTGGCTCGTCTGCGAACTCGACGGCGAGGTTGCCGGCTACGCCTACGCCGGCGCGTTACGAGAGCGCATCGCCTACCAGTGGACCGTCGAGACATCGATTTACGTCCGCCCGGACTTCCAGCGCCGCGGCGTCGCTCGCGGTCTCTACACGGCGCTTTTGGACCTGCTCGAACGACAGGGCTACGTCTCCGCGGTCGCCGTCATCACGACGCCGAACCCCGCGAGCATCGCCTTCCACGAGTCGTTCGGGTTCGAGCGCGTCGGCAACTTCGAGCGCGTCGGCTACAAAGACGGCGCATGGCACGACGTGGAGTGGTGGAGTCTCGACCTCGGCGACCGACCCGACGACCCCGACGCGCCGCTGTCCGCCGCCGACGCTCGCGAACGTGACTGGTGGGACGATGCGCTCGCACGCGGTGCGGCGCTCGTCGAAGACAGCGCGTAGCAAGCAGTCCCTCCCGAACCGGAGCCCCCGTCTCCCGGTGCAGCCCGCGCGTTCAGACGCCGGCTTCGAGGGAGTCTTCCACCTCGGTGTCCGCCGAATCGCTTCCGTCGGTCGTATCGACTTCGTCGACCGTTTCGACCTCGTCGGCCGTATCGGCCGCCCGTCCGCCGGTCCTCGCCTGTTCGAGCACGTAGCGCTCGACGCCGGCGGAGAGCATCCCCTGCCAGTCGTCGAACTCGGTGTTCGACTCGACGTACCGGTCCCACTCGTGGGGCGGTATCGACTCGAAGGAGTCCTGATCTTCGACCGCGAACCCGCTCTCTTCGAGAAATTCACTGATCGATGCAGCCTGACAATGCGACTCGACCCACGACGACGGGAACAAGTCGGCCAGCGTCACCTCGCCGCCGAGTCCACCAATCTCGACGTCGAGTGTCGCGGCCGTCGTTTCGGCCTCACCCATACCCGGGTGCTACAGCCACGGATATAACGGTGTTGCGGTTGGCGTCCGAGAGAGTCAGTTCGTCGAGACGATTTCGACCACGTCGCGGTGTGTGAGTTCGTGGTCCGACCCGATTTGCCGCTTCGAGTGGCAGTCGATGCCGTGGAGGAGGCCGTCGCCGATGTCCGAGTGGAGGTGGTACGCGAAGTCCTCGGTCGTCGAGCCCTCGGGGAGGATAAAGCAATCCCGAAAGACGCCCTGCGAGTCGCTCTTTCCGTTCGCGCTCCCGGGGAAGATGGCGATGGCACCCATCACGTCGAACAGCGCGTTTTCGAGCGACTGCTGGACGCCCGTGCCGCCGAACTCGGTGACGAACCCGCGAATCTGTTCGAGACCCACCTCCTGCTCGTCGCTCACGTCGCCGACGATATCGAAATCGTCGTCGCCGGGGCGGTAGTCGACGACGCCGCCCTCGGCGGCCTTCTTCAGCGCCTTCTCCGCGTGCGCCGAGGTCGGAACGAACGTCAGGTGCTCGTAGTCGGGGTCCGCCGTGATTTCCTCGTAGTTCTCCTGGGAGACGGGCTTGTCCATCTTGTTCGCCGCGATGATGATGGGCTTCGTCCGCTTCCGAATCTCGCGGGCGAGCGACTCCTTGTCCGCGTCGTCCCACTCGTCGGGGTCGAGCTCTAGGCCGAGCGAGAGGATGATCTGCTTGATCTCGTCTTTGTTCGTCTTGAACGCCGACATCTGCTCCGCGAGGTCGACCTCGATGTCCTTGTCCTCGCCGTGGTAGCCCGAGCGGTAGCGGTCGATACCCTTCTCTAAGACGCCGAGGTACCACATGTCGAGTTCGTTTTCGAGGAAGTCGATGTCCTCGCGTGGGTCGTGGCCCTCCGTCGCCTCGCCCTCGATGTCCGTCTCGCCGGAGAAGTCGACGACGTGGACGAGCACGTCCGCCTCGTTGAGGTCGGTGAGGAACTGGTTTCCGAGGCCCTTCCCCTCGTGCGCGCCGGGGATGAGCCCCGCCACGTCGACGAGTTTGACCGGAACGAACCGCATCCCGTGGTCGCAGTAGCCGACCGAGGGCGTACACGACTCGTCGAACTCCGGGGCCGCACACTCGACGCGGACGTACGCCTCGCCGATTGAGGGGTCGATGGTCGTGAACGGATACGCGCCCTCGGGCACGTCGTTCATCGTCGCCGCGTTGAAGAAACTCGACTTCCCGACGGACGGTTTCCCGACGAGACCGATCTTGTAACTCATTCGTTGGTCGGACTGGTGTCTCGAACGCTAATAACCGTTCGACGTTCGTCTCGCTGTGCGTGAAATTCACACGCTAGCGGGGCCGAGCTGGGCGGTTCCCCACACTCGACTCCCGGGTTCGAGCGCCGGGGACGCGACTCCGTCGGCGAGTTCGCGGCGGGTGAGAGCAGAGTTGCACCCGCGAACCGACGGCCGTTCCGCGTCCGGGTTCGGTCCCTTCGGCTCACGTCCGGTGCATCTTTGTCTTCAGGTCCCCGACTGCCGGGCATGACCGACCCCGACGAGACGGCGAGCGAACCCGCGCCCGCGTCGAACACGGACTCCGACGCGGCGGCCACCGACCCCTCGCCGGGCGACACGACCGACGCGGACACGTTCCGCGTCGGCATCCACGTCACCGAGACCGAACTCCGATTCGTGGTCAACGTCCCGTCCGACATCGACTCCGGATGGACCGACCCCGACGCGTTCCAGCGCCTCGTCGAACGCGTCACGTGGGAACAACTCGACCAGCGGGCGACGCTCCAGACCGTCGCGACCAACGCCGACGAGGGCGAGACGGTATTCCTCGGCACGGTGACGCTCCGCCCAGACGAGACCGTCGTCGACCACTCCCTCCGCGTGCCGCCGCTCGACGGGGCGTGACCCGACTCAGCGTCAGATGACCGAACCCACGACTGAGACCGCGATTCGAGAGATTCAGGACGCCGCACTCAGCCGCGCGCTCACCGACGACGACCACGCGCGGCAGTCGCTGGCCGTCGCCGGCGCGCTCGAAACGGCCAGAACGGAAGCGACCGACGCGGCGTTCGACGACGGCGGCGTGACGCTCGCGGCGTCGCTCGCGTTCGTCTCCACGCTGTTCGCACACCGTCGCCTCCGCGAGTCGCTCCGGTCGAGCGTCCGCGCGTCCGACGATTCGGCGTGGTATCCGAGCGGCGCGCCCGCCCGCGTCGACGACGACCTCGTGGTCGCGGGCGCACGGCTCGCGGTTCGACGGTTCGACGTCGACCCGGCGCTCGTCGGCGCGCTCGGTGACGTTTCGATAGAAAAAATCGCGTCGGGCGAGTGAGTAACCCGACCGTCAGGCTCTGACAGAACGGTCGGGGGCGTAGTGGGATGGGGTGCCTCTGACCCACAGTACCCGCCCGGACGCGGACGGCTGAAACCCAAGCCCACGCTCGATGCGTGGGGAATCCGTGTCCGATTAGTTAGTTGTTGGCGTGGTCCGGCGGGCCACCGCCGTTGCCGTTGCCGTTCGATTCGTCGTCGTTCGATTCGTCGTCGTTCGATTCGTCGTCGTTCGATTCGTCGTCGTTCGATTCGTCGTCGTTCGATTCGTCGTCGTTCGATTCGTCGTCGTCCGAAGAGTCGTCCGAGGAGTCGTCCGCGGTCTCGGTCTCATCGTCGTCGCTCTCCTGGTCTTCCTCGTCGCTCACCTTGTCGTTGTTGGCGTGGTCCGGCGGGCCGCCACCGTTTCCGTTCTTGGCGTTGGCGGAGTTCCCGGGGGCGTCCTCGTCGTCGTCAGCGTCGTCGCTGTTCTTCGGACCGGCGTGATCCGGGCGCTTGTCGTCCGCGTTACCCGGGTTGTTCTCGGTCACGAAGTCAGAGACGGCCTGTCCGAGCGGACCGTCACTACCCGTGTCCTTGAGACGCTCGACGAAACTGCTGACGAGCTGTCCGAACGGGTCTTCCGCGGCGACCTCACCCTGCAGGGTGGCGGTCGTCTCGGCGGAGAGACCGTCGTACTCGGCGGTCACGTCGACCGTGACGGTCTGCAGCGGCGAGATGAGGTCGACGGTACCGTTCGCGTCCGTCTCGTACTCGCCCGCGTCCGTGTAGTTCCCGTCGACCGCGACCGACGCGTTCTCGACGGGTTCGCCGTCCTCGGTCACGGTGATGGTGACCGACTCGTTTCCGTCCTGCGAGACGGAGACGTTGAGGTCGTCAGCCTCGACGGCGACCGTCGTCTCGGCGGTGAGGCCGTCGGCGGTCGCGACGAACGTCAGGTTCGTCGTGGTCGTCGGCTCTGCGACTTCGACGGTGCCGTTCGCGTCCGTCTCGTACGTTCCGTTATCGGCGTAGTCGGTCCCGTTGACCTGAACCGACGCGTTCTCGACGGGTTCGCCGTCCTGCGTGACGGTCGCGACGACCGTGTCGTTGGCGTCGTCAACCTCGGCGGAGACCGAGAGGTCGTCGCCCTCGACTGCGACCGTCGTCTCGGCGGTGAGGTCACCCTCCATCGCGACGAACGTCAGGTTCGTCGTGGTCGTCGGCTCGGTGACCTCGACGGTGCCGTCCGCATCCGTCTCGTACGTCCCGTTGTCGGCGTAGTCGGTCCCGTTGACCATGACGGACGCACCTTCGACGGCGTCACCGTACTGGGTGACAGTTGCAGTGAGCGTGTCGTTGGCGTCGTCGGTCTCGACGGACACGTCGAGCGAGTCGTCGAGCGGGACGAGGACGACGGACGTGCTAGTCGTGTTGTTCCCCTCGGTGACGGTGAACGTCGCGTTCACGCGTTCCTGCGGGTTGGGGAGGTCGACGGTGCCGTTCGCGCCCGTCGCGTACGTTCCGTTCCCGGCGTAGTTACCGCTCGATTCGACGACGACCGTCGCGTTCTCGACGGCCGTCTCGTTCCGTGTCACGGTCACTGTCGCGTCGCCCGTGTCGGCGTCCTGCGTGACGCCGACATGGAGGGCATCGGTACTCGCTGCACCGACGGTCCCGGGGACCATCGCGACGGCGAGCATCGCAACGACCATGACTACGGTAAGGTGTTTGCTGCCGCGCATGCAAGCCTCCCTTCTGGCCCCGATACGGTAAAAGGGGACAATCGTAACCCCGGTTTTCGCTGAATTTCACCCCAATCAACGCGTTCGAAATCGGGCCTTCGTCTGTCGATTTCGCCGAGTTTCACACCGAACGACTGACCGGGCCGCATCGGAACCCCCCTCACGTCGTATTCGGGGTGCCAGCGGAGGCACCCCGCGCTGCGAGAGCGTAGAGCGTTGTCACTCTCGAACGACGAGGGAGACGCGACCGGAATGCGGTCGCTCTGAGTGTGTGCGTGCGAGCGGCGCTCCGCTCGCTATAAATGAAAAAAGCCCACTGGACCGAAGTCCAGTGGGCTCTATGAGTGGGGGCGGCGAACTGGATTTCCCAGAGGATCGCTCACTCCAGTACTGACCAGAACGCAGGTGAGCTTAACTTCCGTGTTCGGGATGGGTACGGGTGGAACCTCACCGCTCTGGCCGCCTTAATACCGATCAACGGAATCGAACCGTTGCCATACCAATATCGGTCGGGCCGTCGTACCAATGTATACGTGCAATCCAGTTTGCGCCTGGACCCGTTCTCGGGTCTCAGTGCGTATGAATGTGGCTTGGACTGTTAGTGCTCGCGGGCTTAACAACTCGTTGCCTCGTTGCGTACAC